>SACH01000003.1 GCA_009928645.1 Gammaproteobacteria bacterium | reverse complement strand
GTCTTCGTGGATCGCCCTGGCGCACGGCGCATCATCAGTCTCCGCAAGGCTACCCGTACCGAGATCGACCGCTATGCCACGTCTTAAGCCTGGAACCCTGCTACCCACCCCCGAGGAGGATGCCGCCATCACCGCCGCGGCACTGTCCGATCCGGACGCCCGACCGTTGACGGATGAGGAATGGGCCGCCGTGAAACCTCGGGTGCGCCTGGGCCGCCCCCCTGCGGTGGCCAAGAAGGTTTCGACCACGATCCGTTTTGATGCGGACCTGCTAGCCGCGTTGAAGGCCAGCGGGCCGGGTTGGCAGACGCGCGTCAACGATGCCGTGCGCGCCTTATTTATGAAGCAGCCGGCGGCGTAGGACCCGGTCCTAGGGTGGGTTAGGTCGTCGCGGCAGATAAGGATTTGCCGGTGGGCAGAAGAAGGGCGGTGCCATTTTCGCCCGACGGAAGGTGGTGCGAGCCTGAAGGTGCGGACATGAAGGGCGCTTATGACGGCCTGAATCCGCTACACTCCGCCCTGAGCCTGGTGGCTCGTTCCTTTATCCACCCAGCTAGGAAGCGTCATGACCCCGGACGACTTTATCCGCAAGTTGGACGGCGTAAAGCTCAAGGAAAATCAAGCCTCCCAAGAGCACTTCCTCGACCTCTACGCCTTGGTCGGCGTCCCCAGCCCGGCCCAGGCTGATCCGGAGGGCGCTTGGTTCTGCTTCGAGAAGGGCGCCAGCAAGGCCGGCGGGGGCGAGGGATGGGCCGATGTCTGGTGGCGCGGCTACTTCGCCTGGGAGTACAAGAGCCCGGGGAAGGACCTGGACAAGGCATTCGAGCAACTTCAGAAATACAAGCCGGCCCTGGCATACCCGCCGCTGCTCAACGTGTCGGATATCGAGATCATTCGCATCTATATCGCCTCCACCGGCCTGGTGCCCCAGGTCCATGAGATCAAACTCCACGATCTCCGTGACCATGCGACCTTCAATCTCCTGAAGTGGGCCTTCACTCAGCCCGATCAGCTCCGCCCGACCCAGACCCGGGCGTAACTCACCGAACAAGCAGCGGCCCAACTGGGCGCCCTGGCCCTGACAATGCCAGCAAGATCGTCGCCCAGGGGGTGCTGTCGCTGGATGCCATGACGGCGCGTTATACCCAGGGGGAACTGGCGCCGAAGGTGAATTGAGGCGCGGGGTGAACTGATGCACGGCCGTGCGGCGGGGGCCTGGCCCCGGCGACGGTCGCGCTGACGGTCGGGAGGGCGCCTACGGGCGCCCTTTTTGGTGGGAGGGGGTGGTCACCGGCTGAGGCGGTGGTGGGTGAGGGGGGAGGTCGCCCCCAGGCGCGCTTGATCGGCCCCTCGACCGGCCGCCATCGGCCCCGTACCGCCCTATAGGGGGCGAGATGGTGAGCGAGGTTTCAGGCGGATGAGGAGGCCGCCGGCCTGATGCGCCGCAACCAGCGACCGGTGGGCAGGACTACGGCCAGGACCAGTCCCAATACCGCTAACTGATACCAGAGGCTGCCCAGCCAAGGGGGGGTGGCCCCGGATTCATACCAGTTGGTCGCCACCCGCTGGAGATTGAAGAAGCTGATGTAGGTCAGGAAGGCGATGAACATCCGCCAGGTATTGCGCTGCCGGGGAGAGCGGGCGGTGAGGGGCACGGCGAGCAGGGTGAGGGTGATGACGGCGAGGGGACTGGAAAGCCGGAATTGGAATTCCGCCATATCCTTGCGATCGCCGGAGATGAGCAAGGCCTGGGTAGGGTAGGTGGCGCGCTTCTCACTTTGGACCTCGTCCAATTGCCGGGGCTGCAGGCGGAGGCTGTAGCGGTCGAACTCGCCGATGGCATAGTTGGCGGTCCCTGGCTGGCCGTCATAGCGCTGGCCGGCCAGCAGGGTGACGAATTGCTGTCCCGTCGCTTCCTCCTCACGCAGTAGGCCTTCCTGGCTAAGGATGACCTTGATGACGTCCTCGCGTTGGTCGTGGATGAAGATGTTGCGCAGTCGGCTGCCATCCTGGATCTCGTCGACATAGAGGGTGATCCGCCCCTGATCGTGTTGATAAAAGCGTCCGGCCTTGATCCCGAACAATTGTTGCGCCTCGTCCTGCTGCAGGGTGCGGATCTGCATGAGCTCGCTAACGACTTGGGGACGCAGGTGCAAGGTGAGCCAAGCGGCAAGGAGGGCGACGGGGATAGCGGCGAAAAAGAGGGCGCGGTAGGTGCGGATCGGCCCGATACCGCAGGCGGCGAAGGCGATCAGCTCGCTGTGCTGGGCCATGCGTCCCAGGGCCAGGAGCACGGCGACGAAGAAGATGGGGGGTAACAGACTCGGCAAGTCACTGAGGATGCGCAGCCCCATGAACCTCAGGACGATGTCCGAGGCCAGGGCGCCGGCATTGATGTCCTCCAGGGCGCGGAGCATGAGCAGGCTGACCACGATCAGCAGGACGGTACCCAGCACGGCCAGGAAGATCTTGATCACCTCCCGGAGCAGATAGCGGTCGATGACGGCGATCATGAGGGCATCAGTGCGTCAGTGGGTCGGCACAGGGACCCGCGCGCCACGCCAGGGTCATGCCGGGCACGATGCCTTGCCGCCCGGCGAAGCCCCCGCGGGTTTCGAGCACATACTGGGCGGGCCCTTGGGAAAGATAGCGCTGGTCGGAGAAGGGCTGGGTCTCCCGGGCAATATGGTGGATGCGCCCGGCGTTGTCGGCGAACAGCATATCCAGGGAGCCGGGGGTGTTGCGCATCCAGAAGGCGCGGGGTGCCGCCTCGGGAAAGACGAACAGCATCCCGCTGGCGTCATCAGGCAGCAGACGTTCCATCAGTCCTTGCCGCTGCGCTGCGGGGGTGGCAGCTAACTCCGCCTGGAGGCGGGCGACCGGGTTCTGGCCCGCCGTCAGGATCTCCAGGCAGATATCCGGGCGGATTACCTCCGCATGGACGACCAGGAGTGGAAGCCAGAACCCCGAAAGGATGAGGATGGCATGGGCACGATGCCCCCGCGCAACCGCCAGGAGGGGTCCCCATAGACCTTGGGCAGGACCCTTCTGCATGCGGCGTCGCTTCCACTGGCAATATTTCATGGCGATTTAACCCACTCCCATCCGGTTATACACATCACCGAGCAGTTTTTGGGTTTCCCCGACCTTCTTCCGCTCCGAAAACTGAAGTGCAGCTGGTATGGCTAGCTTTATACCCCATCCAGGTCCATTCGCGTCGGAAACAACGCCCTGGGGGATAGCACCCGACAGGGTCCATCGTCATCAAGGGCCTGGCACAACCTTTCAAAGAAGTTAGCCGGAAACTCACCGCCGGTTCCTTTCGTTTTTCAGGGTGTGGTTGTCCCCCCTCATGATAGTTAGGTCAGATACCAGTCCGCGGGTGGTCTGGTACCGTGGGGCCGGGCCACCGCTTCCCGATCCCTGGCCTCGGCAGCCAGCAATTCCAACAGATGGGCGACGAGGGGGTCATGGCGCAGACCCAGGGCGCGACGCAGGTTGTGCATGGCTGCCGCCTCCTCCCCGGTAGTTAGCTGGTCCAGGGCCTGCCGCAGACAATGCTCCGCCGCCGCCTCGACGGCGAGGAGTAGGCGCAGATCCATGCCGCAGCGGCGGCAAGCAGGGCCTTCCTGAACCCGGGCACGACAGTTGGGACAACGGTCCATGGGACAAAAGGTAGCGGTAGGGGCCGGTTCCGGTCCTGGCACGGGGGACCAGAGGCCCCTCAGGACTGGAGGTAGAAGATCAGGTCCGAGAGGGCGGCCATGGTCTCCTCCAGGGCGATGAGGTCATCTCCGGCCAGGGCATCGCGCACCGCCTCAATGCCGTTGATCAGGTCCTCCCGATCCTCGGGGCCGGCGTCTTCCATGAGCCGTTCGGCCTTTTCGATCAGGGCCTGGGCCTTGACCGACTCGCGCTGGCCCTCCTGGGTGTCGTCACCGGCGATCAGGGCCTCGATGCGCTCCCGGGCCGCGCTCATCTCCTGTTCCTCGAAGCGTGAGGTAGCGTTCTCGATGGTGATGTGCTTTTCCAGGCCGGTGCGCTTCTCCCGCGAGGTCACCTTGAGGATACCGTTGATATCCAGAGAGAAGGTGGTGACGATGACATTGCCCGCCGGCACCTTGCTCAGGCCCTCGATGCGGAAGGAGCCGATGCGGATGTTGTTCAGGGCGTCCGGGTCCTCGCCCTGGTAGATGTTGACCTCGATGGTCTCCTGCTCGTCATAGACGGTAGAGAAGGCCTCGCTCTTGGTGATCGGGATGGGGCTGTTCTTGCGAATCAGCGGGATGTAGGTGTAAGGGTACATCTCGCCGTCGAGCACCGAGATGGCGTTGGTGCCAAAGGTGTAGGGGGTGACATCCACCAGTACCTGGGAGACCCGCTGGCCGGCAATGACCGCCGCCTGGATGGCGGCACCGGTGGCCACGCACAGGTCCGGGTCCAGTTCGCCGCGGGGCTGGAGGCCCAGATCCTTCTCCAACCGGCGCTGAATCAGGGGGGTACGGGTGGCGCCACCCACCAGCAGTATCTCGTCCAAGTCCGCCACCCGCAGCTTGGCCCCTTCCAGGGCGATATGCACTGCGGCCAGGGTCTCGTCCACGTAAGACTGAATCATGGCCTCGTAATCCTCGCGGCTCAGCTCCAGGCTCAGGTGCACGGGCCCATCTTTGCCCTCCAGCAGGTATTCCTCCTCGATGCGGGCGAAGGGGGCGTCGGAAAGCAGGATCTTGGTGTTCTCGGCGGCGCGGGTCAGGCGGGCCATGGCCTGGCGATTGGCGGTGGGGTCGACGCCCCGCTCGCGCTTCAGCCAGTCGCTGAGGTGGTCGAGGATGCGGGCATCGAAGTCGTCACCGCCCAACTGGTTGTCGCCGTGGCTGGCGAGGACCTCGACCACGTCCTTCTCCACCCCCACCACCGAGACATCGAAGGTGCCACCCCCCAGGTCGTAGACCAGGATGTGCTTGCGTCCAACGTGCTCGACCTCGTAGGCGAGGGCGGCGGCGGTGGGCTCGTTGATGATGCGCATCACCTCCAGCCCGGCGAGTTGACCGGCGTCACGGGTCGCCTGGCGTTGGGCGTCGGAGAAGTAGGCCGGCACCGTGATCACGGCCTTGGTAATGGTCTCGCCCAGATGGTCCTCGGCGGCGCGCTTCAGCCGTCCCAGGATCAAGGCCGAGATCTCCTGGGGGGTAAAGCTCTCGTGCCCCATGGCCACCCGCGTGTCCTCACCCATGCGCCGTTTGATGGACTTGACGGTCCGATCCGGGTGCAGGACGTACTGATTGCGGGCCGCCTGGCCCACGAGCAGGGTGCCATCGTCCGCCAGGCCAACCACCGAGGGCAAGAGCCTGGAACCGTCCACCGCGATGACTTCGGGGCGGCCATCGCGGACGACCGCGACCTCTGAATTGGTGGTGCCCAGGTCGATGCCGATGATGATATCGCTCACGAATCTTGCCCTATCAGGTTGTTAAACATGGTCGGTAATAGTCGGTAAAAGGTGACGCGGGATTCAGATCCCCAGCCGGGGAGCGCGGCCGGGCCGCCACCCCGGGTTGCCAAATCTGGCCTGTAGTTCCGGAGGTAATTCCACTCTGGCCCAAGCCCAAGCCCAAGCCCAGCCCTAGCCTCAGCCCTGGCCAGGGCTCCGGACCCAGGCCCAATCGCTGCTCTAGTCCCTGACTCAGGCGAGTTGATTGACGATGACCTCCGCCGGGCGCAGGACGCGGCCGTCGCGGCGAAAACCGGCCCGGGCCACGGCGACCACCCGGCCGTCGGGCTGGTCGGTCTCGCGGGCGGTATCCACGGCCTGCATGCTATGCGGATCGAAGGCCTGACCCAAGGCCTCGACCAGGGTCACCCCGCGGCCAGCCAGCAGGGCATCGAGGCGGTCCAGGTTCATGCTCATGCCATCCGCCATGGCGGCGACAAAGCGGTCGGCCCCGCCCCGTCGGGCCAGCCAGCCGGGGCGGTAACGGGCGGCCTGGTCCTGGCCGGCCTGGAGGCGGTCGCGCAATTCGAGTAGTTCCAGCAGCAGTTCCTGCTCGGCGGCGCGTCGTTCTGCAGCGGCGCGCTCGCGCTGGCGGTCCAGGTCGTCCTGCAGGCGGCGGTGGGCATCGCGCAGGAGATCGAAGAGTTCGCCAAACTGGTCGAGGGCGGCCTTGACCTGCCGGGACTCGATCTTGACCTCGTTGCGCAGGGCCGCCAATTCGCTGAGCAGGGTGAAGAGGTCCGGGGCCTCGGCAACCCCTGCGGTTGGTGCGGCGGTGTCGGCCTGGTCCTGCTGTTCCAGGTAGCTGGCCAGACGCGCCAAAAGGGCTTGCTGCTGGGGATTCATGCGGCGTCACCGGTCGCGTTCGCCCCTGGCCGAGCGGTGGAAATCATGCTGCGCCCCCCTGAAGCAGGGCCCGGAACTGGGCCAGGGTCGGCCGCCCCGGGGGTCCCGTCGGGGCGATGCGGTCGAGGAGGTCGAGGGGCTGCGGCGGATTGGTGTCGAAGAGGTCCCAGGCCAGGCGGTCGCGTTGGGTGCGCAGGGTTTCGTAGGCCTGGCGCAGGTCGGTGAAGCGACGGGGATCACGGTCCGGCGGGCAGGTCTTGATGGCCGCCAGGTAGGCCGCATGGACGGACTCATCGCTGGCGTCGTCGGGGATACCGAGGATCAGGTAGGGGTCACGCATTTAGAAGAGGTCCAACTGGCTGCTGGTGGGCTTTGCGCCGGGCCCGGCCCGGTCAGACCCGGAGGTTCCGAGGGAGGCATCCGGGGATGCCTCCCCTGGGGTGGTCCCGGACCCTGGCGAGCCAGGCGGCGGGCCCGATCTGGTGGGGGTGGATTGGCCATCCGACACACTCAGCTCCCCGGCTTTCTCGGTTGGCTTGAGACCGGCCTTGCCAGCCCGCGGCCCGGGTTTGGGTTTGGGCTGAAGTCCGGGCCGTGGCGGGGGTGTGGCTGGGGATCGCGACGGGGGCGGCGGAGGGGGTAGCCCGGCCAGTTGGCTGAGAATCTGGATCACCTCCGGGGGGAGGCCAGAGAATTCACCGTTGGTGAGCATGCGTCGTATCCCGGCCGGCACATCCTTGCCGAAGAGCTTTTCCACTTGCTTGAACTCCGGTCCCAGGGCCATCTTGAACAGGCGTAGGAGGAACTCAGGATCCATGTTGGCGATTTCAGCCGCCGCCTTCGGGTCCAGGGCGAGGTCTTCATCCGGGTAGAGGTCGTCCTCGTCGTCCCCGAAATCATCCAGGTCACCGAACGGGCTGAAGCCAGGGTCGAAGCTGAAGGGGGACTGCTCCTTGAGCAGTTCGAGGAGACGGTGCGTGGTGCGCTGGTCACCCTCCGCCCGCGCCTGGGTCAGGGCGTCCTCCAGGGGGCGAAGGTCATGCAGGAAGCGGCTGCCGGGAGCGGGCAGGTTGGTCTGGGCCTCGTACCGGTGGAGCACGAACAGGGGCCTGTTGGGCCAGCGCCGCAAGGCGGCCTTGGCGAATTCCAGGCGCAGCTCCGCCAAGCCCGCCAGGCGCAGGGTCTCGCAGACGGTCTCATAGTCCGGGGCCTCCAGGGGCAGGCGCGCCGCCTGGCGGAGCGCGCCATGGAAGGGTTGCGCGACCCGGGCCAGCCGGCGATCCTGGACCTTGTCCTCCTGCTCCAACAGGGTGCGCAGAATGCGGCAATAGGCCAGCAGGTCCTCCCGGACCGGTTTGGGGATCGGGGTCAGGCCGATGCCCTGTAAAAAGTGCTGGGGCGAGAAGCCCAGGCCTTCCGCCTCCAGGGCCAGGGTTAGTCGGCCAGCGATGCCTCCCCCCAGGCGGTTGCAGGCCAGTTGCAGGGCCGCCCGATCCGGTTTGCCCAGCAGGTGTTGGGAGAGACCACGGAGAAGTTCCACCCGGACCTGGTGCTCGGCGCCCTCCGCCCAGCGGTCAGCCTGCTCCAATTCCTTGTGGGCCAGGTCATGGCGGTCGCGCTTCATCTGCTTGCGGGCATGGGCCAGGTGAGCGCGAAAGAGGCTGTGCCGGGCGCGGCGATTGATGGGGTCACGGTCGAGGATGCGTTTCGCCAGGCCCGCCGCCTTTTTGAAGGCATCCCCGGCGATGGCCAACTCCAGGGCCTCATTGAGGGCCTCGGCATCCTCCGGCCAACGTTGGAGAATCCGCTCCATGAGAGGGCGGGCCAGGGCGAGGCTGCCCTGCGTCCGGTAATGGCGGAGCAGCAGCAGATAGCCCGGGAGGTAATCCGGGTCTAGTTCCAGACTCTCGGCCAGTTCGTGTTCGATCATGCGCCGCATCGTGCTCTGCAGCAGGCCCAGCCGATCCGCCAGCCGGCGTTGGATCAGGGCGATGCGCAGGGCATCCGGGCTGCCCGGGGCCGGCGGGTGGCCAGGCAGGGCGATGAGATCCTTCACCTCCGTCCAGAACGTATAAACGTCCGGGGGCGGGAACTCCCGTTCGTCGATTAGGGTGCCGAGGAGGGCATGATCGAAATCGTTCAGTTCCTGGCTCAGGGCGGCAGGGG
The DNA here is from genome assembly GCA_009928645.1 of Gammaproteobacteria bacterium. Classification (GTDB taxonomy): domain Bacteria; phylum Pseudomonadota; class Gammaproteobacteria; order Chromatiales; family Chromatiaceae; genus M0108. The sequence goes on along the minus strand of SACH01000003.1, from coordinate 64,918 downwards.
CCTTGCGGGGGTAGAGGGCGATACCCAGGGCCCGCAACATGTGGTGCCACCAGCGTTCGCTAAAGCATTGGCGATAGCGGCGCAACAGGACGACCATCTGGCCGGGGTCGGGCGGGTCACCGAGACGCTGCGTCTCCCGCCACAGTTGGCGGCGACGCTCGGGCCAGCCCCGCAGGCTCATGACGAAATCCCGTGACGGTTGGCTGGCCTTGCTTAGGGCCGGCAACAGCTCCTCGTCCGGCAGCAGCCCGAGGCGAAGGGCGGCGGCCAGGGGGGCGAAGGGTGAGTCGGCGGTGACCCGCGCCAGCAGCTTTTCGCTGGCGATCGGGTCCGTCTCCCAGGTGAGCAGGACCTTGAGGAGGGTGGTCAGGTCCCGGTAGGGCGAACGGAAGGGAATGGCCTTGAGCTGGCCTGCCGCCGTGTCATCATCACCCGCGCACCAGGCGGCCAGGGCGGCGCGGGCGGTGTTGGCGTCGCGAAGCAAAGGGTCTGCGGCAAAGGCCGGGTCCGAGGCGAAACCGGGCGGCAGTTCCTCGGTCAGAAAATGGGCGGCGAAATGGCCCCGAACCTCCGCCAAGGCCGGGGATTCCCCGTCCGCCAGCAGTGAACGGTAGCCCGTCAGGGCGGCTTCGGACTGGCCTAGGCGCAACAGCAAGGCTAGGTGGCGCGGATCGGGCCCTAGCCCCGGGCAGGCCTGCCGGCGGTTGTCCCAGATGGTCAGGGCCTCCTTGGCCATGCCTTTGGCCTCCAGTTCCAGGGCACGACCGCGGTAAGCGGCGGCCAGTCCCTCCCGCCAGATCTCGGGGGGGTCGGTGCGGGACAGGGTCTTGAACTGCTCGATCGCATCCCGGTAGCGCTCCGCCGCCAGGGACGCCTGGGCCTGATGGGCACTGGGTGTGACCTTGGTCGTCGCTGTCTTGCCGGAGGCGTGAGGATTTTTACGATCGCGGCGCATGGTATGGGTCTGAGGGCGGGATTGATCAGCGTTTCAACACGGGCATTCTAATCCCCTTGGCAACAAAATTGACGGTGCGGTGAGTGGAATAGCGACGATGCCTGGGTGTGCCAGGGCAAGTTGCAATGGATGTTGCGACTGGGGTTGGGGTGGGCGGAATAGTGACGGCGACTCCAGCGCGGGCCGCTTCTTGCGCCCACTTGTTCTGGTAGGCCGGATCCCGTGCAGGAACGGCGGCTTCCCGCGGCGGAGGTTCGCCGCTCCGGGAAAACGGCAAATGGCATGGAGATGCGTATAAAATGCGTGACTTGCCGCCGGCTCCAAGGGCATATGCCCGCGCCGGGGGCCGTGAACCCCTTTCGGAACCTGATCTTGCCGTTGACGAGAGACCCATGCGTTACGCGACCGATGACTTGCGCATCTGCGCCATGAAGCAACTGATCGCGCCGGAGGACCTGATTCGCCTCTATCCGCTGACGGATGCCATCTCCGCCACCGTTCATCATGCCCGACGGTCGATCCGCGACATCCTCCACGACGAAGATGACCGCCTGCTCGTGGTTGTTGGCCCCTGTTCGGTCCACGACGTCGCCGCCGCGCGGGATTATGCCGAGCGCCTGCGCCCGGTGCGCGACCGCCTAGCCAAGGACCTGTTGGTCGTCATGCGCGTCTACTTCGAGAAGCCACGGACCACCGTGGGCTGGAAGGGGCTGATCAACGACCCCTACCTGGACGGCAGCTTCGAGATCAACGAGGGCCTCAAGCTGGCCCGCTCCCTGCTGGTGGATATCAACGGCCTGGGGGTGCCGGCGGGGACCGAGTTCCTCGATCTCATCAGCCCTCAGTACATTGCCGATCTCATCAGTTGGGGGGCCATCGGCGCCCGCACCACTGAGAGCCAGGGGCATCGGGAGTTGTCCTCCGGCCTGTCCTGTCCAGTAGGCTTCAAGAACGCCACCAGTGGCAGTTTGCGCATTGCCCTGGACGCCATGCACGCCGCCGCTCACCCGCACCATTTTCTGTCGGTGACCAAGGAGGGGCGCTCGGCCATCTTCGCCACTGCCGGCAACCCGGATACCCATGTCATTCTGCGTGGTGGTAACCGACCTAACTACGACACCGAGAGCGTTAACATGGCGGCAGAGGAGATGGAAGACGCGCGCCTGCGCCCGCGGATGATGATCGACTTCAGTCACGCTAACAGCCGCAAGAAGCCGCAGAAGCAGGTCGACGTGGGCCGGGACGTCGCCGGCCAGGTCGCCCGGGGGGACCGGCGCATTATCGGCGCCATGATCGAGAGCCATCTGGTCGCCGGCCGCCAGGACTGGCGACCCGATACCGAGTTGACCTACGGCCAAAGCATCACCGATGCCTGCATCGGCTGGGACGATACTGAGCCCCTGCTTGAGGAACTGGCCGCGGCCGTCCAACGGCGCCGGACGGTGGCCTAAGATACCGCGACTCGCCACTCTAGCTGCCGTGGGGATGGTTTTTTCGCCGCCTGTCCATGTGCGGTTAAGCCCGGGACGGGTGGTGTCTGGCTGGGAACCTTGTAACTACCTCCCTCTAGGCTTGCCAATCGCATCCCCGCAGTTGGCGTCCCCGCCAGACGCCACCCGCCCATCCTCGGCGAACCTGAGGACGGAAGGGTGTCAGGTAAATCCTGGGGTTTGAGGGCTCGATCTTCTCCATGAGTGCTAGGCATACAAGGGGTCCCCCCCAGGGAGGGACGATGCGGATTACCGTCGGCCAACTCGTGGTGCGCTTCCTGGAGTACCTGGGGGTGGATACCCTCTTTGGCATGCCGGGCGCCCATATTCTCCCGGTCTACGATGCCCTTCATGATTCCCGGGTGCGGAGCATCCTGGTCAAGCACGAACAGGGCGCCGCCTTCATGGCGGCTGGGCTAGCGCGGGTCAGCGGCGGGGTAGGGGCCTGTATCACTACGGCGGGGCCGGGGGCTAGCAACCTGGCCACCGGCATCGCCCATGCCTACGCGGACCGTCTGCCCGTCATCGCCATCACCGCCGAGGCGCCCACCCCGATCTTCGGGCGTGGTGGACTCCAGGAGAGTTCGGGAGAGGGGGGGAGCATCAATCAGACGGCGCTCTTTTCCGGCATCACCCGCTATCACAAGCTTATCGAGCGTACCGATTACCTGGCGACCGTGCTCAATCAGGCGGTGAGACACCTGCTGCTGGACGAGGTGGGTCCCGTGGTCCTCAGCATCCCCGTCAACCTCCAGCGCGAGATGGTCGACGCCGAGATCCTCGACGCCCTACCGGATGTCCGGCGCCTGCACCGACCCGAGACGGCCCCCGCGACGGTGGTGGCCTGCGCGACCTTGCTGGAGCGGGCCCGGCGGCCCCTGGTGCTCGCGGGTTATGGCTGCACCCAATCCCGGGAGGCGCGGGAGGCGTTGCAAGCGTTGAGCGACCGGCTGAAGATCCCGGTGGCCACCAGTCTGAAGGGCAAGGGTGCCCTTGACGAACGCTCGTCCCTCGCCCTGGGGTCAACCGGCGTCACCTCCCTGGGTTATGCCCGGCATTACCTGGAGCGGGAGGCGGATCTCGTCCTGATGCTGGGGGCGGGCTACAACGAGCGCACTAGCTACATGTGGCACCAGGGCCTGCTGGAAGGCAAGACTATCATCCAGGTGGATCGCAACTCTTCCCAATTGGAAAAGGTCTATCGGGCGGACCTGGCCATCCAGGCCGATCTAGGATGCTTTCTGCCCGCCCTGGCTGTCGCCTGCCGGTCACTGCCGCCCAAGGATGCGCCGGACCTGGCCGCCTTCAAGGCGCGCTGTGATGTGGAGGCGAAGGCACGGGGTGAGTGCGTCTTCGATGCGCGCTTCGATCGGGTCAAGGCCTTCTTCGGCCTGCTGGAAGGGCAGCACGAGGAGGGCATGATCCTGATCGACGACAATATCCTCTTCGCTCAGAACTGGTTCAGGACCCGGCCTCAGGACCTGTACATCCCCAACACGGGGGCATCCTCCCTCGGCCATGCCATTCCCGCGGCCATCGGCGCCAGACTCAAGACCGGCAAGCCGGTCATCGCCATCCTGGGGGACGGCGGTTTCCAGATGTGCTGCATGGAGATCATGACCGCGGTCAATTACCAGATTCCCCTCAACATCCTGCTGTTCAACAACCAGACCCTGGGCCTGATCCGTAAGAACCAGTATCAACAGTTTGAGGGGCGTTTTCTCGATTGCGACTTTGTCAACCCCGACTTTGCCCTCCTGGCCGCCGCCTTTGGTATCCAGCATTTTCGGATCGCAGACGAGGCGGATGGCGAGACCCTGTTTCGGCGCATCGACCTGAGGTCCGGGATCAACCTCATCGAATTCATCCTCGACCGGGATGCCTATCCCAACTACGTCACCCATCGTTAAGCGTGAAAGTCACGTGAATGTCTTTGATTATCAGGGGTGTGGCGAGCCGCCTCATGAGAGTTAGCGTGAGTGTTACGACAAAGACATTTATTGTCAGTGGGGTGGCGTACTTCTTCATGCCAGTGAGCGTGATAGTCACGACAAGGTCTCTCATTTTCAGGGGGGTGGCGTGCTCCCCCATGACAGTTGGCCTGAAGGTGCCCGCCACGGTCATCGGTCGGGGTGCGGCAAGATCCCTCATGATCGTCAGGGCGAAAGGCACTTGTCGTGCCCTCCACTATCAGGGCAGTGGCGAGACCCCATTCCGGTAATTCGGGCGACAGCCATGGCATCCCCCCCCATTCCCCGTCTGCTCCGGCTGGCCACGGAAAGGCCTCAACTCCTGGAGGTAGCTGCCGCGGACCTGCGTCACCTTGGGACCGGGGACCTGAGCCGTTGTTACGATGACCTTTATCCTCGTATCGAGCCCCTGATGTGGATGGCCGGTGACGAGGACTTCTCCCGCTGGCTGGAGATTTACCAGGCCCTGTTCCGCGAGCAGCAGGCCTTGATCGACGCTGATGGTGGGGTGGTCCAGGCGCGTTTTATCATCGGTATCCCCATCGCGGATCGTCCTGATCATCTGCGGCTCTGTCTGGAGAGCATCCTCCAGCTCTGCCTGTGCTACGAGTATGGCGGCAGGGGACCGGACGGGATATTCAAGCGGGTCAGCGTCGTCGTGGCGGAGGATAGCCGTGACTTGGCCAATAGCGATCGGCATCGGGCCCTGGTGGCTGACTTCCGTCAGCGGGGGCTTGATGCGCATCATTTCGGGCTTGAAGCCCAGCATGCAAGGTTAATGGCGATCCCGGCGGACCAGCGCCGCGAGTTGGCCGGTCTGCTGACGGATCAGCCCGCCGAAGCCTTCCATCACAAAGGGCAGGCCGCCACGCGCAATCTCAGCTATCTGAAAATGGTGGAGCTGGCCCGGCCAGGGGAGGAGACCCTTTTCTACCTGATGGACAGCGATCAGCGTTTTCTGGTCAACCGCGCCGCCATGGCCGGGGAAGCGATCGTTCCGGGGCTGAACTACTTCTATTACATCAACCGGATCTTCCAGACCGGCCGGGTAGACGTGCTGACGGGGAAACTCGTGGGTGATCCCCCGGTCTCGCCCGCGGTCATGGGCGCCAACCTGATGGGCGACCTGGCGGCGTTCCTGTGGGAGATGGCGGCCTCCGATCCCGACGCTGCTTGCGGATTTCATGGGGCCGAGGGCGTCCTGGCGGGGGAAGCCGCCTATCACGACCTGGCGGCCCTCTTCGGCTACGAGGCCCGGGGTGGCCCTTGCGCCTATTCCTGCTCTCTGCCCGGGGATCATACCAACGCCGACTGTCTCACCGCCCTTGCCGACCGGCTCCCTGCCTTCTTTCGCGGTGAGCACCTGACGCGCCGGAGCCTGTTCCGCTATGGCGGGTCCTTCATGGCGCTGGAACCTGCCCGGACCCTCTACCCGGGCAACTATATCGTCAACCGCGCCGGTCTGAGGTACATCATTCCCTTCGGCCAGCTCCGGCTCCGCATGTCGGGGCCGACGGCGGGACGCCTCATCCAGGCGGAGATTGGCCAGCGGTTCGCGTCGGTCAACCTGCCCATGCTCCATCAGCGCACCATCCCGCGAGGCACCGCGGACGACTTCCGGCCAGGCGTGGAGCTGGCGGGCCGGTCAGTCGTAGATATCGGCGATGAGTTCGAGCGCCAGTTCTTTGGCGACCTCATGCTTTTTAGCGTCGTCGACTGGCTCAAGGCGCGCACCCTGGAGGAACTGACCGATGCCGTAGCCCTCAGCGAGGTGGTGGAGCGGACCGAGTCACGGCTGTTGGCCCTCTACGGCACCAATCTGGCGGCCATCGACGCGCGCCGACGAGCGCTGGAAGCCTGGTTCGCCTCAGCCCCGCCCTGGTGGTCAGCGAGCCCGGCCATGGCGGATCTAAAGGGCTTCCTTGGCAATGTCGAACGTAATTTCGGCGAAGAATCCGTCGCCTGGCAACGAAGCCGCGATCCTTTCCATCGGGCCTGGCGGCGGGGCCAGATCATCGCCGCCCTGGGTAATTACCGTCGGGAACGGGCCGCCTGGGATGGGTTATGGGCAAGTGACACCGCAACGCCCGGAGGGCTGACCGAGGGGGGATGCGGCCGTCAAACCTCCAGGTAGGCTTGGCTACTGCATCCTCGCCATCCTCACCTCCGCCAGACACCATCCGGGCCTTCCGGGCCTTCCGGATTTTACCGGACACCGACTGGCTGCGGCGATCGAGAGGTGGCGTGGCACCTGAACTCAGCTTGTCAAATCCCGCAGTTCCATTGCCCGGGCCTGGGCGATCAGGGTCTGACGGCAAGCCCGATAGGCCTCCCGGGCCTGGGTCTGGAGTGCCGGGGCCAAGGCGATATCCCCGTACCGCCGTTCCCGCCGAAGAATGGCGCCGCTGGCGATGGCGGCGGAGGAGTCGCCCGTCCGGGCCCTGCCCGTGCGGGAAAAGCGCCGATATTCCGCGCGCAGCGGCGAGTCCAGGGCCAGCCAGCGGGTGAGGGTGGCCAGCAAGGGTTGGGGTCGTTCCACCAGGCATTCGGCGTCGAAATAGTGGTAGCGCCCCGGCCAGGTCTGGGCAAAGGCTGCCAGCCACCCCAGTCGTTCCACGTAGTAACGGCAGGCCCCTTCCGGATCACCATAGGGATCCGCGGGTGACCGGCCGCGGAAGAGGTGGACGATACTGGGGAGGGCCCGGTCCGGCTCCCGCAGGGCGATGAGCACCAGGACTCCCTCCTGGTCAATCCGGTCCAAAAGCAAGGGGTAGTCATTGTGCAGGAGTTTGTCGAAGAGGTAGCGACCACCGGCTTTCAGCCCCTCTTCCCGCTGATAGGCGGCCGCCTGCAGGGCCAGGTCCTCGGGGGAGCGGTAACCCCGGTGCATTTCATAGTAGCCGTCGATTTCGGGATGGGACCCGAGAAGATGGCCCAGCAGGCTGGTATAGGCCCGCATGTGGCTGAGAAGAAAGATCCTGTCACGCATCGTGTTCGGGTGCTGTCTGATCCCTGAGCCACTTCGATTTCCGGCTGCCTTCAGGGATGGTCAGAGGCCGCCAGGTAGGGGTGTCGACCGCCGAGAGGCGGTCGTCAAGCCTACCGGGACGTCTTCGCGGCGTCCCACGCCGGATCTCACCCGACCAGGGACAAGCCGCGGGTGGATTTGCCTTGGGTATGAAGGGGCGGTATCGACCTTGATAAGGATACCAGGGTCGCGTCTGACCGGGCGATGGGCGGCGCCCGATTCGCTTACCCGCGCCCCCCACCGCTATACTTTGCCATCGGCCGATGCCGCCACATCCCTTTGCCGGCGCTCCCACCTTATGCCAGGTGCCCACCCGGTCCATGACAGCCATTCCAGCATCCTTTAGCCACAGCAGTCCCTTCATGCCACACGATTACGATCCGCGCGCCATCGAGGCGGCGGCCCAGGCTTACTGGGAAGAGGCCCGGTCCTTCAAGGCGGTGGAAGACCCCAGCCGGGAGAAGTTCTATTGCCTGTCCATGTTCCCCTATCCCTCGGGGAAGCTGCACATGGGCCATGTGCGCAACTACACCATCGGTGACGTCATCGCCCGCTATCAGCGTATGCGCGGCAAGAACGTCCTCCAGCCCATGGGCTGGGACGCCTTCGGCCTGCCGGCGGAGAACGCCGCCATCCAGCACGGCATCCCGCCCTCCCAGTGGACCCGGTCCAACATTGCTTACATGAAGGGCCAGCTCAATCGGCTGGGGTTCGGCTACGACTGGGACCGAGAACTGGCTACCTGCGATCCGGACTACTACCGCTGGGAGCAATGGCTCTTCGGCCGCCTGATGGAGAAGGGCCTGGCCTACCGCGCCAAGTCGATGGTCAACTGGGACCCGGTGGACCAGACCGTGCTGGCCAATGAGCAGGTCATCGACGGCAAGGGCTGGCGTTCCGGTGCCCCGGTGGAAAAGCGCGAGATCGAGCAGTGGTTCGTGCGCATCACCGCCTATGCCCAGGAATTGCTGGATGCCCTGGAGGGTCTGGAGGGCTGGCCGGAGCAGGTGCGGGCCATGCAGCGTAACTGGATCGGCCGTTCTGAGGGCGTTCACATGGACTTCGGCATCCAAGGCTCGGCCACCAGGCACGGCGCCAGCGACGAGCGGCTGGGTATCTACACCACCCGTCCGGATACGGTCATGGGCGTCACCTATGTGGCGGTGGCCGCCGAGCACCCCCTGGCGCACCGTGCCGCCGCGACCGATCCGGCCCTCGCCGCCTTCATCGAGGAGTGTCGGCAGGGCGGGGTCTCCGAGGCCGAAATCGAGACCATGGAAAAGAAGGGTCACCCCCTCGGCCTCAACGCCCTGCACCCCATCACCGGTGCGCCGGTGCCCATCTTCGCCGCCAATTTCGTCCTCATGGGTTACGGTACCGGCGCGGTCATGGCCGTCCCGGCCCATGATCAGCGCGATTGGGAGTTTGCCGACAAGTACGGCATCTCCAAGCGGCAGGTGATCTTCAGCGCCGACGGTTCGCCCTGTGGCATCGAGGCCGGGGCCTATGTCGAGAAGGGCGTCCTGGCCCACTCAGGCCCCTTTGATGGCCTTGATTTCGCCCAGGCCGTCGATGCCATCGCCGATTGGCTGGAGGCCCATGGCAGGGGGGGGCGTCAGGTCAATTTTCGGCTGCGTGACTGGGGTGTCTCCCGCCAGCGCTACTGGGGTTGCCCCCTGCCGGTGATCCATGGCGCCGATGGTCAGGTGCGGGCCGCCACCGAACTGCCGGTGCGCCTGCCAGAGGATGTAGTGGTGGACGGCTCCGGCTCGCCCCTCAAAAAGATGCCGGCCTTCTCGGCATTGCCCAACGGCGAGACCCGGGAGACGGATACCTTTGATACCTTCTTCGAGTCCTCCTGGTACTTCGCCCGCTACTGTTCGCCGGATTGCGACACGGCCATGCTCGATGAGCGCGCCCGCTACTGGCTACCAGTGGACCAATATGTCGGTGGCATCGAGCACGCTGTCCTGCACCTGCTCTATGCCCGTTTTTTCCACAAGCTGATGCGCGACGAGGGCCTGGTGGCCTGCGACGAGCCCTTCGCTAACCTCCTCACCCAGGGCATGGTGGTGGCCGAGACCTGGTACCGGGAAGACGACCAGGGCCGCAAGCACTGGTTCAACCCCGCCGATATCGAGGTGGAGCGCGATGACCGCGGCCGCCTGCTGCGGGGCCGGCTCAAGGCCGATGGTCAGCCGGTGACCTTCGGCGGCATCGAGAAGATGTCCAAGTCGAAGAACAACGGCGTCGATCCCCAGACCCTGACGGATCGCTATGGCGCCGACACGGTGCGCCTTTACACCATGTTCACCTCGCCGCCGGATCAGTCCCTGGAATGGAACGACGAAGGGGTCGAGGGGGCCTCCCGCTTCCTCAAGCGCCTCTGGGCCCTGACCCGGGACGAGCAACGGGAGGGCCGGGATGCGACGGTCAGCCTGGAGCCGGGCGCGGCGCGCTACGAAATCCACGCCGCCCTGCGCAAGGCCCTCTACGACTACGAGCGCCACCAGTTCAACACCGTGGTCTCGGCCTGCATGACCATGGTCAATACCCTGCATAAACTGGACCGGGACCGGGAGGGCGCCGCGGTCCGGCGGGAGGGTCTGGGTATCGTCCTGCGGTTGCTGGCCCCCATCGCCCCCCATGTCACCCATCACCTCTGGCGGGAGTTGGCCTTTGGCGAGGATATCCTCAGCGCTGCCTGGCCCCAGGTGGATGAGGCGGCCCTGCAACGAGATAGCGTCGAATACGTGGTCCAGGTCAATGGCAAGGTCCGTGGCCAGATCCGGGTGCCAGTGGCTGCCGAGGGGTCCGCCATCGAGCAGGCGGCCATCGACAATGAGAATGTGCGGCGCTTCATCGGGGACGGGCAGGTGCGCAAGGTCATTCTGGTGCCCGGCAAGCTGGTCAATCTGGTGGTGACATGAGGACACTAGGGTCGATCCTGCTGCTGCCGTTGAGGCTGTCCCTGCCGCTATTGCCACTGTCGCTACGATTGCCATGGCTGCCATGGCTGTCACGACTGCCACGGCCTCCACGATTGTCACGGCTGCTGGTGCTGTCCCTGAGCCTGATCCTCCTCAGCGCCTGCGGTTTTCACCTGCGCGGGGCCGTGGATATCCCGCCCACCCTGCTCCCGGTCTATGTCGAGGCTGGTGGCGGCTCCCTAGTGGGCAACCAGCTCCGGGACCAGTTCCAGCTCTCCGCCATCCCCCAGGCCCCCTCCGCCTGGGAGGCCCGCGCCATCGTCCGCATCCTGAGCGAGTCCCGGCGCTCGCGGGTCGGGGCCCTGGACCGTAACGGCAAGATCATCGCTACGGAGATCTTCCTCGATGTTCGCTTCGACGCCCGCGAGGCCGGCGGCAAGGAATTGGTCGCGCCGCAACGTCTGGAGTTGTCGCGCTCTTTCGAGGACGCGGACGTCGAGGTGTTGGGTAAGCAGTTGGAGGCGGAAATTATCTATACCGACATGGCCCGGGACGCCACCCAGCAGATCCTGGCCATGTTGCGCGCCGCCTTGCCCCGGGGCGGCAAAGCCAACCAACCGGCTGATCCGGCTAGCGGCAAGACCTCGCGCCCCTAGTCCGTGCGCATCCCCTTCCCCCAGTTGGCCGCCAACCTCAAAGCGGGGTTGTCGCCTGTGGTCATGATCTGTGGCGACGAGCCCTTCCAGCTCGGCGAGGCCGCGACCCTGGTGCGTCAGGCGGCCCGCGCGCGGGGCTATACGGAGCGTGAGGTCCTGGAGGCGGAGGGGAATTTTGACTGGGGCCAACTTGCCGTCGCCGCCCAGTCCCTGTCCCTCTTTGCCAGCCAGAAGCTCATCGAACTGCGCCTGGCCTCCGGCAAGATCGGCCGCGATGGCGGGGAGGCGGTGCGGGCCTATTGCGCCCGGCCCCGCTCGGAGCATCGCCTGCTGATCCTGGCCCCGAACCTGGACTATCAGGAACTCAAGGCCAAATGGGTCCAGACCGTCGAGCAGACCGGGGTCCTGCTCCAGGTCCAGGCCCTGACGGGCCAGCGGTTGGTGGAGTGGATCGGTCAGCGCCTGCGCGTGCGGGGCCTGGTCCCGGCACCCGAGGTGGCCGCCATGCTGGCGGAGCGGGTGGAGGGTAATCTGCTGGCCGCCGCCCAAGAGGTGGACAAGCTGGCCCTTCTCCAAGGTCAGGGCCCTCTGTCCGCCGAACAGCTGGGTCGAGCCATCGCCGACAGCGCCCGCTTCGACCTTTTCGATGTCCCCGACGCCGCCCTGGCCGGGGATCGGGTCCGCATGCACCGCATCATCCAGGGTCTGGCGGCGGAGGGGACCGCCGAGCCCCTGGTGCTCTGGGTCCTGTCCCGGGAGGTCCGGCTCCTCACCCGTGCCGCCTTCGCCGCCCGCGGCGGAACCCGCGCCCTGGATACCTTCCTCAGCGCTGAGCGGGTCTGGCAGAACCGTCAAGGACCCTTGAAGGCCCTTCTGCGCCGTCTGCCGGCCCCCACCCTGCCGCTCCTGCTGGGCCACTGCGCCCTCGCCGATCGGCAGATCAAGGGCCTGACGCCGGGTGATCCCTGGCTGACCCTGGCCGCCATCGGCGATACCCTGGCGGGCGGACCACCCCCGCCCCCGGCGCCGTCCCCGTCATCCTAAGGCGCTGGTTAACCCGGTATCGACATCGCGCAGCGTTTGGCCTTTCTGGGCCAGGCGGTGCCTTGGCAGGGGCCGCTAACATCTCCGGCGAGGTTTAGCGACCTCTGCCCGCGCCCCCGGTCGATACCCCGCCAGGCACCACCCAGTCTTACCTCCGCGCGAAAAACACAAGCCCGTCTGTTATAAAATCCCAGTCCAATCCCTTGCCCTTTGCCGCCGCCTCGGCCGCAGTGCCGCGGCGGCCCGCAGTTTTCAGGAATTCCTGCCATGACCGAGACCCCGATCAGCGATGTCGCCGCCTATATGCAAACCGTCGGCGAGCGGGCGCGGGCCGCGTCGCGGTTGCTGGCCCGGGCCGAGACTGCCGCCAAGAACCGGGCTCTGCTGGCCATCGCCGCCGACCTGGACGCGCGCCGGGCCGATCTCCTGGCCGCCAACCGCCTGGATCTGGAGGCCGGGGCCGCCCAGGGCCTGGACGCGGCCCTGCTCGACCGCCTGGAACTGACCCCGGGGCGCACCGACGCCATGATCGCCGGCCTGCGGGAGGTCGCCGCCCTGGCGGACCCGGTGGGGGCCATCTTCGACCTCAATTATCGGCCCTCTGGTATCCAGGTGGGACGGATGCGGGTGCCGCTGGGGGTGGTCGGCATCATCTATGAGTCCCGCCCTAACGTCACCGCTGACGCCGCCGCCCTGTGCCTCAAGTCCGGCAACGCCACCGTGCTGCGCGGTGGTTCCGAGGCCTTCCACTCCAACCAGGCCATCGCCGCCTGCCTGCAGCGCGGCCTGGAGAGTGCTGGCCTGCCCGCGGACGGGGTGCAGGTCATCGCCACCCGGGACCGCGCCGCCGTCGGCGCCCTGATCACCATGCCCCAGTACGTGGATGTCATCATCCCCCGCGGTGGCAAGGGCCTCATTGAACGAATCAGCCGTGAGGCGCGGGTGCCGGTCATCAAGCACCTGGATGGCATCTGCCACGTCTACATCGACGACCGGGCCGACCTCGCCAAGGCCCTGCCCATCGTCATGAACGCCAAGACCCAGCGCTATGGCACCTGTAACACCCTGGAGACCCTGCTGGTGGCGGAAGGCATCGCCGCCGAGGCCCTGCCGTTGCTGGCCGCGCCCCTGCGGGACAAGGGCGTGGAGCTGCGGGGCTGCCCCGCCACCTGCCAACAGGTCCCGGCGGCCATCCCCGCCACCCCTGAGGATTGGGATACGGAATACCTGGCCCCGATCCTCGCCATCCGGGTCGTCGCCGGGCTGGAGGAGGCCATGGCGCACATCGCCCGCCATGGTTCCCAGCATACCGACAGTATCGTTACCGAGGACTACAGCCGCGCCCGCCGTTTCCTGCGGGAGGTGGACAGCAGTTCGGTGATGGTCAATGCCTCCACCCGGTTCGCCGACGGCTTCGAGTATGGTCTGGGCGCCGAAATCGGCATCAGCACGGACAAGTTCCACGCCCGGGGGCCGGTGGGTCTGGAGGGCCTGACCTCGGTGAAGTTTATCGTCCTTGGCAACGGCGAGGTGCGCGCCTGAAGCCCCCGCAACCAGCCGCCCGGACTGAAATAGCGGGGGCGGGTACTGGCAGGGAGCGGGGCGGTCGGTCTCCGGTTGCGTCCCTGGTCGAATGGATCCGCCCAGGGACACATGCCCCCCGGTGCATTGCTCCATCGTGAGGGGAGCGATACCCCTGATCAAGGTCGGGCCGGCATGATCGGTGTCCTGGGCGGGACCTTCGACCCGGTCCATTTCGGCCATCTGCGCCCGGCCCTGGAGGTCCGCCAGGCGCTGGGGCTGGAGGAACTGCGGCTGATCCCCCTGCGCCAGGCCGTCCATCGCTCCCAGCCCCAGGCCAGCCCGGAACAGCGCCTGGCGATGCTGCGCCTGGCGGTCCAGGGGGCGGAGGGGCTGCGCGTCGATGACCGCGAACTGCGGCGCGGCGGTGAATCCTATACCCACGATACCCTGGTGGACCTGCGCGGGGAGTTAGGCCCGGCCGTGGGCCTGGGCCTGCTGGTGGGGGCCGATGCCTTCCGCGGGTTTCTCTCCTGGCACCGGCCGGATGACATCCTGGCCCTGGCCCATCTGATCGTCATGCGGCGGCCGGGGTGGACGGGTGAGGGCGGTCCCGCGCCCGGCCTGGCACCCATGGAGGGTGACAAGGCGTCTGATGCCGGTGGTCAGGCTCTCGCGGGTGATGACCAGGTCTCCGCGGCGGGTAACCAGGCCCCCGTGGCGGGTAACCAGGCCTCCGCGGGTGGTGACCCGTTGTTTACGGCAGGTGACCAGGCCCCCTTAGTGGCATCCGGTCTGGAACTGAGTTCCCACCTGCAAGCTTGGCTTCAGCCGCGCCGCTGTTTCCAGGTCGGCGATCTGACCGCCTCCCCCGCGGGCCGGGTCTGGTTTCAGGAGGTAACGCAACTGGCGATTTCGGCGACCCGCATTCGTGGTCTGGTGGCCCGGGGACTGAGTCCGCGCTATTTGCTGCCCGATACGGTGTTGGACTTCATCCAGGCGGAGGGGCTTTATCGCCGGGCGGATCCCTAGCACCAGGGGCAGGACGTCGAGACCTGGATGAGGTTGTCGACGATTTCCATCATGTCGGCCAGTTCGTCGATGTGAATGTCGGGCAGAAAAAAGACATCGTCAAAAATGTCCTTGAGCTCATGGATGTCGAAATCAGCAAGATCGATGTCGGTCATCTCTTCTTCTCCCCGGGACTCGGCTGCCCATGTTAGCCACCAACCATGACGGTTTTGATTATGACCGCTCCCGTCGGGGCTGCGTTCTGGGCTGACGGGCGAACCTCAATCTTTTCATAATCAGGCTACAATGCCTGGCCTGGCGGACGATCTGGCCCAGCCATGGCGTGCATACTCCGGGGCGGGGTTCATGCCTGTCAGAACCGACAATGGATCGTTCATGGACGGATCCGGCGAGAGCAGGGAAGACAGCCCGCCGGGGAAATAGGCTATTTTTCATCAGCCTGGGGTGCGGAGGGATCTCTCATGACCGTTCCGCTGCTTTCTTGTGCCGCCTCGCCCGGAGAAACCGCCAGCGGCCCTGACCTGGGTACCAACTCAACCTGAAGATAGTTAACGGAGTTTCAGTTGGAGCTAGAACAACTCAAGCAACTGGTTCTGGAGGCCTTGGACGACATGAAGGCCAAGGATGTGCAGGTCCTGGATGTGCGCGGCAAGACCGCCATCACCGATCTGATGATCATCGCCTCCGGTACCTCCGAGCGCCATGTCAAGGCCATTGCCGAAACCGTGGCCTTCCGGGCCAAGGAGGGGGGTGAGCCCCCCCTGGGGTCCGAAGGTCTGAGCGAGGGCGAGTGGGCCCTGGTTGACCTCAACATTATCGTCGTGCATGTCATGCTGCCGAAGGTGCGGGACTTTTACGCCCTGGAGCGCCTCTGGTCCGCCACGGAGGTCAACCGCAAGGCGGCGGGCGTCGGTACGGGTCAGGTCGCCCTGCCGAACGCGTCCTCGCCCATTGGTGAATTGCCTACGTCCGCCGCCAGCGCGGCATGAGCGAGCAGGTGCCGCTGATCGCGCTGATTGCCGCCCTTGCGGAGAATCGGGTCATCGGTCGGGCCAATCGCTTGCCTTGGCATCTCCCCGCCGATCTGGCGCATTTCAAGCGCCTGACCCTGGACAAGCCGATCCTGATGGGCCGCCGCACCTGGGAGTCCCTGCCGGGGCTGCTGCCCCGGCGCCGGCATATCGTCATCACCGCCAATCCGGCGTATCGCGCCCTGGGGTGTGAACTAGCGTCTTCCCCAGCCGCGGCGCTGGCCCTGGTCCAGGACGAACCCGAGGTCCTGGTCATTGGTGGCGAGATGCTCTACCGCACCTTTCTCCCGGCTGCGGGGCGGCTGTACCTGACCCTGGTCGCCACCCGGATCGAGGATGGTGATGCCTTCTTTCCCCCCTGGGAGCCAGGCGAATGGGTCGAGACGGGACGGGAAACGCGGGCCAGGGACGAAGGCAATCCCTTTGACCTGACCTTCCTCAGGCTTGATCGGGCCGTGGTAGATGGTGATGACGGGGTCGACGGCATCCCTGCGACCTGACCGTCATCAGGTTTGATCAGATCGCGACCGATGGCGATGACGGGTTTGACGGAATCCCTATGATCTGACCTTTCTCAGGCTTGGTCGGGTGGCGGCAGTTGGCGATGAGTGTAGCGACCGCCGCGGACGGCAAACCCTTGTCAGAATCTCTGATCAGCCCCCCGGAGTGGACCCCGGGACCGTTTCCGTCAATCCCGTAGGGCGCCCGTCGGGCAGTCCAGGCTGATGGGCTCGATGTCCTTCTTCTTGCGAATGGGGATGGCGGTCAGAGAGCGGCCCCAGAGACAACCTGTGTCCAGGGCCCAGACGTTGTCCTTGGCCATATAGCCCAGGGTGGACCAGTGACCTATGACCAGCCGGAAATCGCTGCTGGCCCGCCAGGGGATCTCGAACCAGGGGATGTAGGGCTTAGATTGGGTACCCACCGGACCCTTTTCCTTGAGACCCAGGGTGCCGTCGGGGAGACAATAGCGCATGCGCGTCATGCAGTTGGTGATGAAGCGCAGACGGTCCATGCCCTTGAGGGTGGGCGACCACTTGCTGGGCTGATTGCCGTACATGCTATACAGAAAGCCCCGGTACTCGGGGCCCTGCAGGACCTTCTCCACCTCTTGGGCACAGGACAGGGCCTGTAACAGATCCCATTGGGGCGCCAGGCCGGCGTGGACCATGGCGAAATCCTTGCTGGCGTCATAGTGCATGAGGGGGCGGTGGCGTAGCCAGTGCAGTAGTTCGTCCCGGTCTGGTGCCATCAGCACGTCATGGAGGCTGCTCATGGCGGCGGTTTTGACATTGCCCGCCCCCAGGGCTAGGAGGTGAAGGTCGTGATTACCCAGGACGACCACCGCCGCTTCACCGAGGCTGTGGACATAACGCAGCACCCCCAAGGAATCGGGGCCGCGATTGACGAGGTCGCCAACCAACCATAACTCGTCCCCGGCGGGGTCGAATTCCAGCTTGTCCAGCAGGCGGCGGAAGGGGTCGTAGCAACCTTGAATATCACCTATAGCGTAAGTGGTCATAGGTCCGGCAGGGTATCGAGCAGGGCGATGGGAGGAGTGGCTGGGTCAGTGCAGGCGCATGGGCACAGCCAGAGTAAAGGGCGCGATGGAGGCGGTAAATCGGGTGCCATCATCGGCGATCATACCGTAACTGCCCTGCATGCTGCCCACCGGTGTCGCGATGATGGTCCCGCTGGTGTAGCGGAAACGCTCGCCAGGGAGCAGGTGGGGCTGCTCACCCACCACACCCTCACCCCGCACCTCCTGGACCTGACCGTTGGCGTCGGTGATGATCCAGTGCCGGTCGAGGAGGCGCGCGGCGGTGTCACCCGTATTCTGGATGGTAATGGTGTAGGCGAAGGCATAACGCTCCGCTTCGGGGTGGGATTGCTGGGGGATGTAGACGCCCTGGGCGTGAACCACAATCCGGTAGCGGGGATCTTCGGCGAGGGGCATGGCGGGTACCTGACGATCGGGGACGCAGCATAAGAGGCCTGGCGGGGAAATACAACGGCTGTCGGGGGCAAGGGCGAACCAGATCAGAGGGGCTCACGTCAACCACGTCGGCTAATGCCCGCCCGGCACATAACCGGCAAATGGGGGATAATGGCCCACACGCAAGCCCCTCTCCCCGTCCCCCCAACCCTGCTGTCTTCTGGTCCCATGAGTTTCCGACCCCGTCGCCCCCGGCGCGACCCCTTCTTCCTGCTGATCATCACCGTGACGATTGGCATGGCCGTCACCTTGTTTTACCAGGTGCAGATCTATTATGGTGGCGATGCCTCACCGCTTGCCGGGCAAGGGCCAGATGACCGGTCCGTCGGCGGCTAGGGCCGCTTTTGATCGCGTGCGAGGATCACGTCATGGTTGAACGACTAAGGGTTGCCGTTATTGGGGTCGGCTATTTGGGCCGCTTTCATGCCCTCATCTATTCTCGCCTGCCCCAGGTCAAGCTCGTGGGGGTGGTCGATGCCGATCCCGCCCGAGCCAGCGCCGTGGCCAGCGAGGCGGGTTGCGCGGCCTTCACCGATCTGGCGGCCATCATCGACCAGGTCGATGCCGTCTCCGTCGTCGTACCCACCACGGCCCACCTGGCCGTGGCCGAGCTTCTGCTGGGCCGTGGCATCCATCTGCTGCTGGAGAAACCCATCGCCGCGACGCGCCGGGAGGGCGAGCGGATCGTCGCCCTGGCCGACCAGGCGGGGGCCATTCTCCAGATCGGTCATCTGGAACGTTTCAACGCCGGCGTCATGGCCCTGGCGGAGCAGATCGACCGCCCGCGCTTCGTTGAGACCCAGCGCTTGGGGGAATTCGTCGAACGGGCGACGGACGTCGACGTGGTCTCGGATCTCATGATCCACGACCTGGACATCATCCTCTCCCTGATGGGCTCCGAACTGCGGTCGGTATCCGCCGTGGGCACGCCCGTGCTGACGGATCAGGTGGATATCGCCAATGCCCGCCTGGAGTTCGCCAATGGCGCCGTCGCCAACGCGGTGGCGAGCCGGGTCTCGGACCGCCGTATCCGCCACATCCGCGTCTTCCAGGAGCACAAATACCTGTCCCTGGATTTCATCGCCCAGACTATCGACATCGCCTATCCCCGGCTCGTCCCCGGGGCGAGCCGTCCCGAGATCGTGCGCGAGCGGATTCAGGTGGAGCCGGTCAAGCCCCTTGATCGGGAAATCGAGGCCTTTGTCGCCTGCGTGCGCGAGGGACGCCGGCCCCTGGTCGATGGTCGTGTCGGCCTCGAGGCCCTGGATCTGGCGCTGCGGGTGCGGGACTGCATGGCCCGTTAGCGTGAAAGTTGTGGAAAAAAATTGATTTTCAGCAGGCTGGCGCGCGCCCTCATGATGGTTGGCGTGAAAATCTCCAACTCACCAACAGGGTCTTTCATCATCGGGGTCACAGCGAGCAGCCTCATGGCCGTTAGCGTCAAAGCCACAGCAAGGTCTGACATTATTGTCAGGGCCTGGCGCACCCCTCATGCCAGTGAGCGCCCTCGGGCTTACCCCTGGGGCCTGGACCGGGCGTCGGTCATCCGTAGGGCCAGGTCCAGGGCGGCCCGGAGACTACCCGCATCGGCCTGACCGGTACCGGCCAGTTCCAGGGCCGTACCATGATCCACCGAGACGCGGATGATGGGCAGGCCCAGGGTGACGTTCACCGCCTGGCCAAACCCCAGGTGTTTGAGGACTGGCAGACCCTGATCGTGATACATGGCGAGGACGGCATCGACCCGGGCCAACTGCTCCGGCACGAAGGCGCTGTCCGCCGGTACCGGCCCCACCAGGTCCAGGCCCGCCGCGCGCAGCTCTTCAAGCAGGGGGGCGATGATGTCACGCTCCTCCCGCCCCAGGTGCCCGCCTTCCCCGGCATGGGGATTAAGTCCACAGACCAGCAGCCGGGGTCGAGGGATGCCGAAGCGGCGGCGCAGGTCGGCCTCCAGGATGCGGATGACCCGGCCTAAGGTGGGGCGGGTGATCTGATCCGCCACCGCCCGCAGGGGGAGGTGGGTGGTGGCGAGGGCCACTCGCAGGCCAGGGGCGACGAGCATCATCACCGGCTCGGCCCCGCAACGGGCGGCGAGAAATTCCGTATGGCCGCTGAAGGGGATGCCGGCGTCATTGATGATGCCCTTATGGACCGGACCCGTGACCAGGGCGTCGAACTCCTCCGCCAGGCAGCCGTCGCAGGCCCGTGCCAGGGTGGCGAGGACATAGGGGGCATTGGCGGGATCGAGCTGGCCCGGTGGCCCAAGTCGGGCCAAGGGCAGCGGCAGGATGCTCAGACGGCCCGCCCGCTGGGCCAGGGGCGGGGTGCTGGGGGTGTAGGGGATCAGGTCGAGGGGGAGGCCCAGGCGACGCGCCCGATCCCCCAGCAGATCGGGATCGGCGATGGCGACCAGTTGGGCGGGGAAACCCCATTGAGCGAGCTGGACGCAGAGGTCGGGCCCGATACCGGCCGGCTCGCCGGGGGTCAGGGCCAACCGGGGCAGGGTGGCGGGCGTCAAGGGATTACTCCGCTTGCTCCAGAGCCTTGGCGAGACGGTCCTCGAGATAGGCCTCATCCCGCAGGCGGTGCAGCCATTGCTTCACCGCCTCGTCGGCCTTGCGCTCCTTGAGCTTCTGCTTGGCCTTGAGGGCCATCAGCTCTTCGGTGGTGTCCTGGGTGCGGCGCTCGTTGACCTGAACGATGTGCCAGCCAAAGCTGGATTTAAAGGGCTGGCTGATCTGATTGGGAGCCAGTTCGTTCATCGCCGCCTCAAATTGCGGCACGGTGTCCCCGGGACTCAGCCAGCCCAAGTCCCCGCCCTTAAGGGCCGAGCCGGTGTCATCGGAGTTAGCACGGGCCAGGTTGGCGAAATCGTCGCCTCCGGCGAGCCGCATCCGCAATTGCTCCAGACGGATACGGGCATCGTCATCGGAGACCACCTCGTTGGTGCGGATGAGGATATGCCGGGCCTTGGTCTGGGTCAGGACCGCGGGCCCCGTGCCCTTGAGGTCAGTGATCTTGATGATGTGGAAACCGCTGGGGCTGCGCAGGGGGTTGCTGATCTCACCCTTGTTAAGGGTGCGGGCCGGCTCCTGTGCCAGGGAGGGGACGTCGGTGAGGGGGAACCAGCCGAGATCACCGCCCTCTTGGGCCTGCTGGGTCTGCTGACCCTGGGACTCCGCGCGGGCCACCTGGGCGAAGTCCGCCCCGGCGCGCAGTTTGGCCACCAGGGCCTGGGCCCGCTGTCGGGCCTGTTCCACCTCCTCGGGACTGGCCGTTTCGGGGACGGCAATAAGGATGTGGGAGAGACGGACATCGGTGCGCTCGATAAGACTATCCGCCTCCCGGGCAAGGAAGCGCTTCACCTCGGGTTCGGTGACCTGGATGTTCTTGATCACCTCCCGCGCCTGGAGCTGACTCATAATCATCTGGGCGCGGGTGTCCTCGCGAAAGTCTTCGAAGCGGATGCCGCTGGCTACCAGGGCGGTCTGGAGTTCCTCCAGGGTCAGGTTGTTGCGCTCGGCGATGCTGGTCATGGCCTGGGTCAGGGCACCGTCCTCGACCTTGATCCCGAGCCGCGCTGCCTCCTGGAGTTGCAGGCGCTTGTCGAGCATCCGGTCCAGGACCTGGCGCTCCAGTTCGGCGCGGGAGGGCAGGTCGGCCCCCTGCTCGCGCAATTGGGGCAGGGCTAGGGTGATTTCCCGCTCCAGTTCGCTACGCACGATGACGTCCTTGTTGACGACGGCGACGATGGAGTCCAGTTCCTGGAGGGTCGCCCCCCAGGTGGCCCCGGGTGCGATGCCTAGGATCAGCAGGAGCAGGCCGACGAGCCGCGAGGCGGGGCGCCAGTTCCGGAGCCTGGTTTGACTGCTGCTCCTAGCAGCGGTCCTCCGAACGGCCGGGCGATCCGGCCACCAGCCCCCGGAACGGTCTTCAGTCGCCGGATCCCTGCCCCCTGCGGCTCCCGCGCATCTGCCACTTCGCCCGGGAGAGATCCAGGAAGAAACCGGGTCCCCAGATGGGCCAGGCGAAGCGCCCCTCCCGGGCGGGAGAGGGTTGGGGCGGGTGGAGGGCAGACTAAACTGCGCGCTATTCCTCGGTGTACCCATAGATTCCACGCTCCAGATGTTCGCCGATCTTGTCGCCGAGTTTGGCCAGGCCGGCCAGTTCGAGCTGGACCATGACGCTGGTCTCGCCGTCGCTGCCCGGCTGATTGTTGATGTGGCGGCCTAGCAGATGTAGCTTCCAGCAGCATTTGCCGTAGGAGATGCCGGCGAAGGCCTCGTTCACCTTCTCGTTGTACAGGGAGTAATACCAGCGACCGACCAACTGCAACTCTGGATTGATGGGCCAGCTCGCCGCCAGGTCCAGATCGCGGTAACGGGTGGCCTCGGTCTCGCCGACATCCCAGCGATAGGCTAGGTTCAGCAGGTGTCGTTGCGGAGAGCGGTAGCGTAGTTCGACGACCAGCTTTTCCAGGGCATCCTGCTCATCCTCCGGATTCGGGTCCCAGCGCAGGGTGGTGCGGCCGGTCAGGTCCGGTAGCAGGGCCGCGGCCAGTTCGCCCACCAGGGCCTCGGATTGTTGGCGGGCCTCGGGATCGGGAGAGAGCCAGACCCGGGGAGTCTCGAAGTAGACCGGTTTACCTAGGCTGGCCCGCAGGAGCTCCTTGCCGGTATTAGCCTGGAGGAGGCGGGTGCTGAGACCGAGGGTGAGCAGGTTGGCATCACCCACCCGGTCGTAGCCGGCGAAACGATTGGGAAGGAAGAGGGTGCCGTAACTGAAGCTTAGGTCGGTGGTGTCGAAGACCGGGATGTCGGACTGATCCCGATAGGGGGTGTAAAGGTAGGAAAGCCGCGGCTCCAGGGTGTGGAGGGCCGACTGACCGAACCAGGCGGTGTCGCGCTCGAAGACCAGTTCGCCGTCCAGATTGAAACTGGGAATGACGTAGCTGGGGTCCTCGGGCTGCCCCTGGGCGGTGTCCTGCAAGCCATAGGCGGCGCCCCAGAGGTTGATGCTGGGGGTCAGATGACCATAGGTGCGTCGCAAAGGCCAGGAGAGGCTGGGCTGAATGGTGGCACGGCCGCCATGGACCTTGGCGTCGTGATCGAAATAGTTGTACTGGCTGGGTAGCTTGAGCTGCAGCCCCGAGGCGTGGCGCCAGGGGTCCAGGTTGACCTCGAGCTGGGGCAGCCGGGCGTAGGGATAGGACTCCGGCGGCATACTGACGTCGACGTTGCGGAATTGCTGTAACGTCAGCCGGGCGTTCCAGCCCTGACCCTGATAATTGAGGTCGGCGCGGCGTTCGATGTTGCGCAGGCTCGTCAGTTCCAGGCTGTTGCCGAAGTCCTCCAGATATTGCTTGTCGGACACGTCCTGGAAGCGGATGAAAGAGGACCAATCTCCCCCATAGTTGCCCCGGTGGAGGAGGCGCAGGGCACCCCGGGCCTCGTTATCGTATTCCTGGTCGCTGGGGATACCCTCGGCGAAGACATTGAGGGACTGGCCAGGCGCCAGGTAGCGGAACTCGCCGCCGATCAGGACGCCGCGCTTGCTCATGACCGTCGGTATCAGGGTCGCATCCATGTTGGGCGCGATATTGAAGTAATAAGGGGTGCTGAGCTGGAAACCGGAGCGGTTGGAACTGCCGATGGTCGGCATGAGAAAGCCGCTCTTGCGCCGGTCGTCGATGGGAAAGGAGAGGTAAGGCGTATAGAGCACGGGTACCCCCAGGACCCGCAGCTTGGCATCCCGGGCAACGCCTTGCCCCTCACTCTGATCGATGTCGAGCTTGGCTGCCGCCAACTCCCAGTCGCGCCGTCCCGGGGGGCAGGGGGTGAAGACGACATCCTCGTAGTGGGTCTTGCCCTCCGTCTGGAGTTCCGCCCGGGCCGCGGTGCCCCGGGCATTGAGCGGCCCGGCGAAGCGGTAACGGGGGGCCTGGATCTGGCCCTGGTTGGTCTTGAGGTTGAGGGTGCCGCTGGTGCCGAGGACCCGCACCCCCGGCTGGGAGAGAAAGAGATCCCCGGCCGCCGTGAGTTCCTCGGTGGGGACGGCATAGCTCATGGCCTCTGCTCGCACCTGGCGACTCCCCTGGCGCAGATCGATATGCCCCTCCAGGGTCAGCACCTCGGTGTGGCGGTCATAGCCCAGATCGTCGGCCTCGATGGCTACGGGCTCCTGATTGCCCGGGGGCGGGGGCAGGGGGGCTGGGCCGAGCCGGGCTGGCCGCAGGCCGCAATAGTCCCAGTTGAGGTCTGTCTCCAGCGGGTCGGATGCCACGGCGCGGCCGGCGGTGGCCGCCAGCAAGAGGCAGAGGAGGGCAAGGGGGCGAAGGCTGGGCACGATACCGATGCTGAGAGTAGGTCTGATCGTTGGGCGTGGCGTGGAGGTGGTCGCGGGGGTGAAATGCCAGGAAGGTTGCGGAAGATTGGGATAAGCCATTCTAACGGCATAGTCTCCCGGTCGGAAATTCCCGTTGGCCCCTCTTGCGCCTTGGCCCACAATGCGGCTTTTCCCAGCCGCGCGGCCCTCGCTGGTGTTCACCCGTCTTCCTGCCACCCGAGATCCGTGAGTGCGGATGATCCCAAGTCGCGGTGGACAAGGCGGTGCGGGAGGTCCGGTCACGACCCGCGGTGGGCGTTTTCACCCCTTCAGGAGAGCGTCATGTCCGAGAGGCGTGCCTTATTGGAGGACTGGCTCAGGGCCGTCCTCGACCGCAGCGAGATCAGCCTGGTGCTGGCCTCCGGCGATGCCAGTTTCCGCCACTACTGGCGGCTGGCCCTGGACGGGCAGACCTTGATCGCCATGGATGCCCCACCCGAGGTGGAGGACACCGAACGCTTCGTGCGCATCGCCCAGACCTGGCGCGCCCTGGGGCTGCGCACCCCGGCCATCCATGCTCGGGATGCCGGCAGTGGCTTTGTCCTGCTGGAGGATTTTGGCCAGCGGCATTACCTGGATGCCCTGGATGACGCCACTGCCGATCGGCTCTATGGTGACGCCCTGGGGGCCCTGGCCATCATCCAGGCCTGCGCCCCCACGACGGAATTGCCCGCCTACGACGCTCCCTTCCTGCGCCGGGAGCTGGACCTCTTCCGCCACTGGCTGGTGGAGCAATACCTGGGGCTCACCCTGTCATCCGGCGAGGAGGCGGACCTGGAAGAGGGCCTGGGGCTGTTGACCGCCAGCGCCCTGGAACAGCCGCGGGTCTGCGTCCATCGCGATTTTCACTCCCGCAACCTCATGATCACCGCCTCGCCTTCGCCGGGCATCCTCGATTTCCAGGATGCGGTGGCGGGGCCGGTGACCTATGACCTGGTCTCCCTGCTGCGGGACTGCTATATCGCCTGGCCCCGGGACCGGGTGGAGGAATGGGCCTGGGGTTATTTCGGCCTGGCGGTCCAGTCCGGGATCCTGCGGCCGGAACAGGAGGCCGACTTCCTGCGCTGGTTCGACCTCATGGGGGTGCAGCGGCACCTCAAGGCCAGCGGCATCTTCGCCCGGCTCCTGATCCGGGATGGCAAGCCTGGCTACCTGGGGAACATCCCCCGCACCCTGGGTTACGTGTTGGAGGTGGCCCCGGCCTATGCCCCCCTGCGCGGGTTGGCGGAACTCATCGCCGGACGGGTCTTGCCGGCCCTCAGCCAGGCGACCAGTCGCGCCGCGACGACATAGAGTCCAATCCCGGCCCCATCCGCCAGCAGGTCCCAGCCCGAGGCTTCCCGAAAGGGCAGAAAGAACTGGACGCCCTCGATCAGCAGGCCATAGGCCACCAGGCTGGCCCACTTACCCCAGCCCTGACCGGGACCCGGGCCGGGAAAAGACCCATCGGCCAGGGCGGCGAGAACCCCAAAGGCGAGGAGATGATTGAGCTTGTCGTTGCCCGTGCCCGGGTCGCTGGCGAGGGGGGCGAAAGCTAGCACGGCGATGCCCACCAGGCAGCCGACCAGGGCCAGGCGCGTGAGCGACTGCCGGGTCAACCCCGCTCCCGGGCGATGGCGCGGTGGCCGATGTCGCGCCGACAGAAGCCGTCCGCCCACTGGATCAGGTCCACGGCCTGGTAGGCCCGGGCCTGCGCCTGACTGACCGTCTCGCCCAGAGCGGTGACGCACAGGACCCGGCCGCCGCTGGTAAGGGTCTGGCCGTCTACCCGGGTGGTGCCGGCATGAAAGACCTTGGTATCGGGGACTTGGGCCGCCGCCGTCAGGCCGCTGATGACCCGGCCTTTCTCATAGGCGTCGGGATAGCCCCCGGCGGCCATCACCACCCCCAGTGCGGGGCGGGGGTCCCAGTCAACGGCCATTTCCCCCAGACGGCCGTCCAGGGCGGCGAGACAGAGCGCCACCAGGTCGGACTTGAGCCGCATCAGGATGGGCTGGGTCTCCGGATCGCCGAAGCGGCAGTTGTACTCCAGCACCCGCGGGGTGCCGTCGGCGCCAATCATGAGGCCGGCGTAGAGAAAGCCGGTGTAGGGCAGACCCTCCGCCGCCATCCCGGCCACCGTCGGCGCCATCACCTCGGCCATGATGCGCTCATGCAGCTCCGGAGTGACCACCGGCGCCGGGGAATAGGCCCCCATGCCGCCGGTATTGGGGCCTTGGTCGCCGTCGTCCCGGGCCTTGTGGTCCTGAGAGCTGGCCATGGGCAGGATCTGGCCCTGACCGACCAGGGCGATGAAGCTGGCCTCCTCGCCAGTCAGAAATTCCTCGATCACCACCCGGTGGCCCGCGGTGCCGAAGCGGTTACCCCCGAGCATGTCACGCACCGCCGCCTCTGCCGTGTCCAGGTCCAGGGCGAGGATAACGCCCTTGCCGGCGGCCAGGCCATCGGCCTTGACGACGATGGGGGCCCCGACTTGGCGCAGATAGGCCAGGGCCGGCTCCAGCTCGGTGAAGCTGCCATAGGCGGCGGTGGAGATGCCATGGCGGTGCAGAAAATCCTTGGTGAAGGACTTGGAACCCTCCAGTTGGGCGGCGCCCTGGCTGGGCCCGAAGCAGGGCAGCCCCGCAGCCTGGAAACGGTCCACCAGCCCTGCCACCAGGGGCGCCTCGGGCCCGACAATGGTCAGCCCGACCTGGTTGTCCCGGGCGAAGGCCAGGAGGCCATTCAGATCCTCGGCGGCGATGGCCACATTCCGCACCCCGGGCTCCTGGGCCGTGCCCCCGTTGCCGGGGGCGACGAAGACGGTGTCCGCCAGGGGTGACTGGGCGGCCTTCCAGGCCAGGGCATGCTCGCGGCCACCGCCGCCGATGATGAGGATGTTCATGTCAGAGCGCTCCGGTGGTCGGCAGCTATTCCGGGGGTAAGAGGGGGGGCACCAGGCGTCTTGGTCAATCCTGGCCCGCCTCCCGGGCGAAGCGGATGACCCCGCGCTGACTGGCGCGGATGAAGGCCAGGATTTCTTCGGTCTCGGGGGCGGGAAATTCAGCCCCCGCCCGGTCCAGGGCCACCTGGAGGGGCAGCCCCGAGCGAAAGAGCAGGCGATAGACCGCCTTGATCAGGCGGCGCTGGGCCTGGCTGAAGCCGTTGCGTCGCAGCCCCACCGTGTTCAGGCCGACGATACGGGCACGGTGGCCATCGGCGGTGACATAGGGGGGCACGTCCTGGGGTACGCCACTGACCCCGGCGACCATGGCGTAGGCGCCCACGCGGCAGAACTGGTGCACCGCCACCTGGCCGGAGAGGAAGACGTGATGGTCCAGTTCCACGTGCCCGGCCAGGGTGGCGCCATTGGCGAGGAGGTTGTGGTCGCCGAGCTGGCAGTCGTGACCCACATGGCTAAAGGCCATTAGATAATTGTGGCTGCCGATCCGCGTCCCCTGGTCCGTCTTGAGACCATGGCTGACATTGACGTTTTCCCGAAACTGGTTGTAATCGCCAATGATCAGCGGCTTGGCCTTGTCCGGGGCGTAGCTCAGGTCCTGGGGGGTGGAGCCCAGGGTGGCGCCGTGGCGGACGATGTTGCCCTGGCCCAGGTGGGTGAGGCCGTAGATGCGGCTATGGCCCTCGATCAGGCAGTCCGGACCGATGACGGCCCCGGCCTCGATGAGGGCGTAGGGGCCGATGCGGCTGGAGCCGTGGACGACCGCGCCGGTCTCGACGATGGCCGTGGGATGGATCATCAATGCCGGAAGTGGCGCATGCCGGTGAAGATCATGGCCATGCCATGCTCGTCGGCGGCGGCGATAGTCTCCTCGTCGCGCAGGGAGCCGCCGGGCTGGATGACGGCGGTGATGCCCGCCGCCGCCGCCTGGTCGATGCCATCGCGGAAGGGGAAGAAGGCGTCCGACGCCATCACCGCCCCGCGCACCGCCAGCCCGGCCTGCTCGGCCTTGATGACGGCGATGCGCGCCGAGTTGACGCGGCTCATCTGCCCGGCGCCGACGCCGATGGTCATGCCATCGCGCCCGTAGACGATGGCGTTGGACTTGACGAACTTGGCCACCCGCCAGGTAAAGAGCAGGTCGGTCAGTTCCGTCTCACTGGGGGCGCGCCGGGTGACGGTGCGCAGGCCGTCATAGAGCGCCAGATCGGCATCCTGGACCAGCAGGCCGCCGTTGATGCGCTTGAAATCCAGGCGCGGGCCCGACTCACCGTCCCAGGGGCCACATTCCAGCACCCGGACATTCTTCTTGGTCGCCAGGGCGTCCCGGGCCGCGGCAGAAACCCGCGGGGCGATGATCACCTCGACGAACTGGCGCTCGGCGATGGCGTTGGCGGTGGCCGCGTCCAGTTCGCCGTTAAAGGCGATGATGCCGCCGAAGGCGGATTCCGGATCGGTGCTGAAGGCCCGCTCGTAGGCCTCCAGCAGGCTGCCGCCCAGGGCGACGCCACAGGGGTTGGCGTGCTTGACGATCACGCAGGCCGGGGCCTCGGCGAACTGCTTGATGCACTCCAGGGCCGCGTCGGTGTCGGCAATATTGTTGTAGGACAATTCCTTGCCCTGAAGCTGGGTCGCGGTGGCGACGCTCGCCCCGGTCAGGTCGGCTTCGGTGAAGAAGGCGGCCCCCTGATGAGGATTCTCGCCGTAACGCATAGCCTGGCGCAGTCGCACCTGGAGATTCAGGGTCCGCGGGAAGGGCGCTGGTTCCCCGTCTGGGGCCGCGGCGGTTCCGGTGACCCGACGCCCCAGGTAATTGGCGATGGCACCATCGTAACGGGCGGTGTGCTCGAAGGCCTTGACCGCCAGATCGAAGCGCAGGGCGTCCCCAACGGCCCCGCCCTGGGCCGCCATCTCCGTCAGGACCCTCTCATAGTCCGCGGCATCCACCACCACGGAGACGGCGGCATGATTCTTGGCGGCGGCCCGCAGCAGGGTCGGGCCCCCGATGTCGATATTCTCGATGGCGGTGGCCAGGTCGCAGCCGGGCTTGGCCACCGTCGCCTCGAAGGGGTAGAGGTTGACCACCACCAGGTCGATGGGGTGAATGCCGTTCTCCCGCATGACCCCGTCGTCGATACCCCGCCGGCCGAGGATGCCGCCATGGACCAGAGGGTGCAGGGTCTTGACCCGGCCGCCCATCATCTCCGGGAAACCCGTGTAGTCGGCGACCTCGGTGACCGGGATGTCCTTCTCCGTCAACAGGCTGGCGGTGCCGCCGGTGGTGAGGATCTCGATCCCCCGCGCCGCCAGGGCGCGGGCGAAGTCGACCAGGCCGGTCTTGTCGGAGACGCTGATGAGGGCGCGGCGGATGGGCTGCATGGGTCTTGGGCCTCGGAAAAATCAGAGTGAGTAAGTCGGGATGCGCCCCGGCTAATGGCATCGCCAATCCATTTATGGCGTTCCCGGATCAGGTGGCGATCGGGTAGCGTCTGGCGGGGGACGCCGGGAATACTTCCCAATCGGCTTGACGACCGCTTCCCCACAGTCGATACCCGCCGGACGCCACCTGGTCTTCCCTGACCTGACCGGAAATCGCCCGGCGTTGGCGATAACGTCTATCGGGGGGGGGCGGATTCATCGCCGGGCGGCATGGGGCCTGAAGTCAGTCCTGGGTTTGGTGGTGGCTCAGGTCGGCATCGCCCCCCAGGGTCTGGTAGAGGGCCAGCTTCTTGCGCAAGGTGGTGCGGCTAAGGCCAAGCATGGCGGATGCACGGCTCTGGTTGCCCTGGGTGAAATCCAGCACTTCCTCGATCAGGGGCCGTTCGATTTCACGCATGACCAGGCCGTGGAGGTCACCCCCCGGGTGATCGCCCAAACGGTTGAGATAGAAGCGCACGGCGATGCGTACGCATTCGCACAGGGGCTCGGAACGGTCCAGGCGCTGCACGTAGAGACCGTCCAGGCTCAGGGTGGACGTCAGGCTGGGTTGCTGTGCCGTCAGGTGGTTCATGCCGCCTGCTGGTTCTCCGTTTGCCACCTCCCCAAGGCGCTCGCGGGGGAGGCCTCGATGAGGTTCATTTGTTCTTGCCGGGTCCCGGCATGATTGAAGACCTCCCGGAAGGCCGCCGCGTCCCGCTGGCCGCGCAGGTACCAGCCAAGATGCTTGCGGGCTATGCCCACACCGGTATGGTCACCATAAAATTCGTACAGGGCGTGCAAATGGTGGAGCAGGGTGGTTTTCACCCAGTCCGGATCGGGTAGGGGAAGATGGGCACCTGTGGTCAGATAGTGGGCGATTTCCCGAAAGATCCAGGGGCGCCCCAGGGCGGCCCGTCCGATCATGATAGCATCCGCCCCCGTATAGTTCAGCACGAAGCCAGCGCGCTCGGGAGAGTCGATGTCGCCATTGGCGATGAGCGGCAGGGGGGTCATCTGGCGCAGGGCGCGGAGGGTGTCGTACTCCGCGGTGCCGGAAAAGCCGCAGGCGCGGGTGCGACCATGGACGGTCAGGGCGGCGATACCGCTCTCCCCGGCGATACGGGCGATGCGCGGGGCGTTGCGTTCCTCCGGCGACCAGCCAGTGCGAATCTTGAGGGTGACGGGCAGGGGGACGGCGGCCACCACCGCGGTCAGGATAGCGGCCACCAGGCGCTCGTCCCGCAGGAGGGCGGAGCCAGCGGCTCTGCGACAGACCTTTTTCGCCGGGCAGCCCATGTTGATGTCGATGATGTCCGCGCCCAGGTCCTGGTTGCGCCGTGCCGCCTCCGCCAGGGCCCCGGGGTCGCTACCCACGATCTGGGCGACGATCGGGCCCGTTTCACCCTGGTGGTCAAGGCGGCGTCGACTCTTGCGGCGCTCCCAGAGTCGGGGGTCCGCGGCGACCATCTCGGACACGGCCAGCCCCGCCCCCAAGCGGCGGCACAGCTCGCGGAAGGGCCGATCCGTGACCCCGGCCATGGGCGCCAGGATCAGGTTGTTGGCGAGGGTGTGAGGACCGATCCGCAGGGGCGTGGGGGGATGAGCCCGTCCCGGAAAGGACGGCGGTGCGGGTCCCGGCGCCCATGCCGCCAACCCAGTGCCGCTCGGGGTGGGGCCAGGAGCGGGGGTGGCGCGGCGCGGCGCGGCGGGGGGCTGGGAACCGGGGCCGGTCGTCGTCGCCCCGCCCGCCGGGAGCATCTCCGCCGGGAGACCTTGCAGTCCTTGCAGCGCGGTCGTCATTTGTCGTTTCCGGCCGCGGGAGGAGGGCCGGCTTCGGCAGCGATCGGGATCGAACGACGTCGTCCGCTGAGCAGGGTCCACTCCTCCTCGCTGACCGGGGGCTCCAGTTCAAACCAGGGGGCGTAGGCGGCGGCAACGGTCGGGGTCTGGTCCGCCAGCAGGCCCGAGAGGGCCAACCGGCCCCCGGGGCGGACCATCGCCGCGAGGCGGGGCGCCAGTTCGATCAGGGGGCCGGCGAGGATGTTCGCCACCAGGCAGTCGACCTGCTCGACAGGCAGTTCCTGGGGCGCCAGCATCCGCAGACGCCCAGTGACGCCATTCTCGGCGGCATTGGCGTGGGTCGCCTCCAGGGCCTGGGGGTCGTGGTCCACCGCCAGGGCCTCAGCAGCCCCCAGCTTGAGGGCGGCGATGGCGAGGATGCCCGAGCCGCAGCCGTAGTCGATCAGCCGGGCACCGACCAGGGGGGTGCCATCCAGCCAGCGCAGGCAGAGGGCCGTGGTCGGGTGGTGGCCGGTACCGAAGGCCAGGCCCGGGTCCAGTTCGATCAGGACGGCGTCGGGTTGTTCGCTCGGGGGACGCTGACCACGGGGACAGACCCAGAGGCGCTCGCCAAAGCGCGTGGGGGCGAAGTCGTCCCGCCAGGTGTGCTCCCAGGCCTGGTCGGCGATCGCTTCCCACCGGGGCGGTCCGGTTTGCAGATCCGTCAGGGTGGTGGCCAGGGTCTCGGCGGTCTGACGGCTGGCCGGGTCGGCCGCGAAGAGGGCGGTGACCAGGGTCTGCCCCCATAAGGGCGTGGTCCCCAGGGGGGGCTCGAGTTGGGGCTCATCCCCGGCATCGCCGAGGGTGACGGCCAGGGCGCCGGCATTCTCCAGGGCCGCCTCGAGGAGCGGTGCCCGCTCCCGGTCGGTGATGAGGGTCAGTTGCAACCAGGGCATGTCAGGTAGGCGGCGGCGGGGTCGGTCAGAGCCCCAGCTTTTTTTCCAGATAGTGAATGTTCATGCCCCCAGAGCGGAAGGCGGCGTCAGTCAGGATGCGGCGTTGCAGGGGAAGGTTGGTGTGAATCCCCTCGATGACCGTTTCCCGCAGGGCATTGCTCATCCGGGCCAGGGCGGCGGGGCGGTCCTCGCCATGGGCGATGAGCTTGCCGATCATGGAGTCGTAGTAGGGCGGCACATAGTAGCCGCTGTAGATGTGGGTCTCCATGCGGATACCCGGCCCGCCAGGGGCGTGAAACTCCTCGATACGCCCGGGGCTGGGGATGAAGGTCTCGGGGTGCTCGGCATTGAGGCGGCACTCGATGGCATGGCCATGGATCTGGATATCCTCCTGGCGATAGCGCAGGGGATCGCCGGAGGCGATGAGGATCTGCTCCTTGACGATGTCCACCCCGGTGATCATCTCGGTCACGGGGTGCTCCACCTGGACCCGGGTGTTCATCTCGATGAAGTAGAACTCACCGTTCTCGTACAGGAACTCGAAGGTACCGGCGCCCCGGTAGCCGATGCGTCGGCAGGCCTCGGCGCAGCGCTCACCGATCCGGCCACGCTGCTCCGCGGTGATCCCCGGCGCCGGGGCCTCCTCCACCACTTTCTGGTGCCGGCGCTGCATGGAGCAGTCCCGCTCCCCGAGGTGGATGGCGTTGCCCTGGGTGTCGGCCAGGAGCTGGAACTCGACGTGGCGCGGGTTCTCCAGGTACTTCTCCATGTAGACCATGGGATTGCCGAAGGCGGCACTGGCCTCGGCGCGGGTCAGGGCGATGGCGTTGAGCAGGGTGGCCTCGGAATGGACCACCCGCATGCCGCGGCCGCCGCCCCCCCCGGAGGCCTTGATGATGACCGGATAGCCGATCTCGCGTGCCAGCCGCAGGGTGCGCTTCTTGTCATCGTCCAGGGGACCATCGGAGCCGGGGACGCAGGGCACCCCGGCCTCCTGCATGGCGCGGATGGCGGAGACCTTGTCCCCCATCAGGCGGATAGTCTCGGCTCTGGGGCCGACGAAGATGAAGCCGCTACGTTCCACCCGCTCGGCGAAGTCGGCGTTCTCGGACAGGAAGCCGTAGCCCGGGTGGATAGCAACGGTATCCGTAACCTCGGCGGCGCTGATGATAGCGGGGATGTTGAGATAACTCCCTGCCGACTGCGCCGGGCCGATGCAGACCGTTTCGTCCGCCAGCAGTACATGCTTGAGTTCCCGGTCGGCCTCGGAGTGCACGGCAACGGTCTTGATGCCGAGTTCGCGGCAGGCGCGCAGGATGCGCAGGGCGATTTCGCCGCGATTGGCGATGAGCAATTTCTCGATCATGGTGGTGCGATCCGCGTCAGAACACTGACGATGCCGTGGGGGACCTCTGGAAGGGGGCTCGCCAAGAGGCTCGCCTGCCCCAGGACGGGGGCGCGGCCGCTCGGACCCGGAGAGGCGATGGCTACTCGATGACGAACAGGGGCTCGTTGTATTCCACGGGCTGGCCGTTTTCCACCAGGATGCGTTTGATGGTGCCGGCCTTCTCGCATTCGATCTGGTTGAGGATCTTCATCGCCTCGATGATGCAGAGGGTGTCGCCGACCTTGACGCTGTCCCCCTCGTCGACGAAGGCCCGGCTGCCGGGGGAGGGGGAGCGATAGAAGGTGCCGACCATGGGGGAACGCACCAGGCTGGCCTCGGGGAACTCGGCGCCGGGACTGTCCGGGGTTCTGGCGGACTCCGGGGCTGACAGGGCGGGGGTAGAGGCCGGCGCGGCCGCGGGCAGGGGGGCGGCCGGCATGTAGAGGGGGGCGGCCGTGGCGCTGGCGCGGCTGATGCGGACCGATTCCTCGCCCTCGCGGATCTCGATCTCCGCGATATCGGATTGTTCCAGGAGTTCGATGAGTTTCTTGACTTTGCGGATATCCATGGGGGTGTCTTGTCAGTCAGGGGTGGTGTCCCGGGCCAGCCGCTCGGCGGCGGCGCGCAGGGCCAGCTCGTAGCCCGTCGCGCCCAGACCGCTGATCACGCCCACCGCCAGGTCCGAGAAATAGGAGTGGCGCCGAAAGGATTCGCGGGCATGGACGTTGGACAGGTGCACCTCGATGAAGGGAATGGCCACCGCCGCCAGGGCGTCGCGCAAGGCGATACTGGTGTGGGTGAAGGCCGCCGGATTGAAAAGGATAAAGGCCACGCCTTGGGCTGGGGCCTGGTGGATGGCCTCGATCAGTTCGTGCTCGGCGTTGCTCTGGCGGAAGCTGAGGGTCAGACCCAGGTCATTGGCCAGACGGCACAGACGGCCCTCGATACCAGCCAGGGTGACATGACCGTAGTGGCCGGGTTCCCGGACACCGAGCAGATTCAGGTTGGGACCGTTGAGGACAAGGATGGCTGCCATGGAGAAGTCTTTGCCAGAGCGGGGAGGAACACCGAGCTTGGTCGCTTGCGGCCAGACCCGGGTATGACTCCGGGCTCCGAAGGGGCGGATTGTGCGGATTCCCCGGGATGCTGTCCAGTTCCGTGCTAATGGGTACGATCCTGGGCGGCCTGGGTAATCAGCGGCGGCAACCAGTCGCCTAGGGCACTTTGCGTGAGTTCGCCGAAGTGATCGTGAACCCGCCGGCCCCGGTGATCGAAGATCACGGTGAACGGCAGGCCTTGCAGGCGGTTACCCAGGCGGCGGGACAATTCCACCGCCTCGCCGCCGCCGAGCAGAATCGGATAGTTGACAGGGTTCTGGGTCAGGTAAGCCGTCACCTCGGCGGGCGTGTCGATGGCGATGCCGACCACCTGCAACTGATCGCTGACCCCCTGGGTCGCCTGGAGGAGGCGTAGGTCGCGCTGGCAGGGCTGACACCAACTGGCCCAGAAGTGCAAGACCAGAACCTTGCCTGCCCAGGTGGTGCTATTGATTTCCTCTCCCGCTAGCGTGGGCAGACTGAAGTCGGGCAGTTCCGCGAGCCGGTTCGTGGTCGCCTGGCGTAAATCGGGAAATTGCAGGCTGAGGGGCTTGCTATCCCCCAGCCAGGGCTGCCCAAAGATGGCGATCAGGATGCTGATGGCCCCCGCCAGGAGGGTGGCCAGGATCGCCTTGCCGGCCCTCAAGGCAGCAGGCCTCGCAGATGGGCGGCGAACTCCGCTGCTGGCATGAAGCCGACGATGCGGTGATCCCGGCGTTCCTGGCCCCGGTCATCGAAGAAGAGCATGGCCGGAGGACCGGGGATCCCGAACCGCCCCTGCATCAGGGCCTGATCCTCCGCATCGTTCGCCGTGACATCGGCTTTGAGCAGCACGAAGCGGGCCATTTCAGCGGCAACGGCCGCGTCAGAGAAGGTATAACGCTCCATTTCCTTACAGGAGACGCACCAGTCGGCATAGAAGTCCAGCAGCACGGGGCGGCCACCGCTCCGCGCCGCCGCCAATTCCCGCTCCAGCCCCGCCGGACCCTTGATGGCCTTGAACTGGACCCCCTGCGGCGCGCCGGCGGGACCACCGGTCCCCAGGCCCAGGTTGAGGCCGCGCAACGGCTGGAGGGTGTCCTTACCACCCGCCGCGGCCCCCACCAGCATCAGGGCGCCGTAGACCAGCATGACCAGCCCCAGACCCTGCCATAGCTTGCGCCAGCCACTGGCGTCGGGGGGCAGATGGGTGATGGCCCCGAGGTAGATGGCCGAGCAGATCAGCAGGCCCCCCCAGAGCAGCAGGCTGACGGCGGGCGGCAGGATCCGTTCCAGGAGCAGGATGGCGACCCCTAGCAGGGCGACGCCGAAGACCGCCTTGACCGCCTCCATCCACACCCCCGCCCGGGGCAGCAGCTTGCCCGCCGAAGTGCCGATGGCCAGCAGCGGGGCGCCCATCCCCAAGCCCAGGGCGAAGAGGGCAGCAAAACCGAGCAAGGCGTCGCCGGTCTGGCTGATGAAGATCAGGGCGCCGGCCAGGGGCGGGGCCACGCAGGGCCCGACGATCAGGGCGGACAGGGCGCCCATGATGGCGACACCGATCAGATGCCCCCCCTGCTGGCGCTGGCTGAAGGCGGCGATTCGGGTCTGGAGTCCGGAAGGCAGTTGCAGGTCATAGAAGCCGAACATGGACAGGGCCAGGGCGACGAAGACCAGGGCGAAGAAGCTGAGGATCCAGGGGTCCTGGAAGGCCGCCTGGAGGTTGGCCCCGCCCAGGCCCGCCAACAGGCCGGCGAGGGCGTAGGTCAGGGACATGGCCAGGACGTAGGTCAGGGACATCCAGAAGGCCTTGCGGGTGGAGATCCCCGGGCCATGGCCGGCGATGATCCCGGAGAGGATGGGGATCATGGGGAAGACGCAGGGGGTGAGGGCCAGGAGGAGGCCGAAGCCAAAAAAGAGGCCCAGGGTCCCCCACAGGCTGCCACTGGCCAGGGTGGCGGCAATCCGGTCCTGCTCGCTCCGGGGTGGCTCCAAGGATACCGCTGATGCCGGCGCCGGCGCGGGGGCTGGGCTGACGATGACGGAGGGGCTGGCCTGAGGAGCACCAAACTGAACCGCATCTGATTGCGTCGCCGGCATGCTCAATTCAATCCGGGTCCTTTGTGGGGGATAACAGACGCCAATGTCGGCACAGCCCTGAAAACTGGCGGTCAGGGCGATGGCCTGGGCCTGGGTCACCGCATCGGCCGGGAGCCCGGCGATGGGCACCTCCACCTCAAGGTCCTCCCGGTAGAGGTGGACATCACCCAGGCTGCCATCCGGCCGGACGGCGTTTGCTACCAGTTCCGCCTCTGGCCAGTTGACCTCGCCCATGGTGGCACCGGCGGGGTCTTCCAACTTCAGCGCCAGTTTGTCGCGGTAGAGGAAGGTCCCAGGGGCGATGGTCCAGCGCAGACGCAGACGATCGGGGGCGAGGGGTTCGATGGCCAGGCGAAAGGCCTCCTCGGCGGGTAACAGACGCTGATCGTCACCTCCCGCCCCCTGACCCAGACCCAGGGACTGAGCTATCCCCGCCTTGCTGCTACTTGGCGATGCGGCTGACGGCGAAGAAGCGGCCGGTGAGCTTGCCGGTGATGCGGTGGGTAGGGCAGTCGGCGAGCTGGCCGGTGGGGCGGAGGTCTTTCCCGCCGCGGAGGTATTACCCGCGGCGGTGGGATCACCCGCCACGAAGGTTCTTTTCGCGGCTGAGGCGTCAGGAACGACGGCCGGGGGAGGTAAGGCGATGGCCAGGGTCTGGCGATGGGGTGGGTAGCAGAAGCCGGCGTCGGCGCAGCCCTGGGAACTCACCTCCAGGTCCAGGCGCTCACCGCTGTCCGGGCTCCGTTCGATCGGCAGCCAGACCTCGATCGCGCCGCGCAGGATCTTGACCTCGCCAAAGAATTCGTCGTGGCGGGATTCTCCCGGAGGTATATCTGCCTCGCCGGGGCGAATGCCAGTGGTCAGGCTGCGAAAGCGAAACTTATTGCGATAAAGGTAATAGCCCGCCGCCACTGACCAGTTCAGGACCACCTGATCGGGCCCCTCGGCCTCCGCTACCAGGGGAAAGGCCTGTTCAGGCGTTAAAAATTCCTCCTCGGCCCAGGCGGGACTCCCAGCCAGCGAGATCAGGAGGAGGAGCAGACCAGTGAGCGATGGATTCAGGAGGTGGGAGAGGTGCATGTGATGACCCAATTAAGATAGTCGGGCAGGCCCTGACTGATCGGGCAGGCAATGATCTCCGGGAGTTCGTAGGGATGCAACTCACGCAGGCGCGAGGCCAGGGCGGGGAAGAGGACCTCCCGGGTCTTGATCAGCAGCAGGACCTCTGCGTCACGCTGCAGTCTGCCCTGCCAGCGATAGAGGGACCGGATGCCGGGCAGCAGGTTGACGCAGGCCGCCAGGCCCTCTTCCACCAGGCGGGTTCCGAGGTGGTCGGCCGTCTCCAGGTCAGGCGCAGTGCAAAAGGCCAGGAGCAGGGGGGCGGGAGGGGCATTGACGGTCATGCTCTGGTAACCTGTGCGGAAGCCGGGGTGGCAAGCCGTGGCGCTCGCCAACCGGCCTGCCCCGAGAATTGTGGCCATTATAGGGGTGATCCGCGTGATCCTGTTTCTGTTGGTGCTGGTTGGCGTTCCGCTCGTCGAACTCTATTTCCTTATTCAGGTGGGCACCGAGATCGGTGTCCTGCCCACCATCGG
The DNA here is from genome assembly GCA_009928645.1 of Gammaproteobacteria bacterium. Classification (GTDB taxonomy): domain Bacteria; phylum Pseudomonadota; class Gammaproteobacteria; order Chromatiales; family Chromatiaceae; genus M0108. Next base: position 26,629 of record SACH01000003.1, on the reverse strand, counting down.
CATCAGTCTCTTCACCGCGGCCCTGGGCGGCTACCTGGTCCGTCGCCAGGGTTTTACCGTCCTGGCCCGGGTGCGCCAGGTCAAGGATCAGGGCGAGCCGCCGGCCCTGGCCGTCCTGGATGGCGCCTTACTGCTGATTGCCGGGCTCTTTCTGCTGTTGCCAGGATTTGTTACCGACCTCATCGGCTTTCTGTTGCTGATCCCGCCGCTCCGTCAGCATCTCATCCGGCGTTATGTCGCAGTTCTGCCGCCGGGGCCTGGTCAGGCAACTGCGGCCGGCACCCGGGTGATCGAGGGCGACTATCGTCGCGAGCCTGACTGAGGAGCACTGCTCATCGGTCTGCTGCTCACTGTCCTAATTGTCATGAGGGGGCCAGCCACGCCCCAGAAGACCCTGCACCCGATTTCCTCCTCTCCCCAAGCACCCGCTTTCTCCCGACCCACCCGCCCGATCTCCCGCCGCCCCATGGGTCTGACCGCCGGCCGGGGTTTCGGTGCCGCTTACCTTATGCCCTTTCGCTCTTGACAGACCCGGGTGAGCCCCTATCATTAGCACTCGCCGAGGGTGAGTGCTAACAAGACGACACCCTACCACTTGACCGCCCGTCTGCAGCGGGTCCTTAGCCCCCGGCGGTCAACCAATTTTCATCCCATCCCATCAGTCCCATTCAGGAGAAGGTTCTCGATGAACATTCGTCCCCTACACGACCGCGTCGTAGTTCGCCGTATGGAAGAGGAGCGCACCTCCGCCGGCGGTATCGTCATCCCCGATTCCGCCACCGAGAAGCCGATCCAGGGCAAGATCATCGCCGTCGGGCAGGGCAAGCCCCTGGACAACGGCCAGGTCCGCGCCCTGGAGGTCAAGGTCGGTGACCGCATCCTGTTTGGTAAGTATTCCGGCACCGAGGTCAAACTCGACGGCGAGGACTACCTTGTCATGCGCGAGGACGACATCATGGGTGTCATCGAATAAGGGTCGACCTTAGACCATCCGATCCGGAATAGCATCGAATCACTTGAGGAATCAGAAGTATGAGCGCTAAAGACGTTCGTTTCGGCGATGACGCCCGCATCCGCATGATGGCCGGCGTCAATGTCCTGGCCAATGCCGTCAAGATCACCCTGGGCCCCAAGGGCCGGAACGTGGTGCTGGAGAAGTCCTTCGGCTCCCCCACCGTCACCAAGGACGGTGTCTCCGTCGCCAAGGAGATCGAGCTCAAGGATAAGTTCGAGAACATGGGCGCCCAGATGGTCAAGGAGGTCGCCTCCAAGACCTCCGACGTCGCTGGTGATGGCACCACCACTGCCACCGTCCTGGCCCAGGCCATGTTGCGCGAAGGCCTCAAGGCCGTCGCCGCCGGCATGAACCCCATGGACCTCAAGCGCGGTATCGACAAGGCCGTGCAGGCCGTGGTTGGCGAACTGCGTAACCTGTCCAAGCCCTGCACTGAGAACAAGGCTATCGCCCAGGTCGGCACCATCTCCGCCAACGCCGACGAGTCCATCGGTCAGATCATCGCCGAGGCGATGGAAAAGGTGGGCAAGGAAGGCGTCATCACCGTCGAAGAGGGCAAGTCCCTGCACAACGAACTGGATGTCGTCGAAGGCATGCAGTTCGACCGCGGCTACCTGTCGCCCTACTTCATCAACAACCAGCAGGGCCAGAACTGCGAGCTGGATGATCCCTTCATCCTCATCCACGACAAGAAGATCTCCAACATCCGCGACATGCTGCCGGTGCTGGAGTCAGTCGCCAAGGCCGGCAAGCCCCTGCTGATCGTCGCCGAGGACGTCGAAGGCGAGGCCCTGGCCACCCTGGTGGTCAACTCCATCCGTGGCATCATCAAGGTCTGCGCCGTCAAGGCCCCGGGCTTCGGCGATCGTCGCAAGGCCATGCTGCAGGACATTGCGATCCTCACCGGCGCCACCGTCATCTCCGAGGAGGTTGGCCTGTCCCTGGAGAAGGCAACCCTCAACGAACTGGGCACTGCCAAGAAGATCCAGGTCAACAAGGAAGAGACCACCATCATCGATGGTGCTGGTTCCGAGGCCGAGATTAAGGGCCGTTGCGAGCAGATTCGCGCCCAGGTCGAGGAGACCACCTCCGACTATGATCGTGAGAAGCTCCAGGAGCGCCTGGCCAAGCTGGCCGGCGGCGTCGCCGTCATCCAGGTCGGTGCCGCCACCGAGGTGGAGATGAAGGAGAAGAAGGCCCGCGTCGAGGACGCCCTCCACGCCACCCGCGCGGCGGTCGAGGAAGGCATCGTCCCCGGCGGTGGCGTCGCCCTGGTCCGGGCCCTGCAGGCCGTCAAGAACCTGCAAGGCACCAACCATGACCAGGACGTCGGTATCGACATCGCCCGTCGCGCCCTCGAAGAGCCCCTGCGTCAGATCGTCACCAACGCCGGCGATGAGGCCTCCGTCGTCCTACACAAGGTCGTCGCCGGTTCTGGCAACTTCGGCTACAACGCCGCCAATGGCGAGTATGGCGATATGGTCGAGATGGGCATCCTGGACCCCACCAAGGTGACCCGGTCCGCCCTGCAGAACGCGGCCTCCATCGCCGGTCTGATGATCACCACTGAGGCCATGGTGGCCGAAGAGCCCAAGGAAGAGAGCCACGGCCATGGCGGCGGCGGTGGCGGTATGGGCGGCATGGGCGGCATGGACATGATGTAAGACGCCGGTCCTGGAGCCCTTCGGGGCTTCAGCCACGCCAAGCGCAAAAAAGCCCCGCTCGCGGGGCTTTTCGTTTTAGTGCTTTATTATTTTGATGCGTGGTAAGGTGCGAATTTGGCTACTTGTTCAGCTCAATGGTGGGGCGATCCATCGATCCATCCATTCCCGGGGAAACTCTTCAGCGCTTTTTAGGGATGTTCATCCCCTGGATTTCACCACCTCATAACCACTTGGGCAACAGCACCAGGGCCCAGACACTGGTCGCGAAGACGATGACCAGCAAGACCGCCGCCGAGGCGATGTCCTTGGCGCGCCCGGAGAGCTCGTGGCGCTCCAGGCCGACCCGGTCGACGTTGGTTTCGATGGCCGAGTTGAGCAACTCGACGATCGGCACCTGCAGCAGGCTTCCCACCAGCAGGGCACGCTCCACCGGCGATTCCCCCAGCCAGAGGCCCAGGGGTAGCAACACCAGCAGAGCCCAGACCTCCTGGCGGAAGGCCTCTTCGTGCCGGTAGGCGGCACGGAAACCCGCCTGGGAAAAGTGCCAGGCATTGACCAGGCGCCGCAAGCCTTTGGCGTTCTGGTTAGCCATCGCGCCGGTTTCCTCCCCGGGCGACGCCGCTCGCGCCCCATGCTGGCCTGGACCTGGGCCAGGGTCTGGGCCGGCGCCGTGCTTCAGGCATCGGCCTTGGCCGTGCCGGAGCCCGAGCTGGAACCGGAACCGGTGGCTGAACTTGGGCCTGAGTCTTTCGCGGGTCGCCAGGCCAGGTCCGGCTCCCGGGCGGCGCGGACATCGTCGAGCCGCCGCACCGGCAGGGTGTGGGGGGCGCCCTTGACCAGTTCCGGATCGCTGTGCGCCTCGGCGCGGATGGCGGTCAGGGCGGCGACGAAACGATCCAGTTCCTCCGGGGTCTCGGTCTCCGTGGGCTCGATGAGCAGGCACTCCGGGACCAGCAGGGGAAAATAGGTGGTGGGGGCGTGAAAACCGTAGTCCAGCAAGCGCTTGGCGATATCCATGGCGTTGACGCCCAGTTCCTTGGTCTCCCGGCGCAGGGTAAGGATGAACTCGTGACTGGCGCGACGCTGGCCGTAGGCCGGCTCGAACCCGGCCTCCACCAAGCGCTGGAAGAGGTAATTGGCGTTGAGGGTGGAGTACTCGGCGATCCGCTTCATCCCCTCCCGCCCCACCAGACGGGCGTAGATGTAGGCCCGCAGCAGGATGCCCATGTTGCCGCCAAAGGCGGTGAGGCGCCCGATGCTCTGGGGACGGTCTGCCTCTTCCAGCCAGCGGTAGTCCGTCCCTTCCCGGGCCACCAGGGGCAGGGGCAGAAACGGTTCCAGCCGGGCGGCGACGCCCACCGGACCGGCCCCAGGACCGCCGCCACCGTGGGGGGTGGCGAAGGTCTTGTGCAGGTTCATGTGGATGACGTCGAAGCCCATGTCGCCCGGACGGACCTTGCCGAGGATGGCGTTAAGGTTGGCGCCGTCGTAATAGAGCAGCCCGCCGACCTGGTGGACCGCCTCCGCCACCGCCTGGATGCCCCGCTCGAAAACGCCGATGGTGCTGGGATTGGTGAGCATGATGCCGGCGGTCTGGGGACCCAGGGCGGTGGAGAGGGCCGTCAGGTCCAGGTCGCCATTCGGACCGGTGGGAATCTCGCGCACCTGAAAGCCGCACATGGCGGCGGTCGCCGGATTGGTGCCGTGGGCGGCATCGGGGACCAGGATTTCCCGGCGCGCCAGGTCACCGCGGGCCTGGTGGTAGGCGCGAATCATGGCTACGCCGGCGAACTCGCCCTGGGCGCCGGCGGCCGGGGCCAAGGAGACGGCGTGCATGCCCGTGACCGCGGCGAGGATCTCCTGCAACTCGTAGAGGCAGGCCAGGAGGCCCTGGCTGTGACTCGGCGGGGAGAGGGGATGACGCCCCAGAAAGCCGGGCAGGGAGGCCAGGCTGTGACAGGCCCTGGGGTTGTACTTCATGGTACAGGAGCCCAGGGGGTAGAAATGGGTGTCGATGGAAAAGTTCTTCTGCGACAGCCGGGTATAATGGCGTAGCGCCTGCAGTTCGCCAACCTCCGGCAGGGCGGGAGCCTGACGGCGGCAGAGGTGCGCGGGCAGGCCGGTCACCTCGGGGCGGGTCAGGGGGGCCTGGGCGCTGGCGCGGCGGCCGGGACGGGATTCTTCGAAGATCAGCATCTGCGGCTAGCTACCGGCCAGGGCGGCCATGGCGGCGGCGTAATCCGGTTCCTGGGTGATCTCGGGCACCAGTTGGGTGTAGACCACCCGATTGTCGGCGTCCAGGACGACCACGGCGCGGGCGGTGATGCCAGCCAGGGGGCTATCGACGATCAGCACCCCGTAGTCCTTGGCGAAATTGCGGGAGCGCATCATGGACAGGTTGATGACATTGGTGATGCCCTCGGCGCTGCAGAAACGGCCGGAGGCGAAGGGCAGGTCGGCGGAGATGACCAGGGCGACGGCGTCGTCGCGCCCGGCCATGGTCTCATTGAACTTCCGGGTGGAGGCGGCGCAGACCCCGGTGTCCAGGCTGGGGACGATGTTGAGCAACTTCTTCTTGCCGGCGTAGGTGGCCAGAGAAACGTCGGACAAATCACCAGCGGTCAGGGAGAAGTCCGGGGCGGTGCTGCCAACGGCCGGCAGGTCGCCAGAGAGTTGAACGGGATTACCTTGCAGGGCGGTCTGGGCCATGAAGAGACTCCTTAAATCAGGGTGATGGGGTGAAGTGGCAGGTAAGGTGTTCAGCAACGGGTGATGATCGGCGGTTAGGCGACCGGGGGCTGGGTGGGCGATAGGGCAACTGGGGTACTACTCGATGGGGGACAGAGCTATTGCTTGGGCGGGTTGGTCAACGCGTTAGAGGTTGTTCTCCCAGCCCATGAGATTACAGCTTGGGCTCCACCGGGCAGCGGGCCTGACTGCGGGTGGCGATGACGCGAGCCAGCTTGGAGGCATAGGCCTCGATATCCTCCGCCGTGCGCAGCTCGGTCGCGCAGACCAGGATTGCCGGGTCCAGCTCCGGATAATCGGCGCTCAGGTCGTAACCCCCCAGGATGTTGTGCGCGGCGAGGGAGCGTAGCACATCCCCCGCGGGCGCGGGCAGGCGCAGGGCCTGCTCGTGGAACACCGGGCGGTCGAAGCAGGGCACCACACCCGGCGTCTCTTGCAAGCGTTCGATCAGGTGGCGGGTATGGGCATGACAGGCGGCGGCGACCCGCGCCAGCCCCTCCGCTCCCAGCAGGGCCAGGTGGATAGTGGCGGCGTTGACCAGCAGGCCCTGGTTGGTGCAGATATTGGAAGTGGCACGGGACCGGCGGATGTGCTGCTCCCGGGCCTGAAGGGTCAGGGTATAGCCGATTTTGCCGTCCAGGTCCTGGGTGCGGCCGGCGATACGCCCCGGCAACTGGCGCATCAGCGCCTGCTTGCAGCACAGGAAACCGGCATAGGGGCCGCCGGAGGCAAGGGGCATGCCGAAGGGCTGGGCCTCGCCACAGGCGATGTCCGCGCCCCGGCTCCCCCATTCACCGGGGGGTGACAGCAGGGCGAGCGCCAGGGGATTGACGACACCAATGACCAGGGCCCCCTGGGCCTGGGCCCAATCGGTCAGTTCATCGACCTCCTCCAGGACGCCGAAAAAATTGGGCTGGGGGATCACCAGGGCAGCAAAGGGTTCGCTGGCCAAGGGCTCCAGGGCCGCCCGGGTCAGGTGTCCACCCCTGGGGTCGAAGGGCACCTCCACCAGGTCGATGTCCTGCTGGGCGACGATCGTGTGCACGACGGCCCGGTAGCGGGGGTGGAGATTCCGCGGCACCAGGACCCGCCGCACCTTGCCATGACGGCTGGAGCGCACCGCCATGAGGATGGCCTCCGCCAGGGCCGAGGCACCGTCGTAGAGGGAGGCGTTGGAGACGTCCAGGGCGGTCAGAGCCGTCATCATGGACTGGAATTCGTAGAGGATCTGCAGGGTGCCCTGGCTGGCCTCGGCCTGATAGGGGGTATAGGCGCTGTAGAGTTCGCCGCGGGACAACAACTGCCAGACCACCGCCGGGATGTGATGGTCATAGGCCCCGGCGCCGATGAAGCACAGGGGTTGGCCATCCAACCGCGCCCGGCTGGCCATCAGCCGGGCGACGTCCATCTCGGGCAGGGCTGCCGGGATCGCCGTCAGCTCCCCCGTCTGTAACTCGGCGGGAATTTCATCGAAGAGGTCATCGAGGTCCGCGACCCCGATGGCGGCCAGCATGGCCGCCACCTGATCGGAGGTGTGGGGGATAAAAGGCATGGCGATGGCGGAGCTATTCGTCTTCCAGGAACCGGGCGTAGGCGTCCGCGTCCAGCAGGCTGGCGAAGGCAGCGGGATCGGCCGGGGTGAGGCTGAAGATCCAGCCCTGGTCATAGGGGTCCTCGTTGATTCGTTCCGGGGCGTCCGCCAGGCTGGCATTGACCGCGGAGACGGTGCCGGCCAGGGGGCTGAAGATGTCCGAGGCGGCCTTGACGGACTCCACCACGGCACAGGCTTCCCCGGCGGCCACCAGTTGGCCCGGCTCCGGCACCTCGACGAACACCAGATCCCCCAGGGCCTCCTGGGCATGGTCGGTGATCCCGACGCTGATGGTGCCGTCGCCATTGTCGCGGGCCCATTCGTGGTCCTTGGTGTATCGCAGATCGCTGGGCACTTGGCTCATAATTCGGCTCCTCGTTCTCGAAAAGGTTGGGGATGGCTGGGGACGGCTCCCGGATGGCTGGGGACGGTTCCGGCGGACGGACGCCGATTTTAATCCAAGTCGATGCGTATCGCCCCCTGGCGCACGAAGGGGGGCGCGACCCGGCGGGCGGCCACGGGCTTGCCGCGAATCTCCACCGCGCAGGTCTCCCCGGGGTCCAGGGTGGTGCCCGGCCGTAGGCGCGCCAGGGCGATGGAACGTTCTAGGGTCGGACCATAGCCGCCGGAGGTGATGATCCCGGCCTCCTGACCACGGACCAATACGGGTTGGTGACCACGCAGGACGCCGCGCCCGGTGAGGAGCAGGCCGACGAACGGGCTGAAGGTGCCTGCGGCGCGCTGGGCCGTCAGGGCGTCACGGCCGATGAAGTCCCGATCCACCGGTTCCCAGGCGATCGTCCAGCCCAGACCGCTATCCAGGGGCGTCACCGCCGTGTCCATATCCTGACCGTAGAGGTTCATACCCGCCTCCAGACGCAGAGTATCCCGCGCCCCCAGGCCGCAGGGTACCACCCCATCCGCCGCCAGCGCCCGCCAGAGGGCTGACGCCTGGTTCGCCGGCAACAGGATCTCGAAGCCATCCTCCCCGGTGTAGCCGGTGCGGGCAACGAACCAGCCCTCCGCCCCGACGGCAGCGCCGCTGGCGGCGGAGAAGGGCTTCAGGGCCAGGGCCGGCGCCACCAGGGCCGCCGGCAGGTGGCGTGACGCCAACTCCCGCGCTGCGGGACCCTGGACCGCGATCATGGCCAGGTCGTGCCGCGGCCGCAGGTGGACGGTCGCGTCGGCCTGGGCTTGCATCCAGGCCAGGTCCGCATCGGCGGTCGCCGCGTTGACCACGACCCGGTAGCCGTCCGTACCCAGGAAGTAGACGATCAGGTCGTCCAACACCCCACCGACTGGGTTGAGCATGCAGCTATAAAGGGCCTTGCCCTGCTCCTGCAGCCGCGCCACGTCGTTGGCCAGCAGCCGGCGCAGAAAGTCCCGCGCCCCGTCTCCCGTCACATCCACCGCGCGCATATGGCTGACGTCGAACATTCCGGCCCGGGCGCGCACCGCCAGATGTTCATCGAGCTGCGAGCCATAATGCAGCGGCATGTCCCAGCCGCCAAAAGGCACCATCCGCGCGTTCAGGCTCAGATGGTCGTCATAGAGAGGGGTATGCAAGCCCATGGGTCCAGGTTCTCCGTCAGGGGGAAGGGTGCATGATAAGACGGCTGACACCCGCCTGCAGGTGAAAAGTTGACCCGGGGACCCCCGGGCCCTCAGGCCGCGTATAATCCAGGCCTCCTTTTTCGCCCTGCCGAGGCCCATCCATGCGTCTGCAACCCGTGATCCTGTCCGGCGGCTCCGGAACCCGCCTCTGGCCCCTGTCCCGGGAGGCCTATCCCAAGCAGTTCCTGCCCCTGACCAGTGAGCATACCCTGCTCCAGGAGACGGTGCGGCGCCTCGATGGCCTCGACCGGGAACACCCCCGGCTGGGGATCGGGGTCATTGACCCCCTGGTGGTGTGCAACGAAGGGCACCGCTTCCTGGTCGCCGAGCAATTCCGCCTCATTCATCGCCAGCCAGCCAGCATTGTTCTGGAGCCTGAGGGTCGCAATACGGCCCCGGCCCTGACCGCCGCGGCCCTGGTGGCCAATGGCGAGGGCCAGGACCCGGTGCTGCTGGTCATGCCGGCGGACCACACCATGCGCGACGAGGCCGGCTTCCGCCAGACGGTGGCGGATGGCTTCACCCTGGCGGCCCAGGGGCATGTGGTGACCTTTGGCATCGTGCCCACCAAGCCGGAGACGGGCTATGGCTACATCCGTCAGGGCGATGTCGTCCCCGCCACGGACCTGGTGGGCCCCGCCTACGTCCTGCGCGCCTTCGTCGAGAAGCCGGACGCGGAGCGCGCCCTGGCCTATCTGGAGACCGGGGACTACTTCTGGAATAGCGGCCTGTTCATGATGCGCGCCTCGGTATGGCTGCGGCTGATCAACAAGTTCCAGCCCGACATCGCCGCGGCCGTGGGGCATGCCCTGGAACGGAGCGAGAACGATGGCGGCTTTCTGCGTCTGGACCGGGAGGCCTTCCATGCCTGCCCAAGCGACTCCATCGACTACGCCGTCATGGAGCACCTCTCCGAGGAGAAGGCCGCCCATGGCGCCCCCGCCCTGGTCCTGCCCCTGCAAGTGGGCTGGTCCGACGTCGGCGCCTGGTCGGCCCTGTGGGAGGTGCGTGACCAGGACGAGCAGGGCAATGTGCTCGATGGCGACGCCTTCGTCCATAACGCCACCAACAACCTGCTGGTGGCCCGCCATCGCATGGTGGCCGCCATCGGCGTCGACAACCTGGTGGTGGTGGAGACCCCGGACGCCGTGCTGGTGGTCAGCAAGGACCACGCCCAGGACGTCAAGGCCGTCACCCAGCACCTGCAGCGCGAACAGCGCCGTGAGTTGCGCCATCACCAGCGCTCCCACCGGCCCTGGGGGGACTTCGAGTCCATCGACGCCGGTGAGCGTTACCAGGTCAAGCGCCTGACCGTCAAGCCCGGCGAGACCCTGTCCCTGCAGATGCACCACCACCGCGCCGAGCATTGGATCGTGGTCTCCGGCACCGCCCGGGTGACCAACGAGGACCGCGTCTTCCTGCTCAGCGAGAACCAGTCCACTTACATCCCCGTCGGGGCCAGGCATCGCCTGGAGAATCCGGGCGTCATCCCCCTGGAGATCATCGAGGTCCAGTCCGGGCCCTACCTCGGCGAGGACGATATCGTCCGCTTCGAGGATGTCTACAAGCGCGGCGCCAAGGAGTGCTGAGGCCCGCCTAACAGCCGCCGAATTCCCAGCTCGGGAGAGTTCCCGCGCGGGACTCACCCGCTCATTCCCACTCACCTTATATTTGGTCGCCAGTCATCGCCATGGGTTTCAAATGCGGCATCGTCGGCCTGCCCAACGTCGGCAAGTCCACCCTCTTCAATGCCTTGACCAAGGCCGCCATCGCGGCGGAGAACTATCCCTTCTGTACCATCGATCCCAACGTCGGCGTGGTACCCCTCCCGGACCCGCGCCTGGACGCCATCGCCGCCATCGTCAAGCCCAAGGCCATCCTCCCCACCAGCATGCAGTTCGTCGACATCGCCGGCCTGGTGGCCGGGGCGAGCCGGGGCGAGGGGCTGGGTAACAAGTTCCTGGCCAATATCCGCGAGACCGACGCCATCGCCCACGTGGTCCGCTGCTTCGAGAACGATGACGTGGTCCACGTCGCGGGCAAGATCGACCCCCGGGGCGACATCGAGGTCATCAACACCGAACTGGCCCTGGCGGACCTGGAGTCGGTGGAAAAGGCCCTGGACCGAGCCACCCGGCAGGCCAAGACCGGGGACAAGAAGATTCTGTTCCGCAAGGAATTGCTGGAGCGGGTGCGGGAGCAACTCGATACCGGCCAGCCGGTGCGCGCCATGGGCCTGGAGCTGGAGGAGCTTCAGGAACTGCGGGACCTGTTCCTGCTCACCGCCAAGCCCACCCTGTACATCGCCAACGTGGCCGAGGACGGTTTCCAGAACAACCCCTTCCTGGCGGCGGTCCAGGAACTTGCGGCGGCGGAGGGCGCGGAGGTGGTGCCGGTCTGCGCCGCCATCGAGGCCGAGATCGTGGAACTGGAGGCCGAGGAGCGCGCCCTGTTCCTCGCCGACCTGGGTCTAGACGAGCCGGGTCTGAACCGGGTGGTGCGTGCCGGCTACAAACTGCTGGGCCTGGAGACCTACTTCACCGCCGGCCCCAAGGAGGTCCGTGCCTGGACCATCCCCCAGGCGTCTCGCGCCCCCCAGGCCGCCGGGGTCATCCACTCCGATTTTGAGCGCGGCTTCATCCGCGCCGAGGTCATCGCCTATGACGACTTCATCGCCGGCAAGGGCGAACAGGGTGCCCGGGAGGTGGGCAAACTGCGCTCGGAGGGCAAGGAGTATGTGGTCAAGGATGGCGACGTGATCCACTTTCGCTTTAACGTTTGAACGCCGGGCCGAGCATAACCGATCCAGGCCTTTTTCTGACGCCATGTCACCCTTTTATAGAGTTTTCAAGTCTTATCCAGACAAAAAGTACTTCGGAAGCCGCGGCATCTCTATCTTCCCAATAGCGGTTGGTGTCCGCATGACAGGTGAAAACACCATAGGCCACCTCCGGGTGTTGCTCCTGGCTTGTTTGGTTCCAAGCGCAGACTCTTGGCCCAGGCCCAGGCCCAGGCCCAAGTCCTGGCTCAGAGCCGGATCTGGTGGTGGTGTAGGGGGTAGCCCCGGTCACGGTAATAGCGGTAGCGCTCGCGACCGGTGGCGGTGACCGTGGGGTCCAGGTCCAGGGGCTCGCAGAGGCGCTCGAAGCGGCTGAACCCGGGAGGGACGTCGGGGTCCAGGTTGATCAATACCTGATCTTGATTATCCAGGGGCGTGGCGCCGATGAGGATGGGGGTCAGTTCCGGGTCGGTCTGGCCGAGGCGGCCGTGGGGCAGGAAGCTCTGGTCGTCGTAGGTCCACAGCAGGCGATCGAGATGTTCCGCCAGAACCGGGTCGCTGAGTTGGATGTGGATGCGGGGTGGGCGCGGGTTTTCTTGGCCGGAATGGTTGGAATGGCCGGAATGGGCTGACGGGCCACCTGGGGAGTCGCGGTCGGGGGGGCTGGTTCCACCGGCCTGGTTATCGGGAAGATCCTGGTTAGCCAGATCACCCTTGCCGGGCTGGCGGCTCTGGCCAGGCTGGTGGATACGTTCCACCAGCCGGCAGGTGAGCAGGAAGCGGTCGCCACGGCTGCCTTCCGCCAGGGAATAGAAGTCGATGCGGGTCATGGGGACGGGTCCTCAGGGCCGCTCCAGATTCCCACCAGGGTGGCGCTGGTCACGCCCGTCCGGCCGCGCCGGCGCGCTGGAGGAGGAACTCGACCAGCAAGGGCACTGGCCGGCCCGTGCCGCCCTTCTCCTTGCCGGTGAGCCAGGCGGTGCCGGCGATGTCCAGGTGGGCCCAGGGAAATTTTTTCGCGTAGCGCGACAGGAAGCAGGCCCCGGAGATGGCCCCGCCCTCCCGGGGACCGACATTGGCCATGTCGGCGAAGTTGCTGTCCAGGAGGGGCTGGTAGTCGTCCCAGAGGGGCAGGCGCCAGGCACGGTCGTTGGCCCGTTCCCCGGCGGCCAGCAGGTCGGCGGCCAGTGCCTCGTCGGCGGTGAAGAGGCCGGAGGCAACCTTGCCCAGGGCGATGGCGCAGGCCCCGGTGAGGGTGGCGATGTCGACCACGGCGGCGGGTTCGAAGCGCTCGCAGTAGGTGAGGGCGTCGCACAGAATGAGCCGACCCTCGGCGTCGGTGTTGAGGATCTCGATGGTCTGACCGGAGAGGCTGGTGACGATGTCGCCGGGTTTGTTGGCGGCGCCGTCCGGCAGGTTCTCGCTGGCGGGGATGACGCCGATGAGGTTGAGGGGCAGCTTGAGCTCCAGGGCGGCGCGCAGGGCGCCGAGGACGCTGGCGGCGCCGCACATGTCGTACTTCATCTGGTCCATGTCCGGACCGGGCTTGAGGCTGATGCCGCCGGCATCGAAGGTCAGACCCTTGCCCACCAGGACCAGGGGTTTAGTGTCCTTTTTATCCCCCCGGTAGTTCATGACGATGAGCTTGGCGGGCTGGCGGCTGCCGCGGGAAACGGCGAGCAGGGCGCCCATGCCCAGCTTGGCCATGTCCTCCTCTTCCAGGACCTCGACCTTGAGGGCCGGGAAGGTCTTGGCCAGGTCCCGTGCCTGGTCGGCGAGATAGGTCGGGGTGCAGAGGTTGCCGGGGAGATTGCCCAGCTCCTTGGCCAGGCTGACCCCGGCGGCCAGGGCCTGGCCCTGGCGCAGGGCCTCCCTGGCCTGGGCCTTCGGCTCCTCGTCGCCGAGCCAGAAGTGCAGCGCCTGGAGGGCGAGTGGTGGTTTCTTCTCGCTCTTGGTACGGTCGTAGCGATAGCCCTTGTCCAGGGCCGTGGTGACGGCATCCCGCAGGGCGCGGGCGAAGTCCAGGCTGGTGGGGGCGCTGGCGGGGAGGGTGGACAGGGCCTCCTTGACCCGGATCTCCTGGAGGCGGCCGCTGGCGGCGGCCAGGGCCTTGAGATAGGCCTTGCGGTCGTACTTGTCCTGGGGTCCCAGGCCGACGAGGAGGACGCGCTCGGCCTTCAACCCCGGGACCTCGTGGAGCAGGAGGGTGCGGCCGGCCTCGGCCTCCAGATCCCCCCGCGCGAGAATCCGGGTCAGATAGCCGCCGCTGGCCACGTCGACGCCCTGGGCGGGTGCGGGGAGCTGGCGTTCCCCGATGACGCCGAGGAGGAGACAGGAGGTTTTGCGGTTCGCCAGGTCACCGCTCTTGATGCTCAATTCCATCGTGGGGGTCTCGTCTTACCAGTGTCTTGCCGTTGGTCGTCGCCGTTGCCATGCCTCACATCCCCTCTGCCCAGATCTCCCCCGCGCCAAGGGGGAGGGAGCAAGGCGTAACAGCCATTTGTCCGGCTTTTCCCTCCTCGCCGGAGGGGGGAGGTGTTTGGTTGAAGGTGGCGGGTATTTTCATGCGATCGGGAGTTGACCAGGGTCGCCCCGCCATTGGCTAGCCGACGCGAAGAAAGTCGCATCATACTCCCTCCCGGTGGGGGGCCGGGCGGCTAGCCCTGAAGGACGTAGGTCCCCGGGGCGGGGCCGAGGGGCGCCAGGCCCCGGTCCGGGGCGCCCATGGATGGGGCGGGCACCCACGCGGTGGCCGAGTGCCGCGCCAGCCAGGATTCCCAGGCCGGCCACCAGGAACCCTCCTGGCGGGGGGTCTGGGCCTGCCAGGTGTCCGGATCCAGGTAACAATCCCCCTCGGTGCGGCGGGCCAGCTGATAATGGCGGCGTGGGTGGCCGGGTTCGCTGACGATGCCGGCGTTGTGACCGCCGCTGGTCAGCAGGAAGGTCACCTCCTCGGCGTCGGCCATGAGGTTGATCTTGTAGACCGAGCGCCAGGGGGCGACGTGATCCTTGACGGTGCCGACGGCGAAGAGGGGGACGCGGATGTCGGTGATGGCGATGGGTCGGCCATCGACCTGGTAGTGACCCGTGGCGAGGGCGTTGTCGAGGAAGATCCGCCGCAGATATTCCGAGTGCATGCGGAAGGGCATGCGGGTCGAATCGGCGTTCCAGGCCGCGAGGTCATTCCAGGACTGGCGCTGGCCGAGCAGGTAGTCGCGCACCAGGCGCGACCAGATCAGGTCGTTGGAGCGCAGCAACTGGAAGGCCCCCGCCATCTGCTGGGCGTCCAGGTAGCCCTGATCCCACATCATGTCCTCGAGAAAGGCGACCTGATTCTCGTTGATGAACAGCAGCAACTCGCCGGCCTCGGTGAAGTCGGTCTGGGCCGCCAGCAGGGTGAGGGAGCACAGGCGGTCGTCGCCATCCCGGGCCATGGCCGCGGCGGCGATGGTCAGCAAGGTCCCCCCCAGGCAATAGCCGACGCCATGAACCCGGCGCCCGGGCAGGACCTGGCCGATGGCCTCCAGGGCCGCCATGACGCCCAGGCGGCGGTAGTCCTCCAGCCCCAGGTCACGATCGGCGCGGGTGGGGTTCTTCCAGGAAAGGGTGAAGACCGTATGGCCCTGGGCGACCAGATAGCGGATCAGGGAGTTGCGCGGGGACAGGTCGAGGATGTAGTACTTCATGATCCAGGCCGGGACGATGAGGACGGGTTCGGCGTAGACCCGCTCTCCGGCCGGCTGGTATTGGATGAGCTCGATGAGGGCATTGCGATAGATCACCTGGCCGGGGGTCACCGCCAGGTCCCGCCCGACGACGAAGGTCTCCCTCAGGCCGTCCGGGCGGTTGCCCAGCAGCAGGTTCTCCAGGTCGGCGAGGAAGTTGGCCCCGCCACGGAGCAGATTCTGTCCCCCCTCCCGCCAGGTCGCCTGGAGGATCTCCGGGTTGGTCAGGGGCGAGTTGGCGGGGGAGAAGAGGTCCAGGAACTGGCGGGTGACGAAGGCGACGATGGCCTCGTGCTGTTTGGCAACGCCGCGGTTGTCGGTGGTGGCGATGTGCCACCATTGCTGGGTGAGCAAAAACGACTGGTAAAAGAGATTGAAGGGCCATTGCTGCCAGGCCGGTGCAGAAAAGCGGGCGTCCTGGGGCAGGGGGTCGATGCAGGGTGGGGTGGCCGGGTCCTGAAGGGCGCGGCCAGCGTAGAGGGCGAGGCGTAGCCCCTTGCGGAAGGCCTTTTCCGCCAGCAGGGCCTGTTTTCCCGGCGCCAGTCCCAGGTGGATCAGCCAGTCGAGATAGGCCAGGGTCACCACCGTCGGGGAGATGCCGGCGGTGGCGCGCGCCAGGTTGGCGTTGACCATGCGGTCAAGGGTGACCGTGATCGGGGAGTCTGTCATGGCGCTTCTCCAGTGGGTCCCAGGCGGGCAAGAGGAAATCTTCAGGCTGCGGGGATACAGTGCCTATCGAGGATTATAGCCGTCGCCTTGCCAATGACGGTTTCACGACTCCCTCCGCTCCGTGCCTGATCCTGCGTCGGACCAACAGGTCCGAGCCCCCGCCGAAAAGCCCGGTCTGGCCCTCAAACAATCGACGCCTAGCTTTCCGGTCGTGACTAAGCCGTCAGATGGCCTGTGCCGGGATCCGGCGGCGCCGGAAGCCGTGACAGCCCCGCCCCCGGTCGGCATACTTAGGGCCGGTGGTCATGGGGCCATGTGTCTCAGCGCCGGCGGTCCCGATGCCGGCGGTGACCAGTGGGCCATCAGGGTGTGACTGGGAGGAGGGTGGAAACAGCGCGTGAAGATCCTCGATCGTTATTTGGGCTCGGCCGTGATCGGTGGCACCCTGCTGACCCTGGCGGTGCTCCTGCCCCTGATCGCCTTTTTTCTCCTCGCCGATGAAGTCGATGACCTGGGTGAAAGCTACACCCTGGCCAATGCCCTGGCGGTGGCTAGTCTGGGGCTGCCACGCTATGCCTACCACCTCTTTCCCATCGCCACCCTGATCGGGGCCCTGGTGGGTCTGGGGGCCCTGGCCAGCCATTCCGAACTGGTGGCTATGCGCGCCACCGGTATGTCGATTGCCCGGATTCTCTATGCCGCCCTCAAGGCCGGGCTGGTGCTGGCGGTGCTGGCCTGGGTGCTGGGTGAGTGGGTGACGCCCGAGGCGGAACAGGCCGCCGTGCAATGGCGCAACGCCCTCAAGTCCGGTCAGGTCACCCTGCGGACGTCACGGGGCCTCTGGGCGCGGGATGGGGGGGCTTACATCAACATCGGGGAGATCCAGCCCGGGGCCCGGCTGAGCGATATCAGTATCTACGAGGTCGATGCCGAGCGGCGTCTGGTCCAGGCGACCCATGCGGATAGCGCCGTCTATGTGGATGGCCAGTGGATCCTGGAAGGTATCTCCCGCAGCCGCATCAGCGATGAGGGGGTGGAGGCCCAGCCGTTGGGGAGCGCCGCCTGGTCGTCGCTGCTCAGTCCGGCGCTGCTGCGCTTGGTGGTGGTGGAACCTCAGGCCCTGCCGGTCTGGGACCTCCTGCGCTATGTCCGGTATATGCGGACCAATGGCCAGGACCCGGGGAAGTACGAAACGGAGATGTGGACCAAGCTCGTCCATCCCTTCCTGATCCTGACCATGATCCTGCTATCGATTCCCGTCCTCTTCGGTTCCGCCCGTAGCACCGGTCTAGGGGTCAGGCTCTTCCTTGGTGTCATGATTGGGCTGGCCTATTACCTGGTGAGCCGCGCCTTCTTCTTTTTGGCGGTGCATTTCGGTCTGGGGGCCTGGCTGGCCTCCACCCTGCCGGTAGCGCTCCTCGCCCTGGCGGGGATCTGGGTTCTACGCCGCGTGAGCTGAAGGCGTTCCCCGCCAGCCGGGCGCGGGGTGAGGCCGCCCGAGCGTGGGCAGATCAGCCGATGCTTGATTCCCTACCCGTTGGGCGCGGGGCGAAGGGGACGAGTAGCCCCCATACCCCGCGGTTCGCGGATCGCTCGGCCGCGCCAGAACATTAGATCCGCCGGTTCAGTGGCGCTGCAGGGTCAATGGGTCCACTGGAAGGAGGCGCTGGCCGCGCCATAGCCGGGCACGCTCATGTCGCGCTGGACTTCCTGACCGCTGTAGGTGAGGGTCACCAGATAGCGGCCCGGGGCCAGTTGGGCCATGAAGAGGGGGCCATTGGCCTCGGTCTCCACCAGGGTCGTCTGGCGCGTCAGGTCCTGAATCTCCACCTGGATGCGGAAGGGCCGGTCGCCGGCGTTGTTGATGGTGAAGTTAAGCCGCAGGTTGAACTGGCCTTGGGAGGCCTCCAGTCGTGCCCGCTCCTCCGGGTCCAACCCGCCCGTGAGGTAGGGGATGCCCGAGGGCGTCCGGCGGGGGCTGAGGGGCGGGGCGGTCGGGGCGGACGGGTCATAGCCACCCAGTCCTGGCCCAGGACCGCCGGTCGGGGGGGGTACCTGGCTGTCCTGTGGGGCTGCGGTCCAGTAGACATTCTCCTCGGTCGCCCGCTGGGGGAGGATAGTGACCGAGCGCTTTTGCACTTGTCCCTGGTTATCCAGGGTCAGGGTATAGGCGCCAGGGTGGAGTTGGGCGAAGAACCAGGGGCCATTGGAGACCGTCTCCAGGGCGGTATTGCCCTGGGGGTCCTGTATGAGGACCTTGACGCCGGACAGGTAGCTGCCCGCGCCGCTGATAGCGAAGAGTAATCTGAGGTTGTACTGGGACTTGACGGCCTCCAGACGGGTGCGCTCGTCGTAGCCGACGCCACCGCTGACATGGGGGATGGTCGAGGAACTGGCGGGAGCGACCGGCATGGGGCTGGGGCGGGGCGGGGCCACCGCCGTGATCGGGGCCGGAGAGGGCCCGATTACGGGCTGCGACCCGGCGCCCGGAGCGGGCTGAGACACGGCCCCCGGGGCCGGAGCGATGGCCCATTCCGCGGGGGGACCCTGGGTCTGGCCCTCGGTGATGGCCTGTTCCAGTTCGCGCTCGTCGAGGTCGAGAGGCGTGCTGCGCAGGGCAGGCGCTGGCGGGGCTACGACCACCGGGGCGGGCTGGGCATTGGCGATCGTCCCGTCCAGGCTCAGGAGGAACAGGGCCGGGACCAGCGTGGCGAGGATCTTTTGCATGGATGTCACCGTAACTGAACTTAAGAAAGGAAATTTCTCGGCGGGAGTGCCAGGAGAAGCTATGTCGGGTGGCAAAGGGGCGATCCAAAGAGGGGGTTTCTGGCGCTCCAGCCGCGAGTCAGGGGTCTGGGAACGCGCCCGATGATAGTCGAGGGGAAACCAGGCTGCCAACGCTGGCCCGTACCTTTACCCCGGGACAGATGGACCTTCGCTTGAAATCCTCGCCAGAATCCCTAAGATCGCCCCGTTCCCCGCCCGGGGCCTGAAGCGCGCCTGGGTCATCTGAAGAGGACCTGTCATGCCCTTTTATGAATATCGGTGCGACAACTGTGAATATCAGTTGGAGGCCTTGCAGAAGATCAGTGATTCACCACTGGTCGATTGCCCCCAATGCGGCCAGCCGACCCTGAAAAAACTGGTCTCCGCCGCGGCCTTCCGCCTCAAGGGCAGTGGCTGGTATGAAACGGATTTCAAGAAGTCCGGCAAGAAGAATCTGCACGAGGCCGGCGGTAGGGAAGCAGGCGTCAAGCAGGATAGTAAGGATGCCGGTGCCAAGGAGAGTGGGAAGGGCGAGGCCGCTAAGACTGGGACTGACAAGGGGGGCGGTGAGAAGCCCGCCACCACCCCGCCTGCGGGGGCGAAGTAGTCACCCCGCCCCATCTTCCCCCTGACAGCTTGGCGTGAACGACACCACCCTTGGGTGATGGCGTCTGATAAAGTCACTCATCATCAGGGAGATGGTGTGATCGCTGATTAAAGTCAGTCAGCGGTGTCCAGGTGATGAACGGTAATCTCTGGCGGGCAATTGAACCGGACCGGCACCACGCAGGAGCCGGCCCCCGCCGAGGTATATCCCTGGAGTTCACCCCACCGCCAGGGGCCCAGCCCCAGGCGGCGCGGGCAGGCGGCGTTGTAGGTCAGGGCGATGCCTCCGGGCAGGCAGATTTGGCCACCGTGGGTATGGCCGCAGAGCATGAGCCTGAAGCCGGCGTGAGCGGCGTGGCGATAGATCTCTGGTGAGTGGCTGAGGAGGATGGCCGGGGCCCCCGGAGGAATGCCGTCAGCGGCCTTCTCCAGATTGTCGGCGCGATAGTAGTGGGGGTCGTCGATGCCCGCCAGGTAAAGCCTGGCCCCATCCCGCTCCAGGATCAGGGCCTCGTTGAGCAGGATGCGGATGCCAAGGTCCTCCAGCCCGGGCACCAGTTCGACGAAGTCGTGATTGCCGAGGACACCGTACACCTCCGCGGCCAGACAGGGCCTGAGCCGGGCCATGGCCTCCAGGGTCGGCGCGCAGTCGCCGTGGGTGCGGGCACGGAAATCGCCGGTGATCACGCACAGGTCATGTTCGGTCGCCGCCACCCGCTCGATCAGGGCCTGGAGGATCTGTGGCTCCATGTCGACGTGGATGTCGCTGAGGTGCAGGAGACGCAGGCCGTGAAAAGGTGGGGGCAGGGCGGCCAGACGGACCCGATGGTGCCGGACCTGGATATTCGCCGCATTACGGCGGCCCCGGCCGTAGAGGCCGGTAAGCTGCAGGCCCAGGCGGATGAGGCTGTGGATTGAATACCAGTTCTCGATGTGAAAGAAATTGCGTCCGCGGCCAAAGATCTGGTCGACATGGTCGCGCTGGATGCCCTGGCGGAGCCAGAGGTGCAGGCGGCCGACCCGCTGGTCCAACTGGGCCTGGGTCGCCGCGTTGGTTGGCGGGTAACGCCCGGGTACTGTCATCGGTAGCCTCTGCGATGGTGGCGATTGGCTGAGTCTCCCCTCGATAAGCATAGACCTTGGCGTATGGTGGCTGCCATATTCAGCGGTTGGGGTGACAGGGGACATCCCCTGCTCGTCAGGCCGATGCGCCTCAGGTCGCGAACCGGCGAGTGGCCGGCCGATTACTTAATCCCCCTCGCCAGACGATTTTCTGTTGATTGGGTATCGGTTGGGGAGGGTTATGGGCCGAAATGCCGCGGCTAGCGCTTGTCTTCCGCGGCCGCCCTTGTTACCTTGCACGTCCGGTCTGGCAGGGTCAGGCCGGGCATCGATGGCGGACCCGTCGGTCCCCTCGCAACGCCAAGCCGTGAACCCGGTCAGGCCCGGAAGGGAGCAGCCGCAGCGGTGGGTGCGGGTGCCGGGGTGTGGCTGGCGGGGCCCGCCGCCCCCAATCCGTCTCAGCGGTCGTCACTCCCGCTAATCGGTCTCGCGCACTGCCCGGGTCCGCGGCCAGGGTGAGTGGCCTTGAGCCTGGGTTAAATCGGCCGCCTTCATCGCTCAACTCCCAGGCTTCCATCCATCACGGCATGTCCTATCAGGTACTGGCCCGCAAGTGGCGACCCCGCTCCTTCGCGGACATGGTCGGTCAGGCCCATGTGGTGCGGGCGCTAAGCAATGCGCTGGATCAGGATCGCCTCCACCACGCCTATCTCTTCACCGGTACCCGCGGGGTCGGTAAGACCACCCTGGCCCGCATTCTCGCCAAGGCCTTGAACTGTGAAGCGGGTGTCAGCGCCACTCCTTGTTGCCAATGCCCCTCCTGTCGGGAGATTGACGAAGGCCGGTTCGTCGACCTGTTGGAGGTGGACGCTGCCTCCCGCACCCGGGTCGATCAGACCCGGGAATTGCTGGACAATGTCCCCTTTGCCCCGGTCAAGGGGCGGTTCAAGGTGTACCTTATCGACGAGGTGCACATGTTCTCCACCAGCAGTTTCAATGCCCTGCTGAAGACGCTGGAAGAACCGCCGCCGCACGTCAAGTTCCTGCTCGCCACCACCGACCCGCAGAAGGTGCCGGTGACCGTCCTGTCTCGCTGCCTCCAGTTCAACCTCAAGCGGCTGGTGCCGGAAGAGATCGCCAGCCAGTTGGCCCACATCCTCACCGTCGAGGCGGTGCCCTTCGAGACCCCGGCCCTGGCGCTGCTGGCCCGGGCGGCGGATGGCAGTATGCGTGACGGTCTGAGCCTGCTCGACCAGGCCATCGCCTTCGGTGGCGGCCGGGTGGGGGCCGAGGATATCCGGGCCATGCTGGGCACCGTGGGTCGGGACATGAGCTTGCGGCTGCTCCAGGCCCTGGCCGCGAAGGATGCCATCACCTTGCTGGCCGAGGTGGCACGGATTCATGAACTGGCGCCGGATTTTGGCGGGGTGCTCCAGGAATTGCTGGGCTTGCTGCACCGCATCGCGCTCTTCCAACAGGTACCCGCGACCCTGGCCACTGACGACCCGGAGCGCGAGGCGCTGGTGGCCCTGGGGGGGGATCTAACCCCGGAGGATATCCAACTCTATTACCAGATCGCCCTGCTCGGGCAGGCCGATCTCCCCCTGGCACCCGATCCACGGACCGGGATGGAGATGGTCCTGCTGCGCATGCTGGCCTTCCGTCCCGGCGAGGTCGGCGAGGAGACCTCCCCATCCCGGGCTGGCGCCATGGCTATCCCCGTGCCTACCCCGCGTCGCGAGCACCCGGCGAGTGCCGCGCTGGCGGCGGCCAAGCTGGCCACCGCAGTCGCCAAACCGGCTACCTCCACGGCCAAATCTGGCCATCCCCTTACCCGGTCAGTGGCCGCCGAGGCGGCTGGCGCCAGGAACGACCCCGGGGTCACGCCCCCCGGGCAGAGGGAGTTCAGCTCGCCTGCTGGCCAGGCACCTGCGCCCCCTCCCGCCATCGCTCCCGAGGCGGCGTCCTCAGCCCCGCCATCGCTGGCACACCCGGAGGACTGGCACGCCCTGGTAGCGCAACTCGACCTGGGCGGGGTGGCCAGCGAACTGGCCCATAACTGCGAACTGGTGGACTGGGATGGTCAACGCCTCCGGCTAACCCTGGATCAGGCCTCTCAGCGCCTGCGGGTGGCCGCCAGCGAGCAGCGCCTGCGTGCGGCCCTGGCCGAGGTGTTGGGCGGCGAACTACGGCTGGAAATTCAGGTGGCGCACCCCGAGGGGGAGACTCCGTCCCAGCGCCGCACCCGTGAGGCGCGGGAACGTCAGCGCGCGGCGGAGGAGGCCTTGGCCACGGACCCGATCACCCGGGCCCTCAGCGACCAACTCGGTGCCCGCCTCATCCCGGGCTCCGTGCGGCCGACGACCTGAGGGCCCCGGCGAGGCGCTACGGTTGAGTGTGCGCCCCAATATCCAAACCCGTGCGGTTTTGGCCGGTCGCGAAGATTTTTGGGTGAGCCGGAAAACCGACACTCGATGGGTGTACCACACCCCGGTGGCAGGTTGCGCCTGGCCCACCCCACCCCCGTCGGGGAGGACCGGGTCAGCCACTGCTTCTGGTGCGATTTCGATGGTCAGATAGAGGTAAAACAAGCGTGAAAGCTGGATTAGGCAACATCCTCAAACAAGCCCAGAAGATGCAGGAGGACCTGCAGAAGACCCAGGAACGGCTGGGGCGTGAGGAGGTCACCGGCGAGTCCGGAGGCGGCATGGTGAAGGTGACGATGAATGGCAGGCACGAGGTGCGTCGGGTCGAGATTGATCCTTCCCTGCTGAGCGACGACAAGGAAATGCTGGAGGATCTGGTGGCTGCGGCGGTTAACGCCACGGTGCAGAAGGTCGCGGAAAAGGCCCAGGAGGGCATGGCCAGCCTGGCCGGCGGCCTCGGCAATCTTCCCTTGCCGCCGGGCTTCAAACTGCCCTTCTAGGGCGCGGACGTTCGGCTAGTCGCGGGAGGCCTCATGGCGGATCGACCCCTGGTGAATCAATTGATGGACGCCCTGCGCTGCCTGCCCGGGGTGGGGCCCAAGTCCGCCCAGCGCATGGCCTTTCACCTGCTGGAGCGGGATCGGCCGGGGGGAAGGCACCTGGCCGGGGTCCTGGCCGCAGCGATGGAACGGGTCCGCCACTGCCAGCGCTGCCGCACCCTCAGCGAGGAGGTCCTGTGCGGGCTCTGCGCCAACCCCCAGCGTGATTCCGGCCTGCTGTGTGTCATCGAGCATCCCTCGGCTATGGTCGCCATCGAGCAGGCGACGGGCTATCGTGGGCTCTATTTCGTCCTTGGCGGTCGCCTTTCCCCCCTCGACGGCATCGGCCCCGCGGAATTGGGGCTGGACCTCCTGGAGAAACGGCTGGCGGAGGGTCAGGTCAAGGAACTCATCCTGGCCGTCAGCCCCACGGTCGAGGGGAGCGCTACCGCCCAATATATCGCTGCCATCGCCGCCGAGCAGGACGTGCGGACCACGCGTATCGCCCACGGCGTCCCCTTGGGGGGCGAACTGGAATATGTCGATGGCGGCACCCTGGCCCACGCCTTCGCCGGGCGGCATGGCTTTTAACGTTTTCGGAGACACCATGTCGGATACTATTTTCGGTAAAATCAGCCGCGGTGAGATTCCCGCGGATATCGTCTATCAGGATGAGGATGTGGTGGCCTTCCGGGACCTCAATCCCCAGGCCCCGACCCATGTCCTGCTGATCCCGCGTAAACCCATTCCCACGCTCAACGCGTTGGAGGCGGACGACGCGCTACTCGTCGGCAGGCTGTTCCTCGCCGCCCGTAAGATCGCGGAGCAGGAGGGCATCGCCGCCGCCGGTTACCGCACCGTGATCAATTGCAATGCCGCCGCGGGACAGACGGTCTTCCACCTGCACTTACATCTGCTGGGTGGCCGGCCGATGCGCTGGCCGCCGGGTTGACGCGCCGCGATTGATTCCGGGTCTTCAGGCTGATTTCGGAGCTTAAGGATTACCTCGACCAGATGGCCTCTTTTTCACATGCTGGGGCTGACAGCCCAAAACCGGCCTTTGAACTCAAGGCCGCCACCTTCACCCTGCCCGTCATCCGCCTGCTGGGCGTCGACATGGACAGCGTGGCCGACCAGTTGGGAATCAAGGTCGATCAGGCCCCGGATTTCTTTCGTAACACGCCGGTGGTGATCGACCTCTCCGGTCTGCCACCGGGCGCGGGACAGATCGAGTTTCCCTTGCTGGTGGGGCTGATGCGCGGCTTCGGCATGATCCCGGTCGGGATCCGTGGCGGTACTGAGGAACAGCACCAGGCCGCCGAGGCCATGGAACTGGCGATCCTCGGCGATGCCTTCGTCCGGCGGACCCCGCCCCGGGAGACCCCAAACCCGCCCGAGCCGCGATCCACCCCACGGCCTTATTCAGCGCCGGTCCCGCCCGTGGGCGAGGAGTCGGCCACCGCCAGTCAGCGCCTGGTCACCCGTCCGGTACGTTCCGGCCAACGGGTCTATGCCCCTGGCGGTGACCTGTCGGTCATCGCGCCCGTGAGCCATGGCGCGGAACTGATGGCCGACGGCAATATTCACGTCTATGGGCCCCTGCGTGGTCGCGCTATGGCCGGCATGAAGGGCGATACCAGCGCGCGGATCTTCTGCCAGGACCTCCAGGCCGAACTGCTGTCGGTGGCGGGTCATTACCGTATCAGTGAAAACATCCCGGACGAGGTGAAGGGCGTTCCTGTCCAGATCTTCCTCGACGGGGACGTGCTCCGCGTCGAAAAAATCTGACCGACTTGAACCGGGATCTCCGGGCGCCTGAGGGAGGGCGATAAATTGGCGAGAACAATCGTAATTACATCTGGCAAGGGCGGCGTGGGCAAGACCACCACCAGCGCAGCGCTGGCCATGGGGCTGGCCCAACGGGGGCATCGTACGGCGGTCATCGATTTTGACGTCGGCCTGCGCAACCTTGACCTGATCATGGGCTGTGAGCGGCGGGTGGTCTATGACTTCGTCAATGTCATCAATGGTGAGGCTAATATCAACCAGGCCCTGATCCGCGACAAGCGTTGTGACACGCTCTATGTGCTCCCTGCTTCCCAAACCCGCGACAAGGACGCCTTGACCAAGGACGGCGTCGGTCGGGTCCTGGAGGAACTGGCCAAGACCTTTGATTACATCGTCTGTGACTCGCCGGCGGGTATCGAGCATGGCGCCTACATGGCCATGTACTACGCCGATGACGCGGTGGTGGTCACCAACCCCGAGGTCTCGTCGGTGCGTGACTCCGACCGCATGCTCGGCATCCTGTCCAGCAAGTCCCGGCGCGCGGAGCGCAACGAGGCGCCAATCCGCGAATACCTGCTGCTCACCCGCTATGCCCCGGAGCGGGTGGCCAAGGGTGAGATGCTCAGTGTCAACGACGTGCGCGAGATCCTGTCCCTGGACCTGCTGGGAGTCATTCCCGAGTCCAAGGCTGTGCTCAATGCTTCCAATTCGGGCGTGCCCGTCATCCTGGACACCGAGAGTGACGCTGGTCAGGCTTACAACGATGCCGTTGGCCGCTACCTGGGGGAAGATCTGCCGCACCGCTTCCTGGAGATCAAGAAGAAGGGCTTCTTCAGCCGCCTGATGGGGGGTTAAGGCATGGGTCTGCTCGATTTATTCCGCTCCCACCGCCAGCGCGGTACGGCGGCGATCGCCAAGGAACGGCTACAGATCCTGGTCGCCCACGATCGCGCTACCCGCAATCAGCCCTCCTATCTGCCGCAATTGCAGCAGGAAATCCTCCAAGTCATCCGCAAATACGTGGATGTCGACATGAATGCCGTGTCCGTCAACTACGAACAGGACGACACCCGGGAGGTCCTGGAACTCAACATTGTTCTGCCGGAAGCGACCACCGCCAAAGGAGGTTGAGGCGACTCATTTACCCTGCAGAGACGCTTAGGTGACATTCTGGCAGGGTAAAAGGCTTAGGGCCTGTACTAGGATTCTCTTGGTCTACCGCGGCTGGCGCCCCTGCCTGCCCCGTTCCTGGCCGGCATACTGGCTGTCGCGGTGTCCCCGCGGGCGTTTACCCCGCTGATAACCAATTCCAACAGAGGAGAATCGAGTATGGTTTCCAATAAGCTACGTCTGGCGATCGCTATGTCCTGTGCGTTTGCCGGTGCCTCCGTGGTTCATGCGTCCATGTCGGGCATGGGCGGCATGAGCGGTATGTCGGGCATGGGCGGCATGGGCGGTATGTCTGGCATGAGTGGTATGTCGGGTATGTCCGGCATGTCGGGCATGGGCGGCATGTCGGGCATGGGTGGCATGTCGGGTATGTCGGGCATGGGCGGTATGTCCGGCATGGGCGGTATGTCTGGTATGTCCGGCATGGGTGGCATGGGTGGCATGGGCGGCATGAGTGGTATGTCGGG
>SACH01000213.1 GCA_009928645.1 Gammaproteobacteria bacterium | reverse complement strand
CTGAAGGCTTATCGAACTTGGGCCGAAGGTGTTGGCTGGTGATGAAGCCGGGCTCCCCGTGCCACTGGGCCGGCAGGCGATCCAGATAGACGCCAAACATGCCAAGGCCGAAGAGGGTAAAGCCGGTGAAGAGCAGGCCGAACAGAAGCCACAAGGTATCCTGACTGGCCGTTAACAGGGTGAACAGCGCGACCAGAACGGCGGCTCCCAGCGCCATGAGGGCCAAGCCGGTGGCCAGAACGGCAAAGGTTCTCAAGAGCCAGGGGGTGGAGCCGTACCAAAGGTTCAGGTAGGTAAAGGCCCGTTCAACGCGGGGCACCAAGGGGGGGGATTGCAAGGGCCCATTCCGGGAGGCGCGATCCGGGGAGGAAAACTTACGCAAGTCCAGCTCGACCTCCGTCGGCTGCCGCGCCAGGCGAAAAGCCAGGGCGGGTACCAGCTCTGGCTGCAAACCAGGCGGCTGGGTCGTTACCACCTCCAGCAAGTCGCGGCTGAAGCCAAAGATCCCGTACGCCGGATCGGAGATCCCGATGCCGCCCAGACGTGCGCGCAGGCCCCGCTCTGCCCTGGCCAACCAAGCCCGCCAGCCCGGCAGGGCGGCCGGTGAGCGTTTGGCGGCGACGAAATCATGCCCCACGTCGAGCAAATCGACCACCTGGCCGACGATCTCGGGTGCCAGGCCTGGATTGGCCGGCAAGCTAATGATGCGCTGACCCTTAGAGGCAACGAAGCCGGCCAGGCTGGCCGCCGCCGCGCTGGCCAGGCCCCGCCCGAGCAAGACGCGCGTTACGTCCGGCCGCAAGCGATACTGCTGATGCAGCAGCGTCGCGGCGCGTTCTCCCCGCCCATGCCCGACAAACACCACTTCATAACTGCGACCCAGGCTATCCAGATAGCCATAAAGAGCATCGCCCAGTGCGGGCAGCACCGACTCGGCATCGCTGAGGGGCAGGATGACCGAAAGCGTCGGGACCGAGGCGGTTTTGGGAGAGATATTCAAGTTACCACCTTCCTGGGGGAGAGGAAATTTGCCACTGGCTCGGAAATACCTGAGGTTTTTGCTCCCCCCCTGGCGGGGGAGGGTTGGGGAGAAGGGGGTCTGAAGGGTTACTTTCGATTTTCCGCCAAGGCAGGGAGGGGCGGGAGACAAAGGGCACGGCATCCGGGGTATCCCTGCCCCAGGCGGGCCTCACCTCGGCGGCGAGGCCCGCCGGCTGAGTCCTCAAGGCTGACGATAGTGCCGGATCCCTCCAGGGAAGAGACCCGGCCAGCAAGGCATCAGTCGATATTGCCCTTCTGATATTGATCATACAGGTAACCGCCAAGGGCACCCGCACCCGCGCCGATCAGGGCGCCAGCGCCGGCCTGGGCGCTGAGGGAACCGATCAGGGCGCCACCCGCCGCGCCCATGAGGGCAGCGCTGCCGGCGCGCTCACCAGTGGTGGTGCCACAACCGGCGAGGGTCAAGGCGGAAAGGCTCAAGATACTAACGGCTATAGTCTTTTTCATCGTCTCAGGAATCTCCAAAGCTGTTGTCGCCCCTAAGGGCCTTGACGAGTCAGGTTAGCGTGAAAGTCGCGGCAATATCTTTCATTATCAGGGGGGTGGTATACCCCCTCATACCAGTTAGCGGATCAACTCACTTCTGCTGACACGGATACTTAGCGGCCAAGGCGCGCATCACGCCATTGACCGGCAGCTCCGCCATGAGCTTTTTGTCGTTCTTATGCTGTTCGCCCCAGGCAAGGAAGGTGGAGCGGACGTCCGCGACGGTCACGCCGCTCGGGATACAGACCAGGGCCTTGCCTTTCTTCCGGGCGGTGGAAAGATCGTGATACTGGACGGTGGCCTCCAGAAAAGCCGTGCAGGCCAGAGCGGCGGCAACATGCTCCGTGGCCTCCGCGGGTACCGAGCAGATATGGATGACATCATCGGTGTGGTCGAAGTTGAAGTCCTCATCGCTCACCGCCAGGGCGGGGCGGGACAGCAGGCCGGAGAGGGCAACAACCGCGATGGAAGCGGTCAGGGACCGATTGATCAGGCGCATGGGTTAAGTCTCGTGCTAGGTGGGGTCCGACGCCGCCAAGCGGCTCGCCGGAGATGGGGTGGTGGGAAGCTCAGGCTTGATTATCGACCCCCCCTTGCGTGCCGTCCAGCCGGCCCGATACCACTCGTTCCAGGTGCGAGCCTGGCACCGCTGGCAAAACCTCAGTTTTGAACCATGCAAGCCTGGTGCCATACCCACCGCAAATATAGGCTACTTAAGCTATCTGCCTTAAGCTATCTGCCACGCCAGTGAATGGCCACCTCAGTGAATGGCCACTTCAGGACGGGTCGGGAGACAACTCGGCAGGCCGCTGGTCAGGTCCGGATAGCGCAGGCTGAGACCCAGTTCCTCGCGCAACCGCCGGTTACTCAAGCGCCGGGACTCGGCCAGATAAGACAACATGCCGGAGGAGAGTTTCCCCGCCGCTTCGGCCAGTGGCAAGAGCGGCGGGCGGGGGATGCCGGCGAGGTCCGCGACCCGCAGGAAGTAGTCCGTCATGGTCGAGGGATGGCCATCGCAGGCGTTGTAGACGGCCCCCGGGACGCCCCGCGCCATGGCCGCGACGCAGGCCGCCACCAGATCGTCGACATGGAGGCGGTTTGACCAGGGCGAATCCTCCTCCCGGGCCAGGGGCAGCCCCTGGCGCAGCCGCTCCAGCGGCAGGCGGTCCGGGCCGTAGATGCCCGCCACCCGCAGGATGACCAGTTCCGCGCCGGACTCCCGGCTCCAGGCGCGCAGGGTTTCCTCCGCGTCCCAGCGTCGCCAGGCGCGGGGGACGGCCGGGGCCGGTGGCCGGGTCTCGTCCACCCAGTCGCCGCCGCAATCACCGTAGACTCCGGTGGTGCTCATATAGACCAGGCGGCGCGGATGACCGCCCTGGCGGAAGGCGGTCACCAGGTGGCGGGTCAGCCGATCCTCGCCCCCCTCAGCGGGTGGCGGCGCCAGGTGAAAGACCGCCTCGCCCGCCCAATGGAGATCCTCCAGGGGTTCGACAGCCAGATCCCGGGCCAGGGCCGGGATACCCGCCGCGGTCAGGGCCTGGCAACTGGCGGCGGTGCGCGTCACGGCAACGAGAGGCTGGCCCGCGGCCAGATAGTGGCGTGCCAGACGCTGCCCGACATACCCACAGCCCAGTATCCACATGGCCCCGACCTCACTGAAGAAAATCCGCTGGGGGAATAAAGTCCGCTCGGGAGTTTATTGCAATTCCCCGTCCCGGGGCGCATCTTTTCGCCACTCGCCATCGCGAGGGGGCATAATTCCCCTCCCTTGCGATAGCGAGAGCCCGCTCGCGATATCCCTGCTGCTGACGAGGCCAAGCGCGCCATGACCTTCGATATCCAGACGCAACCCGGTGGCATCCACTTCCAGGCCGAGCCCGGTGAAACCCTGCTGGCGGCGGCCCTGCGTCAGGGTTTGGTCCTGCCCTATGGCTGTCGTGGCGGGATGTGCGGTTCCTGTCTGGCCACCCTGGTGTCCGGGCGAGTCAGCTATCCCTCCGGCAATACCCAGGCCCTGGAGGGACGCGAACCCGGGGCCTGCCTGACCTGCCAGGCCGTCGCTGAATCCGACCTCATCCTCGAGGTCATGGAGATCAAAACCGCCAGCCAGATCGAGGTCCGCACCCTGCCTTGTCGGGTGGTGGACAAACAGGCCCTGAATCACGACGTGGTCTTGCTCCATCTCAAGTTGCCGGAAAATCAGCGCCTGCCCTTCCTCGCCGGCCAGTATCTGGATTTCCTGCTGGAGGGTGGCAAGCGCCGCGCCTTCTCCATCGCCAACGCCCCCCATGACGATGAGTTCATCGAATTGCACGTGCGTCATGTGCCGGGGGGGCAGTTCACCGGCTTCATCTTCGATGCCCTGGAAGAAAAGGCCATCCTGCGTATCCAGGCCCCCCTCGGCACCTTCACCCTGCGTGAGGCCTCCACCCGCCCCATCATCCTCATCGCCGGCGGCACCGGCCTAGCCCCGATCAAGGGCATCATCGAACACGCCTTCCACATCGGCCTCACCCGGCCCCTGCACCTCTACTGGGGCGTTCGCCGGCAGGAGGACCTCTACCTGCCGGACCTGCCGCTGACCTGGGCGCGAGACCACGCCAACTTCAATTACACCCCGGTCCTGTCGGAACCTGACGCCGGCTGGACG
>SACH01000212.1 GCA_009928645.1 Gammaproteobacteria bacterium | reverse complement strand
CTGGCCTCGCTCAGCACCAGATGGTGCGCCGCGTGCAGCGGCAGCCAGACGAAGTGCCGATCGACCAGCGCCACGCTCAGCGCCGCGGGCGACCCGGCGCGCAGCTGCGCCGGCAGTCGCTTGCCCGCCGGGCCGCGCCCGTCAAGCAACATCAGGGTCCCGGCCTGCAGACCCAGTTGCAGCACGGCGCTGGCGGTGCCCTGCGCCACCGCCGGCGCCCCCCCCACCACGTGCAGGGCGAGGAGCGGCGCCCCCGCCGTGCCACACAGGGCGCGCAACCCCGCCGCCTGATCGCCGCCGCTCTGCGTCATGCCGCGAAATCAAGATCCAGGGTCCAGGGGGAGGCGACGTCGCGGGGGGCGAACAGCGACTGCGCGATCTGTTTCGGCTCCGGCCGCTGGAGATTCTCCGGCACCCGCTGGCCATCGGACAGATAGTGAATGGGCAGTTTGCGCCGCAGGACGACATCGAGCGCCCCGGCCAAGGAGGTCGCCTCGTCGGTTTTGGTCAGAATGCAACCGGCCAGTTGCGGGGAACTGTAGGCCGCGGCGATATCGTCCTGGGTCTCGCCGCGGTTGGCGGTATTGAGCAGCAGCAGGGTGCGCACCGCGCTGACGCCGGCCAGCATCTCCAGCTGGTGCGAGACCCGCGGATCGCGCTGACTCATCCCGGTGTTGTCGATCAGGATGACGTGCTTGTCACGCAGCCGGCTGACGGCGGCGTGCAGATCCACGGCATTGCGCACCGAGAGGACCTGGATACCGAGAATGCGCCCATAGGTGAGCAGTTGCTCCTGGGCGCCAATCCGGTAGCTGTCGGAGTTGATCAGTCCGACCTGGGCGGCGCCATACTTGACCACGCAGCGCGCGGCGAGCTTGGCGGTGGTGGTGGTCTTGCCAATGCCGGTCGGCCCGACCAGGGCAAAGACACCGCCGGCCTCGACCAGGTCATCCGGGCGGACGAGATCCTGCAGCAGGCGCTCCACCACCGCCGCCACCTTGCGCCGCGCGTCGGGCAGCGCATCGCGCTCGCCCACGATTTTGACCAGCCGGCGCGCCGCTTGCGGCGAGAAACCGGCGCTGATCAGCTCCAGGGCCACCTGGCCGCGCGGGCGCTCCCGCGCCGGGGTCGGGGGGACGGCGCCGCCCGTCGGGCCCCGTTCGAGTTGGCGTTTCGTCGCCTCCAGATCGGACGCCAGCCGCGCATTGGCGGCGCGCAGCCGCAGCAGCCGTTCTTCCGTGGCCTCGGCCACGCCGGCCTCCGGGACGGGCGCGACGGCGGCCTGTGCCTGTAATGTCTCCAGGTCGCCGGGGGTTAACGCCACGATCTCCACCCCGCCCTCGCGCGCGCAGGTGGAGAGCACGACCGCGTCGGCGCCCAATTGGGCGCGGATGGCTTTGAGGGCTTCACTGCCGGTGGCAGCAAAGAAACGATAGGTGCGAATACCGGCCTCCCAACAGCAGTAGAGCGCCCACCACGCCGCGCCCAGCGGGCCCGGTGAGCAGAACCAAATCTCCGGCGCGTTGCCCCGTGGCGCGGCGACCCACACCGCCCGCCTGTCTCCCGCTACTTTGCCCGCCAGGGGGCGCGTTATTGGGGAGGAAGAGGGGGATTAATACGCACTTTCCGGCCCAATAGCCCCCGACCGCTCCTGACCGGCGGCCGGGGGCGCCCGACGCCGCGCCCGTCACGACTCGGCCGCCGCGCCGATGACGCCCACCACCCGGATCAGCCGGGAATCGGGGATCTCGGTGTTGGCCACGACCCGCAACGTCGGCACGGCGCGCCGCAGGAAGCGCGCCAGCCACCAGCGGCTCGCCGCCGGGGCCAACAGGACCGCCGGGCGCCCCTGCGCCTCCTGCACCCGGGCCAGGGCGGCGGTGCGCGTCAGCACCGCTTCGGCCAGGCCCGGTTCGAGCACCGCCTGCTCGGCGCCCTGCGCCAGCGCCTGGTGGAACAGCCCCTCCAGCGCCGGATCGAGGGTCAGCACCTCCACCTCGGCCGGGCCGGGGAACAACGCCTGGACGATGGCCCGGCCCAGGGCTTCGCGCACCTTGGCGGTCAGCACCATCGCTTCCTGGGTCAGCGGGGCGTATTCGGCCAGGACGTCGAGAATGGTCCGCATGTCGCGAATCGCCACCTCCTCATCCAGCAGGTTCTGCAGCACCCGCTGCACGCTCGATAACGGCAGCAATTTCGGCACCAGCTCCTCGATCAGCTTGGGCGCGTCCTGGCCCACGTGGTCGAGCAGGGCCTGGGTTTCCTGCCGGCCAAGCAATTCCCCGGCGTGGCGCTTCATCAGCTGGTCGAGGTGGGTCGTCACCACGGTCCCGGGATCGACCACGGTGTAGCCGCGGGCCTGCGCTTCCTCCCGCCGCGTGGCGTCGATCCACACCGCGGGCAGGCCAAAGGTGGGGTCCGTGGTGTGCCGTCCCGCCACCGCCTGGGTGACCGCGCCGCCATCAATGGCCAGATACTGCCCCGGGTAAACCTCCCCCGCCCCCAGCTCGACGCCCTTGAGCAAAATCGCGTAGCGGTTGGGGGGGAAATCCAGGTTGTCGCGGATATGAATCGGCGCGCACAAAAACCCGACTTCCTGGG
The DNA here is from genome assembly GCA_009928645.1 of Gammaproteobacteria bacterium. Lineage (GTDB taxonomy): Bacteria > Pseudomonadota > Gammaproteobacteria > Chromatiales > Chromatiaceae > M0108. The sequence continues at coordinate 1,611 of SACH01000212.1, read as the reverse complement.
CAAAGCGTTTGCGCAACCCGCGAATCCGCCGCAGCAATTCGCCGTCCTGCTGCAGGTCGACCAGCGGGATCAGGCGAAAGCCCACATCCACGCCCAAGACATCCACCGGCGCGACATCCTGCCAAGTGGCGTCCAGGGGTTCCGGCGTGTCCAGGGCCGCGCTGACGCCACCGGTCGGCGGGTCCTCCCGCCCGGACGCGGCACGCTGCCCCTGCCACCAGGCCACCCCCCCCAGGGTGCTGGCCAGCAGCAAAAACACCCCATTGGGCATCCCGGGGATCAAGCCGAGCAAACCAACAATCGCCGCGGCGATCATCAGCACCTGGCGATTGGCGAACAACTGGCGGAACACCTGGCTGCCCAGGTCGCCCTCATCGCCGACCCGCGCCACCACCAGGCCGGCCGCCACGGAAATGATCAGCGCCGGAATCTGCGCCACCAGGCCATCGCCGATGGTCAGCAGGGTGTAGGTCCGCGCGGCTTCGCCCAGGGCCAGGTCATGCTGGACCACGCCGATAAACAGCCCGCCGACGACATTGATCAGCATGATCAGAATGCCGGCGACGGCATCGCCGCGAACAAACTTCGAGGCGCCATCCATCGAGCCAAAGAATTCCGCTTCCTGGGCAATTTCCCGCCGCCGGCGTTTCGCTTCGGCTTCATTGATCAGGCCGGCGTTCAGGTCGGCATCGATGGCCATCTGTTTGCCCGGCATGGCGTCGAGGGTAAAGCGGGCGCTGACCTCCGCGATACGCCCGGCGCCCTTGGTGATGACGACAAAGTTGATGATGGTCAAAATGACGAACACCACCAGCCCGACCGCGGTATTGCCGCCGACAATAAAATGCCCGAAGGCCTCGATGACCTTGCCCGCGGCATCCCCGCCCTCATGGCCATGGAGCAGCACGATGCGGGTCGAGGCCACGTTCAGCGACAACCGCAGCAGGGTCGTCACCAGCAGGACGGTCGGGAAGGCGGAAAAATCCAGGGGCCGGCTGAGGTACAGCGCCACCAGGATCACCATCAGCGACAGGGCGATGTTGAAGGTGAAAAAGACATCGAGCAGGAAGACCGGCAAGGGCAGGACCATCATGGCGAGCACCATGATGATCAGAACCGGGGCCGCCAGCCGCGCAAACGGGTCGCGCAGTCCGGGCGGCAGCGAGAGACGTGACAGCCAGTGGTTCATTGCAGCCCCGGATCCAGACCGTCGGGCACGGCGATGGCGCCGAGCGGCAGCGGCGCCGCCCCACCCTGGCGTACCCAGTCGTCAAGTTGGTAGAGGTAGGCCATGACCTGCGCCACCGCGAGGTAGAGCGTGGCAGGCACGGGCGTGTCGAGTTCGCCATGGCGATAGAGCGCCCGCGCCAGCGCGGGCGCTTCCACCTGCCGGACGCCATGCGTCTGGGCCAGCGCCTTGATCCGCGTGGCGAGCTCGCCGCGGCCCTTGGCCACCACCACCGGTGCGGCCATCGTCTCCGCCACGTATTTCAGGGCCACGGCGACGTGGGTGGGATTGGTCACCACCACCGACGCCTCGGGCACCGCGGCCATCATGCGGCGCTGGGCCATCGCCCGCTGCACCCGGCGCACCTGCGCCTTGACCTGGGG
>SACH01000211.1 GCA_009928645.1 Gammaproteobacteria bacterium | reverse complement strand
GATCTCCTTGTGGAAGCCGTTCATCACCGACAGCACCACGATCAGCGCCACGATGCCCAGCATGATCCCCAGCATGGAGATCAAGGAGATGAAGGAAATAAAGTGGTTACGTCGCTTCGCCCGCGTGTAGCGCAGGCCGATGTATAGGGGGAGGGGGCGGAACATGGGTGCATTAAACCATAATCACAGCACCCTCGCTGGCCCTCGGGCCGGTAGCAAACCAGAGCCGGAGCCGCGGAGCGGACCCTCAGTGCGGAGAGGGAGGGTCGGAAAACCCACACTTGATTCATGATGACAAAAAAAATGGGCGCCCGGTGTGTCACGGGGCGCCCATGTCCTGACAAAAGGTCTGCGGATCAGACGATCTTGATCTCCACCTGCTCCCCGGTCTCCGGATCGCTCACATGCACCGCGCAGGCGATGCAGGGGTCGAAGGAGTGGATGGTGCGCTGGATCTCGATCGGCTGCTTGGCGTTGTGGATCTGGTGGTTATCCTGCAGGGCCGCCTCGTAGGCGCCGGGGACGCCCTTGGGATCGCGGGGACCGGCGTTCCAGGTGGAGGGCACCACCGCCTGGTAGTTGGCGATCTTGCCGTCCTCGATGACGATCCAGTGGCCCAGGGCACCCCGCGGGGCCTCCATGTAGCCGGCACCCTGGCACTGCTTCGGCCAGGTGGCGGGGTCCCAGAGGGTCTCGTTGAAGGTGCGGGTGTCGCCGGCCTTGATATTGGCCACCAGGGCGTCGAACCAGACCTGCATCTGGTCGGCGACGAGTTTGGACTCCAGGGTGCGGGCGGCGGTGCGCCCCAAGGTGGAGAAGAGGGCCCGCACCGGCACGTCCAGGCGGGTCAGGGTCATGTCCACCAATTCCTTGGTCTGGGCATGGAGCGGTGCCTGGGGGCTGGCGTAGAGCATGAGAACGCGCGCCAGGGGACCGACCTCGATCGAGTGGCCCTTCCAGCGCGGGGCCTTGAGCCAGGAGTAACCATCGTTGATATCGAGTTGCTTGTAAGGGGGCTGGACCCCGCCACGGCCATCGTAGTCCAGTTCGGTCTCACCGACATAGGGGTGCAGGCCCTGAGCCTTGCCGCCCTGGTACTTGTACCAGGAGTGGGCGACGTATTCCTCGATCTGGTCGGGAGCATCCAGGTCAACCGGATGGACCTGGCTGAGATCGCGGTTGAGGATCACCCCCGGCGGAATAAGGAAGCTGGACGGGTCATCCATGCCCTTGGAGGGGAAGTCGCCGTAGGTGAGGAAGTTGCCCAGTCCCTCGCCGCGAGCGCCCCAATCCTTGTAGAAGCTGGCGATGGCCAGGGTGTCCGGCACATAGACCTGATCGACGAAGGCCCGCATCTGGTTGATGATGTTCTGCACCTGGGCGAGGCGCGCCGAGTTGATAGCGGAATCCGAGTTGAGGTCGATGGGTGAGGGCACGCCGCCGACGACGAAATTGGGGTGGGGGTTGCGGCCGCCGAAGACGGCATGCAGCCGCGCCACGTCCCGCTGCCAGGCCAGAGCCTCCAGATAGTGGGCCACCGCCATGAGGTTGGCCTCCGGCGGCAGCTTGTAGGCCGGGTGGCCCCAGTAGCCGTTGGCGAAGATGCCCAGTTGGCCGCTGTCCACCAGGCCCTTCACCCGCTTCTGCACATCGCTGAAATAGCCGGGGGAGGAGTTGGGCCAGCCGCTCAGGCTCTGGGCCAGGGCCGAGGTCGCCTTGGGGTCGGCGCTCAGGGCACTGACCACATCCACCCAGTCCAGGGCATGCAGGTGGTAGAAGTGCATGACATGGTCGTGGATATACTGGGCGCCGATCATCAGGTTGCGGATCAACTGGGCGTTGACCGGGATCGGGTACTTGAGGGCCGCCTCCACGGCGCGCACCGAGGCGATGCCATGGACCAGGGTACAGACGCCGCAGATGCGTTGGGCGAAGGCCCAGGCATCGCGCGGGTCGCGTCCGCGCAGGATGATCTCCAGGCCGCGCACCATGGTGCCAGAGGAATAAGCCTGGGCGATCTGGTCGCCCTCCATCTGGGCCTCGATGCGCAGGTGGCCTTCGATCCGCGTGATGGGATCGACGACGATGCGTTCGGTCATTGTCTTGTGTCTCCGTAAGGGGCGGCCAAGCCGCGCTCAGCCGCCGTGGTGCCAGGGCCGACTCGGGGCGCCGGTCTTGGCGCCCGGCGGGTGCCGGCCCGGACCCGGGTTATTTGTCTACCAGATGCTCGGCGATCATCTCGGTCAGGCCGACCACGGGGATGTCCATGTTGAACTCCTCCAGGCCCTCCTCGAGCTGGGTACGACAGGTGGCGCACATGGTCACCATACGCTCCGGGGCGACCTCCTCGATCTGCGCCTTCTTGCGTTTGAAGGCCGTCATCTTGAGTTCCGCCGCGCGCTCGTTGCTGCTCACGCCACCGCCGGCACCGCAGCACCACTGATAGCGCCCATGCTCCTTGAGGTCGACGAAGTTGTCCGCCACCAGGTCCATGAGATTGCGCTGCTGCTGGATGACGCCGCTCTTGCGCGCCAGGTTGCAGGGATCGTGCATGGACAGCCGGTCGTCCTCCTTGCCCTCGGTCTTGATCCGGCCGCTGGCGCGCAGTTCGTCCAGCACCTCGATGATGTGGAAGACGCGGAAAGGATAGGGCTTGCCGATGAGGTTGGGGCCCTCCCAACGCACCGCCGTGTAGGCATGGCCACACTCGGGACTGATGACGTTCTTGACCTTGAGCTTGACCGCGGCGTCATAGATGCGCTGCACCAGGACCCGGCCGATATCCTTGTTACCGATCTGGATACCAGCGTTGGTGGCCTCGAAGCAGTCGGTGCTCAGGGTCCAGGTGACCCCGGCATGGTCAAAGATCTTGGTGATGGCCTCCAGATACTCGGGGAAGTTGATGACCTCCATGGAGGACAGCATCACCAGATAGTCCACCCCCTTCTGGTCGATCGGCACTGTCAGGCCGGAACTGGACTCGACATGGTCGATCTGCACCTGGAGGGTCTTCCATTGCAGACCCATGGGGCTGCCGGTGCGCACGGCGCGGCCGGCCGCGGTGACCAGGCCTTCCGGCACATGGCCCGAGGCGGCCATGCCCTCGCGGGTCTTGCGGATCATGTACTGGATGTCGTTACCCACCGGGCAGACCATGGAGCAGCGGGCGCACATGGTGCAGGAGTCATAAAGCAGGGGCTCCCACTCCGCCAGCAGCTCATCGGTAACCTTCTTGTTCAGACCAAAGAGGCCCTTGAGACGGCCAAAGAGGGTGAACTCGGCCTGCCAGACGCGACGCAGGGGCTCCAGCTTCTTGATCGGCGTGTACTGCGGGTCCCGGGTCTCCTGATAGAAGAGGCAGGCTTCGGCGCACAGGCCGCAGTGGACACAACTGGAAAAGAAGGCGGCGACGGGCGCGTCGATCTCGGCGCGCAGGGCGGCGATGCCCCGTTGCAGTGAGAGTTCGCTCATGACTGGACTCCCTTGCGCCCGAAGATGGCGCCGTTATACCAGCGGGCAATGAAGGCCGTGAACATGTGGGTCAGCTTGGTGAAGGGCAGCACAACGAGGAAGATCTCCACCGACAGGATGTGCAGGCCCAGGGCCAGCGGATAGGGGTTGATCAGGCGGTGATAGGCAACATAGCCCGTCAGCACCACCAGGAAGGTCACCGCCCAGGTCAGATAGTCCTCGAAGTCACTCAGGTGCTTCTTCACCGGATGGGTCAGACGGTGCACCAACGCGGCGACCAGACCCGCCAGGGTCAGGGCGGAGATGGCATCGATCACCGGGTTGGGCAGGCCCGGCCAGGCCACGCCGAACACGCTCTTGATCAGCTCGATGTGCGGGATGAAGAGGAAGAGGACGATGATAAAGCCCAGGTGCCAGACCCAGCCGACCAGGACATCGAAGCCGGAGCGCTTGAAGGTACCTGGATCAGCGAAGGAGCGGGTGAAGACGGTGCGTAGCCCCGGACCCCACTGACCGGCACGGGCCTCGGCGTAATTGGGCGCCCGGCCCAGCCAGAAGATCTCGACCAGGCGCGCCAGCATCCCCAGGGCGAAGATGGCCAGGGCCCAGTTGAACAGGGTGCCCTTGGTGAACAGCAGAAATTCCATCGAGTCGCTCATAGCGTCCGCTCCAGTTGCTCCACGGTGACCGGCTCACGATCGGCCACCGCCTTGGTTTTCCCGTGCTTGGCCAGGGCGGCCGC
>SACH01000210.1 GCA_009928645.1 Gammaproteobacteria bacterium | reverse complement strand
CGGGCGATCCAGGGCGCTCATGGCCTGATGCAGGCGCCGTTTGAGCACGCTGAGGATGGCCTCTTCCGAACCGAGGTGCGGCACATAGACGAATTCGGTGCCGGGGAAGCGGGCGCGGGCGGCTTCGAGGTGCTCGGGAAGTTCCATCTTCACATGGCCGGCGGCGTTGAGGATCAGGGGGACGACGATGACCCGCTCGGCCTCCCGGGCGGCCTCGGCCAGACCATCAGCGACCAGCCGGTTGGCGAATTCGATGAAGCAGACGCGGATGTCCCAATCGGGTTGGCGTTGGCGCCAGCGGTCGGCAAATTCCTCGACCTCCCGATTGCCGTTGCCGCCGGGATCGCGGGAGCCATGGCCCACCAGGAGGATAATTTCTTTCATGCGGGATCCTTCACAGGGAATGCAGTTTGGGCAGGGACAGTGAATGCAGATTGGGCAGGGCGAGGTGAGCTTGTGAAATTGGCTGCTGGAACTGCCGGGCCAGGGTGCCGGGCCAGGGACGATGCCGCCCTACCCCCTCCCCCCTCGTGGGGGAGGGTTGGGGAGAGGGGGAGCGGCAGGGATGAAAGCCTACCCGCTCTAAGCATGTCCAGGGTGCCAGCAGCCTTGACTGAATCATCGTTCCTGGGGCTCAGCCTCTTCAGCGCCCCTGTCCGTGCCCCTGTGTGAGCAGGGTAAGGCCGCCCGGCGGAAACGGTGGCTGAAACCGGGGTCGTAGAGTTTGGACTGGCGCAGTTCCGGCCAATGGCGGGCCCCCAGGGTGGGGCTGACGATGACCATGGCCTGACTGCGGATGCCCGCCGCGCGGCAGCGGTCGCGGATGTCGGCCAGGGTGCCGCGGAGGATGATCTCCTCCCCCGGCCAACTGGCCTTGTGGACCACCAGGACCGGGGATTCCTCGGGCCAGCCCGCCGCGCGCAGTTCGGCCTGAATCTCCCGCAGCAGGGTGATGGAGAGGAAGATACAAAGGGTGCAGCGATGGCGCGCCAGTTCCGCCAGGGATTCGCCGGGGGGAATGGGGGTGCGGCCCGCGACCCGGGTGAGGATGACCGTTTGGGTCACCTCGGGCAGGGTCAGGCTCTCCACCGCCGTCGCCGCCGAGGCCAGGGCCGAGGAGATGCCAGGCACCACCCCGACCCCGATCCCGGCAGCATCCAGGGGCCGGACCATCTCGGTCAGGGCGCCATACAGCCCGGGGTCCCCGGTCTGCAGCCGTACCACGCACTCATGGCGGCTGGCCTGGTCGATCAGCCAGGTGGTGATGACGTCCAGGTCCATGTCCCGGGAGTCGGCGATGACGCAGTCAGGCCGGGCCCAGCGCAGTGCAGCCGCCGACACCAGGGAGCCGGCGTAGAGGATGGCCCCGGCACGGGCGACCAGATCGCGGCCACGGACCGTGATCAGGTCGGGATCACCCGGACCCGCGCCGACGAACCAGACCTTACCCATGCTGGGTCAAGTCCCAGCTAAGAGGCTGCAGGGGAACGGCCAGCCTGATCGCCACAGCCCTCGCTTGCTCCTGGCGATGGCGCCAAGGGAGGCCCGATCTGCCCACGTGGGGAGGTCTTGTCATCCGTGCAGGCCCGGATCCTTCAGGCCAGCCGCAGGGCGCCGACGCTGAAGCAGGTGGCCACCAGGGGCTGGCCTTCATAACGCTTGAGCAGCCGCAGGGCGCCGTAGGTCACCAGGGGCTCGATGGCGACGATGGCCAGGTAGGAGGCGGCGAAGGTGGCCCAGGCGGCGAAGGGGGTGGCGACGTCGGCGAGCGCCAGCCAGAAACCGACCATGAGGGTGACGCCGGTGTAATAGGCGGCATCGAGCTTGACGATGGTTGCCCAGCCAATGCGCCGGTCGCTGGCGGCATCCCGCAGGCGGCGGCCCAGGCCGTAGTGCACCGCCAGCAGGGGCAGGATCAGGGACAGGGAGTTGACCGCCAGGTGCGGCAGATCGATGGGGTCAAAGATCAGGCCCTGCAACAGCAGGCCCAGGGCGAAGCCATACAGGGTTGGCAGGAAGCCCAGGGTCAGGTACATGGCCATGGCACCGACGAAGTGCAGCTCCGAGGGTCCCACCGACAGATGGAAGCCCTGCATAAAAACCGAGAAGAAGAGGGCGGCCAAAAGGGTGCGGATCAGGTCCGCCGGCTGCCTGACCAGTCCCCGGGCGTAAAAGCCCAGCAGGCCCAGGGCCGAGACGTTGGCGATCAGCACCTTGGCGGGTGCGACGAGGCCGGGTTCGATATGCATGGTGACTACTCCGGTGAGGTGCCTCGGGTAGAGGCTAGGGTGAACGCCTCGGGTGAGGCGGGAAGGTGGCGGCCGGGGGCAAAAATCCGGGCCAGCGCTTGGGGGTTGGACGGAAAATAGAGGTGCAGGTAGGAGGCGAGCAGGGCGCCCGACCGGTAAGCGGGCTCGCGCTGGCGACCACGCCGCGCCCGGCTCCAGGCGATCGGTTCCAGGGGCGTCTCCAGGCGCGAATAGTGGAAGCCGTGGCCACGCAGGGTCCCTTCGGGCAGGTCGATCTCGTGCATGCCGAGGTTGGCGAGCCGGTCGCCCATCAGACCGCGGCCCGGCAGCAGACCGGCCAGGCTGGCGGTGCGGCCCTGCTGGTCCGTCAGGGATTCCAGCAGGTAGAGCATACCGCCGCATTCAGCGAGGATGGGTTTGTCCGCGGCATGATGGGCGCGGACCGCGGCCAGCATGGGGGCGTTGGCGGCGAGTGGCTCCAGGTGAAGTTCGGGATAGCCCCCGGGGAGATAGAGGGCATCCGCTGGTGGCAGCTCCGGGTCGGCGAGGGGCGAGAAGAAGGTCAACTCGGCGCCCAGGTCCGTGAGCAGTTCCAGGTTGGCGCGGTAGAGAAAAGCGAAGGCGGCATCGCGGGCCACGGCAATGCGTACCCCCGCGAGGGGCTGGGGCTGAGGGGGATGGGCGCTAACCGGAGAAGAACGCAAAGGCTCCGGAGTGAGAGCCGGGTTGAAACTGACCACCGCAGGCAGGGCTGGGTCCGTCAGCCGCAGGGCCGTTGCGGCCTGGTCCAGGCGGGCCTCCAGGTCAGCAATCTCCACCGCCTGCACCAGCCCCAGGTGGCGGGCGGGCAGGGCGATATCAGCGTCGCGGGGCAGCCAGCCCAGACAGGGCAGATCAGGAGGGAGGCTCTCCGCCAGCAGTTGATAGTGCCGCTCGCCGGCGGGACGATTGGCGAAGGCGCCGGCGAAGGGCAGGCCCGGGCGGTAGCTGGCCAGGCCCAGCGCCAGGGCGCCGAAGGTCTGGGCCATGTGGGAGCCATCGATCACCGCCAGGATGGGGATGCCGAACAGGCCCGCCAGGTCGGCGCTGGAACAGTCGCCATCGAACAGCCCCATGACCCCTTCGACGAGGATGAGATCGGCCTCCCCCGCCGCCTGGAAAAGGAGCTGGCGGCAGTGAGCCTCGCCGCCCATCCACAGGTCGAGCTGGTAGACCGGCCCGCCTGAGGCCCGTTCCAGGATCAGGGGGTCGAGAAAATCGGGGCCCGTCTTGAAGACCCGCACCCGTCGACCCAGATCCCGGTGGCGACGGGCCAGGGCCGCCGTGACCGTGGTCTTGCCCTGGCCGGAGGCTGGGGCGGCAATGAAAAGGGCCGGGCAGGTGCGACTGTTCATAGGTCGACCCCCTTCTGGGCCCGCACCCCACTGCGGAAGGCGTGCTTGACGTCGGCCATGTCCGTGACCGTGTCCGCGGCCGCGCACAGTTCAGCGGGGGCTCCGCGCCCAGTGATGACCACATGCTGGCCGGGGGCCCGTGCCGCCAGATCGGCCAGGACCTCGTCCAGGTCGAGCCAGCCATACTTGAGGGGGTAGGTGAGCTCGTCCAGGATCACCAGGGCCAGGTCCGGGTCGCGCAACATCTCCCGCGCCTGGGCCCAGCCGCGGCGGGCGGTGGCGGCGTCCCGGGCACGGTCCTGGGTCTCCCACGTAAAGCCCTCGCCCAACACCTGCCAGGTCACCCCAGGCTGATGGCGAAAGAAGGCCTCCTCGCCGGTGTCCGAGTTGCCCTTGATGAACTGGGCCACCCCGACCTTCAGCCCATGGCCTAGGGCCCGCGCCGCCATGCCGAAGGCGGAGCTGGACTTGCCCTTGCCATTACCGGTGAGGATCAACAGCAGGCACTGGTCCCGGTCGGCCCGGGCAATGGCGGCGTCGACGACCTCTTTTTTGCGGCGCATGCGTTCGCGATGGCGCTGGTCGGGGTCGGGACCGGTGGGCAAGGTCACCACGACCCGGGCGTCA
>SACH01000209.1 GCA_009928645.1 Gammaproteobacteria bacterium | reverse complement strand
CCGTAGCGGGCGATCAGCGGACGCACGTCGCCTGGCAGATCACTTGCGGGGCACAGGTTCAGGAAGTCGAGTCGTCGGTCGAACAGCTTCGCCGGGTTCGGTGCCGTGATCGCGAAGTAGCGGGCCAGATAGGGTGCGCACTCGGCGACTCCGGAGCCGCCGACCAGACACAGGATCGCACCGCAGGCGGATTCCTGGTCTCCGGACAGGGCTTGTGCTGGAGTGGATGCGCCCAACCCAGCGCCGAGCAGGCTCGCAGACAGGGAAAGGACGATGGGGGTTCGATTCATGTCTGACTCCTTCAAGAAAAAACAGCTCAGGCCGCCTCGGCGAATGCCGCCAGGGCCTCGGGGTCGGCGTAGTAGGTGATTTCGGCGAGGGCCTGGGCCATCTGCTCCAGCTCCTCGGGCGAGGGCTGGCCCCTGGGGACGGGGATCTCGGCGATGGCCGTGCGGACGTCGTCGGCGGATGTGTAGCGGTTCGGTTGGGCTCGCTCGGGTGACTCGGCGGGCTCGATGGTGTTATCGGCGCCCTCCCCCGCCTCGTTCTCGCGTCGGATCGTCACCCTCGGCGCGTCCTGGAGCTGGATGTTTAGGGGCGCTGGCAACGGCAGCGCCTGGAGCTGCCGCCGCTTGAAGGTCTTGTCCCGGTAGTAGCGGAGCTTCTTCCCCACCAAGGGCCGAACGCCCTCGACCAGCACGATGGTCTCGTCGTCGCTGAGGTTCGCGATCTCATCGGCATCCAGGATCGCCTGCCCGGTCTTGGAGACCTGCTTAGAGCGTCTCCCGTCCCCGTAGCTGAAGCTCGTTTGGTTGACGGTCTTCTGCCCGACGATCTTGGAGATCGCCTCGGCCAGGTCCCGCCGATGCACCGGCGGGCGGTAGTAGACCCGTGCGCGATGGTTGTCGATGAAGGCCTCCGCCAGCTCCCGGCCGTAGACTGCCTGGATCTGGGCCTCGGATTGGATCACCGTGGCGATGCGGATACCCCAGCCGCGGACATAGCTCAGCGCATGGACCAGCTTGTCAATCCGACCCAGGCTCAGGAACTCATCGAGCAGCATCAGCACCGGGACCGAGAGCCCCTGATCATCCGCCGGCGTCTCCCCGGCCTTGGTGTTGCTGGAGAGGAAGAACTCGATCAGCAGCCGCACCAGCGGCGCCAGGCGTTGCAGGTCATCCGGGGCGATGGCGATGTAGAGGGACTGGGGCTCGCGCCGGAACCGGCGCAGGTCGAAGTCGCTGTGGGACGTGGCCCGATCGATCAGCGGGTTCGCCCACAAGGTCAGCTTGGTGGCCAGGGCCGACTTGATCGAGCCGCGGGGCTTCTCCGGCTCGTTGCAGAAGCTCAGGATATAGCGCTTGCAGAGGCTGGAGATCTCGATGCCACGCCCCGCCAGCTCCTCGAGCAGCGCCTGGAGATACTCCCCGCTCTCCTCCTCCGAGCGCAGCAGCCGATGGACCTGCCCGATGGTCACCGGCCAGCCCATGGCCGGCCCGGCCTCAAGCGCCAGCAGGGTCAGGCCGATCAGCAAGTCCCGGGCGACGTTGTCCCAGTAGGGATCATGACTCTCGTTCGGGACCAGGATCGACGCCACGGTCTGCACGTCGGTGACCCGCAGGTCCCCGTCGCGCACGTAGTCCAGCACGTTGAACCCGTGGGTCCGGCCTAGCTCCTCCAGCGGATCGAAGCGGAAGACCCGCTGCCCGAGCGCCCTGCCCCGGTACCCGGAGGTCAGGCTGTAGTTCTCCCCCTTGATGTCCAGCACGATGGCCGAGCCCTGCCAGTGCAGCAGGTTCGGCACCACGAAGCCGACACCCTTGCCGGTACCGGTCGCCGCGGCGAGGAAGGGATGCAGATCGCCGTTGAAGGCCAGCAGCTTGCCACGGTGCCGACCCAGCAGGATCGAATGGGCGCCAGCCTTGTAGAGCTTGGCCTTACCGATCTCGCTCGGCCGCGCCAAGCGCGCCGAGCCATGCAGCGGTTTCGGAGGCAACAGCGCGAAGGCGACGAACGCAGGAATCCCGATGGCCGAGGCCCCGCCCGCGAGCCCGGCCAGCAGCAGGTTGTCCGGCTGGAGCCCATGCTGGAGCCCGGACAGCCAGACCACGACCATAAATTTGTAGTCGCATAGTTCCGCGTAGACCCAGGAGGCCACGGGCAGGAAGGACACCAGCCCCAGCGGGATCGACAAGGCGATGACCCATTTGATGGCCGCGGTCGGACGCTTCAGCACGGTAGCCGCTCCCGAGCGCCCTCGGATGCCTCCGGCAGAAACCGGATCTCGGTGACCCGCTTGCGCTCCATCTGGATGATCACGTCGACCAGGTTGAACACCAGGCCGCGGATATCCTCGCGCGTCAGCCCAGCGCCGGCGCTGGACTGGCGCACCATCAGCATCAGTTGCTCCACGGCCGCCGCGGCGCTGTTGGCATGGATGGTCGTGATCGAGCCCGGATGCCCCGAGCCGACGTTGCGCAGATAGAAATAGGTCTCGTCGTCACGCAGCTCCGCGAGCATGATCCGGTCCGGCTTCATGCGCAGGCAGGACACCAGAAGGTCCTTCACCGTCACCGGCGAGACCCCGGCCCCGTCACGCGAGAAGAACAGCCGCACCGTGTTCGCATGCGGGAACTGAAGCTCTTTCGCGTCCTCGATGGCGATCAGCCGCTCCTCGAGGGGGATCTCCGCGATCATCGCCTTGGAGAGGGTCGTCTTCCCCGAGCCCGTGGCGCCGGAGATGATGACGTTCAGGCGATGGGCGACGATCTCACGCAAGATACCGGGGACACTGGCCTGGTCCTCGGCGTTCCAGCCGGCCAGGCGGGACCGTACCGACTCGCGATGGCCTACTGCCTCGATAGATCCGCCCTGCCCTGCTCCTTCTTTTCCTACCGTCCTCTTCTTCTCCAGGTGCGGAGCAATCAGATCGAAGGCCCCCTTCTCTGCCAGCTCATCGAGGCTGAAGGTCACGTGGCTCGGCCGACGGATCGTGATGGATGGCTCCTCGGCCGCCGGCGGCAGGACGATCTGAATCCGTTCCCCGGTCGGCAGATGCCCGCTCAGGATCGGCGAGCGCTCACCGATGCTCGCGGACATGTAGCTCGCGACCGCCTTGGCGAAGCCGCTCAGCCAGGTCCCGGTCAGGTTGTCGGCCGGGATGCGCTCCCAACCATGGGCATCCTCGACGAACAGTAGCCCCGGCCCGTTGATGCACAGGTCCGTGACATCCTCACGTGCCAAGATCGGACGGATCGGCCCCAGGATGTCGTGCAGCAGCGCGTGGGCGGCATGCTCACCGGCCATCGCTCCGCCTCCGCAGCTGGTAGACCGGCGCCAGGTCCACGTCCCGCGCCACCAGGATGTTGATCGGGTCGCCCTGGTTTTTGTGCAGTGTCGGCTTGATCTTGGCGAACTCCGCCAGGACCGTGGACAGGCTGTCGGTGGTGGTGCTCTCGATGAAGCGGGACTGATCGCTGGTGAGCTGCTCGCGCGCGTAAGACTGCATCCCGAAAGACACCGCCGACATCAGCACCGGGATACCGACCCGCTCCCAGTAGTGGTTGTCGACCTTGCCGCCCATGCCGGAGCGGCCCAGCGGTCCGGTACCGGGCGAGGCGATGTCCACGATCACGCCCTCGGGCGTGCGAACCCGATCCCAGACCACGAAGATCCGGCGCTTGCCGTAGCTCAGGGTCGCGGAGCGGTACTCACCAAGCATCTGGGAGCCACGATCCAGCAAGACCACGGTCCCGTCGGCACCATAGACATCCCGCGGCAAGGTGCAGCCGACCATGCCGGCCTGGTCGCTCTGGATGGCGGTGTCCAGGATGCAGCCGATGTAGGTCCCCTTCGGGAGCAGGAAGGTCATGTCCGACAGGCGCCGGGCCGTGGCGGTCGCGGCGCGGGTGACGGACAGGTCGAGGCCTCCGCGATCGCGCTCGGCGCCCTCCCCTGCCTCGCTGCCAACTGAGCTAACCGAACCGCCGCTACCGCCCAGCGGCGCGGCCAGGCGTCGCTTGCGGGCGATCTCCTCGGGGGTCTCCGCGGGCTCGATCTTGGACTCCGGCTCGAGCGGGATCGGTGGCGGCAGCTCCGGGATCGGATAGCCAGCCCGCGGCTCCGGCGGTGGGATCTCGGGGATATAGGGCATCGCCGGCGGCTCTGGGACCTCGACCCGAGCCGGTTCCACAATCGGCTCCGGTACCGGCGGATCGAAGGTGGGAACCTCGTAGTCGCCGACGTTGAAGCGCAACCGCGGGCGGCGCTCCTCGCCCT
>SACH01000208.1 GCA_009928645.1 Gammaproteobacteria bacterium | reverse complement strand
GACGGGGGCCCCGGGCGGGGCTGGGATCGGACATGGAGGCGTGTTCCTGTGGCGAGCGCCGGCGGCTCTCCGCAGGCCCGGGTATTGTAAGCTATGCCTACCGGAGCGGACAGCCGGCCTCCAGCCTGGGTGACTCCGCGTTGAGCCTGATTGCACTGGCTCCCGTTGTTATGGCGTAGCCGGTCAGTTTTCCAGCGTGCCCATTGCAATCGCAACCCGATTTAAGATGGGTAAATTCCCCGGATCTTAGCCAGATTTCCCCATGCCCCCCCGCCAACCACCTCTGGAGATCGACCCCGCTACCCGCTGGCTGTGGGTGGCGTTTAGCCTCATCACCCTCTGGCGACTGGGAGCGGCCTGGCTGCTGCCGATCACTCAGGACGAGGCCTACTACATCGATTGGGCGAGCCGGCTGGATTGGGGCTATTTCGATCACCCCCCCGGGGTAGCCCTATTGGCCATCGGCTCCTGGCTGGCCCCCGCCTCGGCCTTGGCGGGGCGGCTGGGCAATTTTCTCGCCGCCACCCTGACCCTCTGGGTGCTGATCCGCTTCTACCGCGCCTGCGGTCTGAGCCCGCGACAGCAATTCCTGGCCCTGGTGGTGACCGCCGCGACCTTCGGTGGCCTGGTCTCCGGCGTTCTCGCCACCCCGGATACCCCCTTGGCCCTGGCCTGGGCCCTGGCCCTGCACGAGGCCCTGGCCGCCCTGCGCGGTGACCGTCGCCGTTGGGTGACGGCGGGCCTGGCCACCGGCCTCGGCCTGCTCGGCAAGTACGGCATGGCCCTGATCGGCCCGGTCTTTCTCTGGGCCATCCTTTGGTCCGACCCCAAGGCCCTGCGCACCCCCTGGCCCTATTTGGGGGCCCTGGCGGCGCTGCTGGTCTTCGCCCCCAACCTGGTCTGGAATGCCCAGAACGACTGGCTGGCCCTACGCTTCCAGTTCGGCCATGGCTTTTCCACCACCACCGGGGTGGCCGATGCCGCCACCGGGGCGGTCATGGCGCTCCCCGAGCGGGTCTCGCCCCTGGCCGGGGCCGGGATGGGGGAACGCCTGATGGCGGTCCTGAGTTTTCTGGGCATCCAGGCCGCCCTCTGGGGCGGCATGATCCTGCCCCTGCTGGCGGGGCTTTGGCTGTTCTTGCGCCGGCGTTCTCCCACGCTCCCCGCGGTTACTGGTCAGCTCGATGATTTGCCCGCCTTTGCGGCAGCCAAGTCTTCTGCCGTCACGGTTGCCGTGGCGGCCGGGAGCAACCCAGAGCCGCGGAACTCGGATCGCTCCGCATCGTCCCAGCCCTTGGATCGTGTCGCAGCGTCTCTAAGCTTGGATCGTTCCGAATCGCTTGGGAGCCCGGATCATGCCGTCTCCGCCGGTCACCTGGATCGCCCCGCCCGGGCACTGCTGGTCGCCGGGACCCTCTTTCCCCTGGGCTTCTTCGCCCTGGTGGCGGCCTTCAGCCCCGTTCAGCCGAACTGGGCCATCCTCTATCTGCTGACGGCCGTCCCGCTGCTGGTCCCGGTCATGTGGCGCGTCCCCAGGGCCATGCTGATCGCGGCCCTGTTCAATCTGCTCCTGGTCAGCGTGTATGTCTTCCATGCCCGCACCGGCCTGCTGCCCTTGCCGGACAAGCAGCAGCGCATCCTCTACGAGACGCATGGCTTCGAGGCCCTGGCGGGGGAGGTGGCCAACCTCCCGGGTCCCCTGTTCGCCGACCGTTACCAACTGGTGGCGATGACGCGCTTCTACGCCCCTGGGCTGGAGATTGGTCAATGGCCGGGCCTGTTTCGGCCCTCGGAGTATCTGCGCGGCCGCCTGCGGCCCGAGGTCGACCCGGCGGCGGTGGCCCGGGCGGGTGGCTTCTGGCTGCTGAGCCGCGACCCTTATCGCCCCGGGATTCCGGGTTTTAGCATCGAGGGGCAGCGTCTTCTCTATGACTGTCTGCGGGAGGGCCTGCGTGAGGCCTTTCCCGATCGACCGGCGCCCTGCGCCACCCCTCTGCATCGCTGGTGGCTTGTCCGCTATGTCCCCGACCCCGCCCGCTGACGCTGACCGCCGCCGCGAACTCCCTGAAGCTGACCCCCGTGGGCAACCGCCTAAGGTCCCCGGTCGCTCTGGCGTACCCCTTCAGACCCCCTCTCTCCAACCCTCCCCCGCCAGGGGGGAGGGAGCGAGAGAGTCAGTACCCTGCGCCCCCAAGGCCCTCCTTGGGCGCGAGGGAGCTGAATCGATACATTCTGGCTGGACCCAATGGCTTGGCGGTCGCTTCCTGAACGCCCCCCGCTGGCTGTGGCTGGCCTTTCTCGGCTGCAGTCTGGTGTTGGTCCTGTTCCCGGGGATTGATCTGGCCGTCTCGGGTCTTTTCTACACTCCCGGGGTGGGCTTTGGCGCCCGTGGGACCTGGTTCGAGCGCCTGGTGCATGAATCCACGTACTGGTTGCTGATCCTGGGGGTGCCGGCCCTGATTGCCGTCTGGTGGGTCCAAGGGCGTGTTGGGCGTCCAAGCAAGGGGGACTGTCCCAACCTCAGCTCCAGTCCCTCCGAACTCCACCCCGTTCAGGACTCCAACCTCGACACCGGCATTGGCCCCGGAACTGGCATTGATATTGGCCCTGGTACTGGTACTGATACTGGTATCGGCCCTGGCTCTGGTAATAGTCGCGGTCCCAGACCGGACGGCCATATTTTGGGCGGGCGCGACCTGGCCTATCTGCTCCTGGTCCTGGCCTTGGGACCGGGCTTGATCGTCAACGGCCTCCTCAAGGAGCACTGGGGCCGCGCCCGGCCGGTCAACTGCGTGGAATTCGGTGGCAGCCAAACCTTCACCCCGGCCTTCGTCCTCAGCGATCAGGGGGGCAAGTCCTTCAGCTCCGGCCATGCCGCCGGCTCCGCCTACTGGGTGGTGGTCGCCCTGGTCCTGACCCGGGGGCTACGGCGACGCTATTGGTTGGGCCTGGCGGTGGGCTACAGTCTGTTGGTGGCCTGGGCGCGTCTGGCCGCCGGGGGGCATTTTTTCAGCGACATCCTCATCTCCTGGTTGATCCTTGCCCTCCTGGCCCGGGGGCTGCACGGGCGTTTCTATCCCCATCCTGTGACCAAGCCCCCAGTGGCTGCTTCCTGATTCAGTTACCATGCCCACCCCCATATCCAAGTCGTTAGGCAGAGACTTTCCCCATCCCGAGCGGCTGGTCCTGGCCCTGATCGGGTTCTTCCTGGTTTTTCGCCTACTGATTGCCGCGACCCTGGGGCTGGGGGTCGACGAGACCTATACCCTGGCCAGCGCCCGTGACCTATCGCTCTCCTATTTCGATCACCCGCCGCTGCATTACTGGCTCATCCACTTTACGACGCCTTGGCTGGGGGAGGGGCGAGCGGCGCGATTACCCTTCGTATTGCTTTTTGCCGGGACCTCCTGGCTGCTCTTCGCCCTGACCCGGCACCTCTTTGGGGCCCAGGCCGGGGTCTGGGCGGTGCTGGCCCTTAACCTGTCGGCCTTCTACACCCTCTCCGGTGGAGGGCTGGTGCCGGATGGGCCCTTGCAGTTCTGCCTCCTGGCTGCGGCCCTTGTCCTAGCGAAGGTGATGTTTCCCCGTGCCAATGTTTCCACTTTGTTCACGCCTTCAGCCTTCCCCCCTGACCCTGTGATTCCTGCCAGACCTGCACGGTCTGTCGGCTGGGGCGACCCTGCCGAGGTGGATGAGACCAACAATACCGCGCCCCCCGGGGTTCTCACACGCCCGGTGGCACCGGCTGATCCCATTCATCCTGCTGGCTCTCCCCCTCAAACTCCGCCTCCCTCGCCCTGGCTGACCTGGACCCTGGTCGGCCTCTGGCTCGGCCTGGCGGGCCTTTCCAAGTACCATGCCGTCCTCTTTGCCCTGGGGCTGGTGCTGTTTCTCCTCACCTCGCCCCAACGGCGAGCCCTCCTGCGCCACCCGGCACCCTGGCTGGGGGCGCTGATTGCCCTGGTCATCGTCTCGCCGGCCCTGATCTGGAATGCCCAGCACGACTGGGTCTCCCTGGCCTTCCAATCAGGGCGGGGGCTGCCCCAAGGGCTCCGCGTCGACCAGGTGTTGGCCAACATCGCCGGACAGATGGCCTGGATACTGCCCTGGGTCTTCATCCCCCTCGTTGTTGCCGCCTGGGGTGCCCTCCGTCGCGGCCGGGCCATCGAGCGCTCCTGGTTTCTGCTCTGCCTGGCCCTGCCGACCCTGGCCATCTTCACTATCGTGCCGCTCTGGGGGAGTCGTGGCCTGCCCCATTGGCAGATGCCGGGCTGGCTGATGCTCTATCCCTTGCTCGGGGCCTGGCTGGCGG
>SACH01000207.1 GCA_009928645.1 Gammaproteobacteria bacterium | reverse complement strand
CCGTCAGCTTCATCGGCGCTGGCAACTACGCCACCGGGGTCTTGATCCCGGCCTTCAAGGCCGCCGGGGCGGTGTTGCGCACCGTCGCCTCCAGCGGCGGCGTCAGCGGGGTGCATGCCGGGCGCAAGTTTGGCTTTGCCCAGACGACGACGGACACCGAGGCCCTGTTGACGGATGCCGGGACGACGGCCCTGGTGATCACCACCCGCCATGACAGTCATGCGCGGTGGGTGACGCGGGGGCTGGCGGCGGGCAAGGCGGTGTTCGTGGAGAAGCCGTTGTGTCTGACCCTGGAAGAGTTGGCGGAAATTGCGGCGGTGGCGGGGTTGGCAGAGATGGCAGCGGTGGCGGGGTTGGCAGAGATGGCGGCGGTGGCGGGGTTGGCGCAGATTGCCCGCGAAGTCGCCCCCGTCGTCCCGGCCGGGAAGCCGGGACCCAGTGCCAGGGAGGGTGAGTCCGCAGGCAATACCGAGGCCCCGGAGCTAGGCGTGCGGTTGCCATCCATGGCCCTGGATTCCGGCATCCAAGCCGGAATGACGGAGAAGACTGCCGGAATGACGGAGAAGACTGCCGGAATGACGGAGAAGACTGCCGGAACGACGGAGAAGACTGCCGGAATGACGGAGAAGACTGCCGGAACGACGGAGAAGACTGCCGGAATGACGGACCATCCCCTCCTCATGGTCGGCTTCAACCGCCGCTTTGCCCCCCAGGTGCAGAAGATCAAGGCCCTGCTGGCGGGGGTGACCGGCCCCAAGGCCCTGGTGATGACCGTCAACGCCGGGGCCATCCCGGCGGACCACTGGACCCAGGACCCGGCGGTGGGCGGGGGGCGGATCATCGGCGAGGCCTGCCACTTCATCGACCTGCTGCGCTTTCTGGCCGGGGCGCCCATCGCGCGGGCAGAGGCGGTGGCCATGGACGCCCCGACCCGGGACTCGGTGAGCATCAACCTGCATTTTGCCGACGGCTCCCTGGGCACCATTCTCTACCTGACCAACGGCAGCAAGGCCTTCCCCAAGGAGCGGCTGGAGGTCTTTGCCGCCGGGCGGGTGCTGCAACTAGACAATTTCCGCAAGCTGACCGGCTTCGGCTGGCCGGGTTTCAAGAAGCTGAACCTGTGGCGCCAGGACAAGGGCCAGCAGGCCTGCGCCGCCGCCTTCGTCCAGGCCCTGCGCGCCCGCGCCGCCGGCCAGGCCGCCCCGCCCCCCATCCCCCTGGACGAGATCCTGGAGGTGAGCCGGATGACGATCGAGGTGGCGCAGTCGTAGGGGCTGGCCAGCTCGCGAAGGACCTCGCAAAACAACTTGGCGATACCGAGAACGGTATGAAATACTCTCCGGGCGGCTCCTACAGCATGAGCATCCATGAGGATGCTGAAAAGGATCTCGAAGCGCTGTATGAAGTCGACGAGGAAGGTGCTGCCAGCATCGATGTCTTCTTAGAGGAAGCAGCGTCCTCGCCTAAGGTACTAGAACGCCTGCTCGAACATCGCTACCGCAGCTACGATGCGGGCATGGATTTTGAGGTTCAACGTTGGGCTGCCCTCTGGAAGCACTTCGGCTTGTGGCGGCTTCGACTGTTCGATGTTCCTGGCAGCGCAGCCTCCTACCGGATCATCTACGCTTTTCATGGCATTCAACGGCGCTATTACATCTTGGGCATCGTGCCGCGGACTTTTGACTATGACCCAAACCATCCATTCACTCACCGAATCGTCAGCACTTACCAAGCACTCGGACTCCCCCCCTAAGCTTATCCGCCGGATCACGACCGGCGATCCAACGACCTCGTCGGGCGGTCACGTGGTTTGGGTGGAGGCGGCGATTGTGCACCCCCCACAGCCTGCTGGCTTCCGGTCGATCGACGACCGATTGGCCGATGTGGCGGGCAATCCCAAACGGGCAGAGGCACTTGCCATGGCGCGTCGGCGATTGGCGATGACCTTGCAGCCTGATGAACCTTTGGCAGCGCTGCGTATGCGCTGTGGATTATCCCAACGGGAATTAGCTGAACGTATTGGGACATCGCAGTCGCGATTGTCTCGGATCGAGGGGGGATTGGATGACCCGCGACTGTCCACCGTCCGCAAGCTTGCTGACGCACTTGCGGTGGATGTTAATACGATTGAAGAGGCCATTGCGGCAAGGCGCGAGACGCAGTGATGACAAGACCGCAGCTCGAGGTGATTTTCTGCGACGACGTGCGTCAGGAAATCGGCAATAAGCAGAGCTTTATCGGCGTTTATTCAGGTGATCTTCTGGTTGAACGTTTGCCTGTGGTACTGCCGAGGCTGTGTGTGGTGGCGTCCTTGACCCTGCCACAAGGTGATGAATGTGACTCGGTGCACTTTCAGATCATGCAGGGTGAGCAGTGTCTGCTGAAGACTCATGACTTTCCTGGGTCATCTGAAGCAATTTTTGCAGACCAAGACACTCGCATCGCAGTTATCGCTGTCATGTCTCCATTCCAGATCGATGAAGAAACAAGTTTATATGTGGTGGCTCTTTACGATGAGGCCGAATTACATAGCCGGCATTTACGTATCAGGCTAGCAAGCGATAGATTAGTTGAATCTTGAAGTGAGATGAAGCGTTAGAAAATATCCCTGATTGTTATCCTGGACGCTAACACCTTAAATCATAGGGGTGTTGCACTTGATTCTAGACTGCGCTCTCTAATTTTCGTTTTTTAAAACCCGCTGAGGTTCAGCCTTTAAGGAAGTTATTGCGTGAGCCATTGTGAATTTTTGTGCCGATCAAATGAGAGTAGAACTTATCGCCGGAGCCCGGCCTAACTTCATGAAGCCCGCTCCCCTCAAAGCCCGCCCCCATTATCTGTGGCGGCGCGTGTGTAGGACACCACCATCATGCTGATTGACCTGATCGCCGGCGCCCGGCCGAACTTTATGAAGGTCGCCCCCCTGATCCGCGCCCTGGAGGCGCGGGCGGTGGCGGGCGGACCCTTGCGCTACCGCCTGGTGCATACCGGCCAACACTATGACCCCCGCCTGTCGGGGGCCTTCTTTGAGCAGTTGGGCATCCCGGAACCGGACGTGAACCTGGAGGTGGGCTCCGGCACCCAGGCCGAGCAGACCGCGGCCATCATGACCCGTTACGAACGCCTGCTGCTGGACGCCCCGTCAAAGCTCTGCCTGGTGGTGGGCGACGTGACCTCGACCATGGCCTGCGCCATCGCCGCCCAGAAGCTGGGCATCCCGGTGGCCCATGTGGAGGGCGGCATCCGCTCCGGCGACTGGACCATGCCGGAGGAGATCAACCGCATGGTGACGGACAGCATCACTAACTGGTTCTTCACCACCAGCGAGTTTGCCAACGCCAACCTGCGCCGGGCCGGGGTGGATGAGAACCGGATTTTCTTCGTCGGCAACACCATGATCGACACCTTGCTGGCGCACCTGGACCGACTCCAGCCGCCGGCGTTCTGGGGCGCGCTGGACCTGCGGCCCGGCGCGTATTTGGTCATGACGCTGCATCGACCGGCGAATGTCGATCAGGCCGCGACGCTACAGCGGCTGCTCGCGGCGATCGCCGCCGGGGCCCGCGGGCTGCCGGTGTTGTTCCCGGTCCATCCGCGCACGGCGAAGGTCATCGCCGAATCCTTGGGCAAACAGGCCCTGTCGTCATTCCAGCCGGGAAGCCGGCATCCAGAACCACCCCCGTCATTCCGGCCGGGAAGCCGGCATCCAGTGCCAGGGACGGCAACAGCGCACGTTGCGGCAACGGCGCCATCGACAGCCACGGAGCCTGTGACGGCGGCCCAGTACCTACCCGACTTCCCGAACATCCTACTGGTCGAGCCCCAGCCCTATCTGGAGTTCAACTACCTGGTGAAGCACGCCAAGGCGGTGATCACCGACTCCGGCGGCATCACCGAGGAGACGACAGTCCTAGGCGTGCCCTGCCTGACCCTGCGCGACACCACCGAGCGCCCGGAGACGGTGAGCATCGGCACCAATGCCCTGATTGGCACCGACCCTGCCAAGCTGGCCCCGGCGCTGGAGCGGCTGTTTGCCGGGGATTGGCCCACCGGCGGCATCCCGCCGCTGTGGGATGGGCGCACCGGGGAGCGGATCGTGGCGGCGTTGGAGCGGGTGCTGACCAGCGGGCATTGAGGTATGCCTCGTCATACTGTCTTTGCCCCATCATGCCGTCTTTGCCCCGTCATTCCGGCCGGGAAGCCGGAATCCAGTGCCATGGATGGCAAGGCCGCAGTCAACCACGGCGCCGCAGCCGTGCGCGGCTCAGCCGTCCCTGGCCTGGGTCCCGGCTTCCCGGCCGGGACGACGGGTCCTT
>SACH01000206.1 GCA_009928645.1 Gammaproteobacteria bacterium | reverse complement strand
CCCTGCCGCCACATTACGACGGTCTGCCGATGAATCCCCGTACCAGCGCCCCGTTGGGCAGGCACTGCCTGCCGGTTACCGCCTTATCCTTGACCTTGGCCCTTACCTCCCTCCCCGACTCGGTTCTTCAAGTTCGGGGTCCACGGCAATGCCATGCCCCTATGGAGATAGCAGGGGACGACTGCTCTTCCTAAGCTCCTCATCAGTGAGCCTCCCCGGCTCATCCCAGGATCAGCTCCAGACCTTAACCGGACACCGATGCTCCGGCGCCAACCACCGCACCCTCAATCGCGAAGGAGACCAGAGTGACTGAAACCACCGCACCCAAGGTACTGGATTTGCCCATCGGCCTCGCGGCGACCGGCACCCGTATCGAAAGTGACAGCCTGGGCCAAGTTGAAGTGCCGGCCGACCACTACTGGGGCGCGCAGACGCAACGCAGCCTCCAGCACTTCAACATCGGACGTGACCGGATGCCGCCAGAGGTCTACCACGCTTATGGTTATGTGAAGAAAGCCGCTGCGATCGTCAATGCGCGCGCCGGCCGGTTGCCCCCCTGGAAGGGGGAACTGATCCAGCGCGTCGCCGACGAGGTGATCGCCGGCAAGCTCGATAGCGAATTTCCGCTCTTCGTCTGGCAGACGGGTTCGGGCACGCAGTCGAACATGAACGTCAATGAGGTGATCGCCAATCGCTGCATCCAGCTCGTTGGTGGCACGCTCGGTTCGCATGATCCGGTCCATCCCAACGACCATGTCAACATGGGGCAGTCGAGCAACGACACCTTCCCGACGGCGATGCACATCGCCGGCTATCAGCTCGCCACCGAGCGCACTATTCCCGCGCTCAGGGCGTTGCGCGAGGCGCTCGACAAAAAGGCCACCCAGTGGTCCGGTGTCGTCAAGATCGGGCGCACCCACCTTGAGGATGCCACGCCCTTGACCGTCGGCCAAGAGTGGTCTGGTTATGTCGGCGCCCTGGACGATGCCATCGATGAACTCAGCCGCGTGACCGAGGGCCTGCTGCAGGTCGCCATGGGGGGTACCGCGGTGGGTACCGGCCTCAACGCGCCGGTTGGCTTTGGCGATGAAGTGGCGCAGGTCCTCGCCCAGCTCACCGGTTTTCCCCTCCGTACCGCTGCTAACAAGTTCACCGCGCAGGGAACGCTTGACCGGATCGTGCGTGCGCATGCGGGCCTTAAGGCTGCCGCGGTGACGCTGTTCAAGATCGCCAACGACATGCGCTGGCTTGGTTCTGGCCCGCGCACGGGGCTCGCCGAGATCACCTTCCCAGCCAACGAGCCTGGCTCCTCGATCATGCCGGGCAAGGTCAACCCGACGCAGGCCGAGGCGATGTTGATGGTCTGCATCGAGATCATGGGCGCGGACGTCGCCGTGCAGATGGGTGGCGCTGAAGGCAACTTCGAGCTGAACGCCTTCCGGCCGATCCTGATTAACAACTACCTCCACTCGGCATTGATCATGGCCGACATGTGCGATCACTTCCGCCAATACATGATCGAGGGTGCGACGCTCAACGAGGCGCGGCTTGCCGACAATATCGCCCGCTCGGTCATGATGGTGACGGCGCTGTCGCCGGTGATCGGCTACGACCAGGCTTCGCGCATCGCCCACCACGCCATTGACCATGATCTGACGCTGCGTGACGCGGCGTTGCAGCTCGGCGTCGCCCCTGATCTGTTCGACCGGGTGGTCGTGCCGCTTAACCTGACCCGGCCCGGTTCGGCCGATCTACCCGGCTGAGCGGCGACGCTTCCCCATCCCCTCTTCTGATTCCGAGATATCTGATGACAACGACCAAACGCGGCATTGACTTAATCCAGGATTCGGCCCTCAACAAGGCCACCGGCTATACGGCGCAGGAGCGCGAGACGCTGGGCCTCACCGGCCTGGTCCCGGACGTGACCGAAACCCTCGACCTGCAGTTGCAGCGGGTGCTGATGCAGCTCTCGCACAAGGAAAAGCCGATCGACCAGTACGTCTACCTCACCAACTTGCTCGATCATAACGAGACGCTGTTCTACAAGACGATCATGTCGGATCCGGCCCGTTTCCTGCCGATCGTCTATGACCCGACGATTGGCGAGGCCTGCCTTAAGTTCGGACACATCTTTCGCCAGCCACGCGGCCTGTACCTGTCGATTGAGCATCGCGGCCGGGTAAAGGAGATCCTGCGCAACTGGCCGGTCAAGGACATCCGCTTCATCTGCGTGACCGACGGTGGCCGCATCCTGGGCCTTGGCGACCTGGGGGCCAACGGTATGGGCATTCCGATCGGCAAGCTCCAGCTCTACACAGCGGCCGCGGGCGTGCCTCCCAAGTACCTGTTGCCGATGTATCTCGATGCCGGTACCAACAACGAGCCCTACCTGGCCGACCCGTTGTACCTGGGCCTACGCCGCAAACGTCCACCGACCGAGAACCTCTATAGTTTCGTCGATGAGTTTGTTGATGCCGTCCAAGAGGTGTTCCCGAAATGCTGCATACATTTCGAGGACTGGACGGGTGTCGATGCCGTTCATCTGTTGCAGCGCTATCGTGACCGCTACTGCGTGTATAACGATGACGTCCAGGGCACGGCGGGCATCACCCTGGCCGGGATGATCAACGCGGCGAAGATCAAGTGTACGCAACTCAAGGACGAGACCTATCTCTTTCTTGGCGCCGGCTCGGCCGGCATCGGGCTCGCCAACCTGTTGTGCTCGGCACTTGTCGAGCAGGGGCTCACCCTCGCTCAGGCGCAGGCGAAGGTCCACATGTTCGACGTCAACGGCTTGCTCGAATCGACGCGCACCGACCTGGTCGATTTTCAGCAGCCCTACGCGCATCCCCATGCCCCCACGCAGAGCTTTGTTGAGGCGATTCGTAGCATCCGGCCATCGACAATCATCGGCGTCAGCACGATTGGCGGCGCCTTCGACCAAGCGGTGGTCACGGCGATGGCCGAAATTAACACCCGCCCGATCATCCTGGCGCTATCGAATCCCACCGAACATGCCGAGTGCACTGCCGAGCAGGCCTATCAGTGGTCCGACGGCCGGGCGATCTACGCCGCCGGCGTGCAGTTCCCGGAGGTGACCTGGCAGGGCAAGACCTTCCAGCCCGGCCAGGCGAACAACTTCTACATTTTCCCGGCTGTGGGCATGGCCATTTTCGCCACACAGGCGAGCCGCGTCACCGATGATATGTTCATCGAGGCGGCGAAGGCGGTGGCCGACCAGGTACCGGCGGACTTGCTGGCGCAAGGTTCGCTGTACCCACAACAGGGGAATATACTTGAAACCGAGATCCGTACGGCGGCACGGGTGGCAAAGCTCGTGTTCGACACTGGTCTGGCGCGGGTGCCGCGACCGGATGACTACGAGGCGTTCATCCGGGAGCAGGTCTACACGCCAAGCTACGCCTCGCTGCTTTGAGTGACAACCGCTCACCGCTGTGAGTGACTGAGGAAATACGTGCAGTACCGCCGCTCTAGGCGGTGCTCTCTAACCACGTCCACCTGGATTACGCCAGTGGCGGTATCCCACTTAAGAGCAACGCGGTCGCATATCAGAACCGCTGCTTAATCTCGAATCCAGGCCATTGGTCGAGGATTCAGATCCCCAGGCAGGTCACCACCAGAGTGCGGCTATGCCGACGCGCGCGGTGTTCCCAGAGAAAGATCCCCTGCCAGGTGCCCTGCTCTGGGCATGCTGCCGCACTGCGGGGTGGCTGCACCGAGAACCCCTCCTTGGAGCTCAACAACGCCCTGCTCTCCCGGGCGCGGGTTTATCTCCTCAAGGCCCTGGGGGACGCTGACGGGGGGCTGGAGATCCGCATTCGCGAGACGCTGGCCCATCTGCACAAGCGGAGCGCAAGGACCTCCAGCACCTTTCCCGATTGGCTGCTGATCAGGCGGATGGCGAGCCGTCAACTAACCATTACGGCAAATAACCTAGTGCATCGCTGGCAGATTTGCAATCACCCCCGGAGGCGGTGACCAAGGCATGGCTGCGAGTGATGGTTGACTGGAAGGGCGCCGGTCACGAGCCCTTCATACCCCAGGGCCTCAAGCGCAAGAGGATGAGAGTGATAAGCGGGCCGCCTCCGGTCACCCCTCGGTGTCGATGCCGCGGGTGTACGATGTGCTGCCGCCGAAAGCGCTGGCGACCCGATATGGGTCGGCTTTTTCCACCCTTTTTCCAGTGAGTCACGCACCATGAAAACACCCTTGATCATTGGTCTTGGTCTTTATGCCGTCCTGTGCGGGGGCCCCGGCCTGACGGCCCCCCTGAACGTCGAGCCAGCGGTCTTGACCGCCGCCCCCTGGTCCTGGCAGCAGACCCAGATGAACGATGGCGCGCTCTT
>SACH01000205.1 GCA_009928645.1 Gammaproteobacteria bacterium | reverse complement strand
CGCCACCAACGTTGCCCTCCGCTGGCCTGGCGGGAGACAGATGCCACCAGGTCAGTGCCGGGGAGGAACCGGTCAGATCCAGTAGACGGTTCTCGTCATCACCTTGGACATCAGCCGCATGGCCAGCTTGAGGGGTGTGGGCAGGGCCGCCCCACCGGCAGCCTGGGCTAGGTCGGCATGGTGGATCTCGTCCGCCTTCATCCGCTCCAGGATGGCCCGGGTCTTGAGGTCCTCGGCGGGCACCTCGGCCAGGTGTTCGTCCAGGTGATCCTCCACCTGACGTTCCGTCTCCACCACGAAGCCCAGGCTCCACTTGTCGCCCGCCAGGCCGGCGGCGGCGCCGATGGTGAAGGAGCCGGCGTACCAGAGGGGATTGAGGAGGCTTTTGCGGTCACCCAGTTCCTCGATGCGTTGCTCGCACCAGGCCAGATGATCATTCTCTTCCTGAGCCGAGCGCGCCATGCCGCGGCGGGTCTCTGGCAGCTTCGCCGTCAGGGCCTGACCCTGGTAGAGCCCTTGGGCGCAGACCTCGCCGGTGTGGTTGATCCGCATGAGGCGGGCTATATGGCGGCGTTGCTGTTCGCCAAGTTCGGCGTCGGCCAGTCCGGCGGCGGGATTGGGGCGCTCGGTGACCTGGGGTGGTCCAAACAGGGTGCGAATGGCCTGATCGAGGCCGATCAGCAACTGGTCCGTGGGGGTGAAATCGCGATTCTTCATGGTGGTAGGCTGGTTTCCGAGGTGGTAAGGGGGCTCCGTCGCGGCCCTTTGCGGCAGTCAAGACGCTAGGAGAAGGCCGATCAGGGCGGCTCCAGGGTAGAGGTCACGGAGGCTATGCAATAACTTCCAATCAGGAACCTATAGATCTTCAATCACTATGGGCTAGCGAACCTAGGGCTGTGAAGAAATGGCATTTATACATCGGCTTACAGGTGAGATCGGGGTTGCAGGCGGCAAGATCAGGGTCGGGCATGTTCCGTCCCGACAAGTAGTCGGGCAATGACCTGCACCGGGTGCAGGACCTCCACCGCCAGACCCGCTTCCCGGACCCCGGCGGCCAGGTGCAGGGCGCAGCCGGTGTTGGTGGTGACGAGTATCTCCGCCCCCGATGTCGCCAGGTGGGTAATTTTAGGTTGCAGCAAGGATTGCGAAAGGCCCGGCTGCTGGAGGAGGTAAGTCCCCGCCGCGCCGCAGCAGAGGTCATTCTCCGGCAGATCGATCAACTCGACGCCGGGAATCCGGCGCAGCAGGTCCCGGGCCGCGTCCGCATCGCGCAGCCGGTTGCGTTGGGAACAGGGGACATGAAGGGCGATCCGCCGGGGGAAGGGCCGCAAGGGGACGGTCGCCGGCCAGTCCAGATCGGCAAGCAGCCGGCAGATCTCCTGGGTGGCGGCCAGGGGTGGCTGAGTGCGCAGTTCCGCCACGCAGGCGCTGGCCAGACCCACCGCGGTGAGATCGGCGAAGGCCATCGCGTTGGTTTGTAAACGGTGATCGGCCGCCTGCGGCAAGCCATTGTGGCGATGCAGGCCGCCACAACAGATCTGCCCCCGGGGGATGACGACCTCATAGCCCAGCCGGCGCAGGACCTGGACGCTGGCCTCGATGGCCCCCGGCTGGGCGGTGCGGGCGATGCAGCCAAGGAATAGCCCGATGCGGCCACGGCTCGCCTCACCCCCGACCGCAACCGGGGGGGTGCGGGGTAGGCCTGCCAATTGCTGGGACAGCCGGTGCAAGGCACCGATCGCTGGCCAGCGCGTGAGTCCGCTCCCGGCCACCAGGCGTGCCAGGCCGATCCCACGGTAGAGCTGGGCCGCCGCCCCGGTCAGGGCGGCCGCGCCCGGACTGGCCAGCAACGAAAGCCAGGCCTGGTGCAGGCCCCGACGCCAAGTGGGCCGGCTTTGCCAATGCGCCGCCCGGGCATCATCCATCAGGCTGGCGAAGGGCACCAGCGTGGGGCAGGCTTGCTCGCAGGCCAGGCACTCCAGACAAGTATCCAGATGCTGACGGAGTGCGGGGGTGTCATTCAGTTCCCCCTCCGCCCAAGCCTGGATCAGGGCAATACGTCCGCGGGGGGACTCGGCTTCCTGGCGTGCCAGGCGATAGGTCGGGCAATGTGGCAGACAGAGGCCGCAGCGGACGCAACGGTCGGCGACCGTGGCCAGATCTCTGGCGGAGGCGATGGCATTCAAGGCTGGGGTTCAGGCGGGCTAGAAAATGGGATGGTTAGCGGTCAGACCCCGGCGGAGTCAGGCATTTTCAGGGGTGTGGCGAGCCTCTCACACAAGTCAGTCACCAGGGACTGGGAGCCAAATTCCGATTCTGATCTCCCGGGCGGCGGTGGCTGGCCAGAGGTGCAGTTGACGCCAGCCTGGCGAACAGGTTTCATCGGTGCCGGCTAATGGTACCCTGTCCCTTGACTCCGGGTTCATTCGGCGAGGCGAGATCCATCATGTCCTACTACCGCTATCACGTCTTCATGTGCACCAACCGGCGCGAGGATGGCAGCCAATGCTGCGCCCAGTATGGCGCCGACGAGCTGCGCCGCTATCTCAAGGGGCGTACCAAGGAGCTGGGTATTGTCGGCGAGGGGGGAGTGCGCATCAACAGCGCGGGTTGCCTGGCGCGTTGCGATGAGGGTCCGGTCCTGGTCGTCTATCCGGAGGGCGTCTGGTACACCTATGTCGACCGGGAGGATCTGGAGGAAATCCTGCAACACCACCTGCTGGAAGGTGGTGTCGTCGAGCGGTTACGACTGCCGGGCTGACTCGCGCCCTGTCGGGGAGCGGTTTTTGGGCCGGCCCTGACTTTCCCCCGCTGCCGGGCAGCGTCGCGGCCATCGGCCCGAACCGCGCGCGAGGCCGCGGGCGAAACTATTGCCATCCGAAACGCCCTCCTATAGAATCCGCGGTCTTTCCCATTTCGACTCTTTATCCAGGCCCTGGAGCAACGGACATGACGACTGTGAGTGCCAAGCCCGCGGAGGTCCGCCGCGAGTGGTATTTGATCGACGCCGAAGGCAAGACCCTCGGGCGTCTCGCCACCGAGTTGGCGCGCCGTCTACGCGGTAAGCACAAACCCTGCTACACGCCCCATGTGGACACTGGCGATTATCTGGTGGTGGTCAATGCGGACAAGATTCGTGTGACCGGCAATAAGCTGGCCGACAAGATGTACCACCATCACACCGGTTACATTGGCAGCCTCAAGTCGATCTCGCTGGAGAAATTGTTGGCCAAGTCCCCGGAGCGGGTCATCAATCATGCCGTCAAAGGCATGATGCCCCGTGGTCCCTTGGGCCGTGCCATGCTCTCCAAGCTGCGGGTCTTCGCCGGCCCCGAACATGCCCACGCCGCCCAGCAGCCTAAGCCGCTGGAATTTTAGGATCAGGTAACGTCTCATGTCGCAAATTCACTACGCCACTGGCCGCCGTAAGAGTTCCGCGGCCCGTGTCTATCTGACTACCGGTTCCGGAAAGATCGTCGTTAACGATCGGCCCCTCGATAATTTCTTTGGCCGTGAGACGGCGCGGATGGTGGTGCGTCAACCGCTCGAAACCGTCGACATGCTCAACCGGTTAGACGTCAAGGTCAGCGTCACGGGTGGTGGTACTACCGGTCAGGCCGGCGCCATCCGTCATGGCATCGCCCGCGCCCTGGTCGAGTACGATGAGGCCATGCGACGACCCCTGCGTCAGGCGGGTTTCCTCACCCGCGATGCCCGTGAGGTGGAACGTAAAAAGGTAGGTCTGCACAAGGCCCGCAAACGTCCGCAGTACAGCAAGCGATAACCATCGCAGGGTGCCTGCCGCGATTCATCCAGAATCGTAAGTACTTCACGGCACCGCAGGATGCAGCAAACAACTCATTGGGGGATCGTCTAGCGGCAGGACAGCGGACTCTGACTCCGTTAACCGAGGTTCAAATCCTCGTCCCCCAGCCAATCACAGGCCCGCTTCGTGCGGGCCTTCCTTTGTCTGGCAGGTAGCCCAGGTACCGGGCCCCTTCCCGTCGCGATGGCCACGCCTGGGATAAGGCGCTGACGTGGCGTGCATGCAACGCGCGTGACGATTCTTGCGGGTCTGGCCCCCTTAAAACGCCGTGACGGGAGCAACGAACGCGCTCCTTTTGCCACGTTGCCAGCGCTTCCTCCGATAGCCAGAACATGCAAAAACAAGCGCCAACAATTGGTTGTGAGATGGCTAGGCGCGGCATGTTGGGTATCCGCAACAGTTGCGCAAACTGTATCTTTTTTAGAAAAAACTGTTGCGTCATCCCCCTTGCTGGTCTATCATTCTCCTCACACGCATAACGCGTATAGCTTTTCAGCAGTCCATACTGGCAAATCAGCAACAGTGGAGAAAACCATGAACAAGAAACTCGTTACCCTGGCCGTCGCCGCCGCCATGGCCG
>SACH01000204.1 GCA_009928645.1 Gammaproteobacteria bacterium | reverse complement strand
GCCCTTCCACCTGCACCAGCTCCTCAAGACCTGGTTCTGGAAAAACGACGTGGTGGCGGTCAGCGCCCTGACGGTCTGGCACCAGACCTGCCAGCAGTTGTACCTGCCACGCCTGCTGGACAGCCAGGTCTTTCAGAGCACCCTCAGCGACGGGCTGGAGAGCCGGGATTTCTTCGGCATTGCCCAGGGTGAGGAAGCGCCGGGCGGACCCGGGGGGGCAGGGACGGGAGCGGGACGGGAAGCACAAGAAGTCGCCTGGCGGGAGGCACCTGGGGCAGCGGGGCAGGGCGCGGGCGGGGGAGCGGTGCGCTACCTGGGCTTCAGCTTTGGCAAGCGCGTGCCTTTTACCCTGGACGATGCCCTGTTGCTGATCGAGCCCGGGGCCGCGGCGGCTTACACGGCGGCGCTGCACGCGGCCGAGCGGGCGGCGGCGGAAGGGGCGGCTGGGGCGGAAGAGAGCGGGACGGCCGCGACGGGCTGGATGGCCGGCGGTGGCGGCCTGGGTGCGGGTGGTGCCGGTCCCGGAGGGGGTGATGGCGGGGCTATCGGCGATCACGCCCGGGGTTTCTACCAACCGGGCGGATCCGCCGCCGGTGGTGGCACGGCCGGCATGGGTGGCGCCGTCACCGCCGGTGGCGGGCTTGCCCGAGGTGGCGCCGGCAGTCCAAGCGTCAAGAAACGCTTCTACGGCGGCATCGACCTCGACCCCATCCTTGCCAAGAAGCAGTTCGCCGACCTGGTGGACGAAGTGGTGCAGCAGTTCACCGCCCGCAGGGGGGTGAAGGTCCAGATCAGCGTGGAAATCCAGGCCGAATCAGGCCTGGGCTTCGACGTCGACCTGCAACGGGCCGTGAGGGAAAACTGTCGCACCTTGAAGTTCAAGAGCGCGGAGTTTGAAGCGGGGGATTGAGGCCATGCCAGGTTCCACATTCCAGACCAACCCTTATGACTTGGACCGGCTCCTTCAGGACTGCCACCGGGGGGTGCTGCAATTACCCGATTTTCAACGGAGCTGGGTCTGGGACGAGGACCGCATCCGCAGCCTGATCGCCTCTATATCCCGCGCCTTCCCGGTCGGCGCCCTCATGACCCTGGAAACCGGCGGTGAAGTCAATTTCAAACCCCGCCCCGTGGAAGGCGCCCCGCCGGAGGCCAAACCTGATGCGATTGCTGGCGGCACTTGGGAAGCAATGGAGCGCGTGCTCAGGAAAGCGGGTTATTTCAATAGCGGTCTGCGCAAACTGAATCTGGCTCGATCGGTCGCGGCGCACATGGACATCCATCGCAACAGGTCCCGCAGTATCCAGGCGTTCGCCACTGCCGTTGTCTCAGCTATGGCGTGAGGACCACAGCTCCCCATGGTGCTAATGGTTGGTGAAGCTGCGGGTGAAGGCAGTGTAGTCACCGCTGAGTCTGGCGTTTTAATAAGTTAAATTTATGTTTAATAAGAAAATAATATCCCTTTTCCCCTTGGCGGATGGCCAATGCTGGTCTATTTTTACTGTAGGGATAGAAGCATCAGGAGAGCAGCCATGAAGACCAAGACAACCGAACTGACTCACGTGACACCGCATCGCGAGCTCGATGTCTTTGATAACCTGGATCGGATGTTCGATGCCATGCAGCGCCGGTGGATGCGTCCTTTCGGTGAGATCTTACCGGATTGGGCGCCATTCATGGGACAGATGGAGTATGGCATGCCGCCTCTCGATCTGATCGAGCGCGATAAAGAGATTTTGGTCCGGGTGGAGCTCCCGGGCATGGACAAGAAGGATCTTAAGCTTGACCTGCGCGGCGACCTGCTAACCATCGCGGGTGAGCGTCACCATGAGGAGGAGAAGGAGGAAGGGGGTAAGGTCTATCGCGCCGAGATCATGCGCGGGGCCTTTACGCGGACCGTCCGCCTGCCGGAGCCGATCGATGCCGAGAAGGTGGACGCCGTGTTCAAGGACGGTCTTCTCGAGATCCACCTCCCCAAGACCCACGCGACGGAGCGGCGTCAGATCGAGGTCAAGTGATCGCGGTCGCGTGACACGGGCGAGGCCCCCGCCCTAGCCAGGGGGCCAGCAAGGGCCGGCCAAGCGCCGGCCCTTGGCATTAAGCGCCTCGCAAGCTGCCGATTGGCCTGCTTCCAGGTCGGTATTCGTTCAGGCCCCTCAAGCCCCGGGAGGACCTCGTCGGCACCAGCGGCGGCTTCTCCTGCCTCTTCCTCGCTGGTGGGGGAGGGTGGGAGAGAGGAGGTCTGAACGGTTACCCTGGCCGCAGGCTACTCGCCCGCCAGTTGGCGTAGCTTGGGGATGTCCAGTCGGAAACGATTTAAGTTGAGGTCGACCAACAGTCCCTGGCGCTTAAATTCGGCGATGGTGCGGCTGGTGGTTTCGGTGGTGATGCCGAGCATGGCGCCCATGTCCTCGCGGCTGAAGAGCTCGCACTCGCCGCTCTCCTGATCGCGGACCAGACGCAGGAGCAGGCGGGCGACCCGCTGGCGCGCGGAGCCGGTGGAGAGTTCCGTCAGCCAGGCATCGGCCTCGGTGAGGGCCCGCTGCCAGCGGTTCATGAGCTCAGTATGCAACTGGGGGTTATCCGCCCCCAGGGCCTTGACCAGCCGTGCGGGGTAGCGGCAAACCTCCGTCGCCTGCAAGACCACCGCCTCATGCTGGTAGGGGGCATCGAGAATGGCCTCCAATCCGAGCACATCGCTGGTCCTGGCCAGGCGGACGATGCGCTGGCTGCCATCCGGCAGGTACTGGACCAGCTTGAGGGCACCGCTGCGCACGGTGAAGAGGAACTCACCCCGGTCCCCGGCACGGTAGAGGGAGGCGCCGGGTTTGAGGGCGAACTGGTCGATGGGGTCGTGGATCTTCTCGAAGTCCCGCACGGTGAGGCCGGCAAAGAGGACGGAGTCCCGTAGCGCGCAGTTGAGGCAATCTGCCTCGCCGGACCAGGCCTCACGTAATGACACGTTCTTCACCATGGAGAAGATTATCCAGCCGTTTGAAATTGAGAAAAGTCAATCAGAGCAAGTGTAACCGAAAGGGGCGGGCATTAGGTGTAGCATTGTCTGGCGAAGTACCCCTGATCATTCCACGACCTTAGCGGGGAGGAAACCATGAGCCAGATCAATGCCTGGGCCGCCACCACTGCCGGTGGCATCTGCGAACCCTTCACCTACGACCCGGGCGCCCTGAAGCCCGATGAGGTCGAGATCGCTGTGGAGCACTGCGGCATCTGTCATTCCGATCTCTCCATGCTCGACAATCACTGGGGGATGAGCCGTTATCCGCTCATCCCCGGGCATGAGGCGGTGGGGCGCATCGTCGACCTGGGCGACCAGGTCACCGGGCTGAGCCGAGGGCAACGCGTCGGTGTCGGCTGGATGGCGCACAGTTGCATGCATTGCCCGACCTGTCTGTCCGGCGAGCACCATCTCTGCGCCCAGAGCCAGGGGACCATCGTCGGTCGCCATGGTGGCTTCGCCGATCGCCTGCGCTGCCATTGGGCCTGGGCCCTGCCCCTGCCTGAGGGCCTGGATGCCAGCGCCGCCGGGCCCCTGATGTGCGGCGGCATCACGGTTTTTTCACCGCTGCTGATCCACAGCATCACGCCAACGGCGCGGGTGGGCGTGGTCGGTATTGGTGGTCTGGGGCATCTCGCCCTCCAGTTCCTGCGCGCCTGGGGCTGCGAGGTCACGGCCTTCACCTCCAGCGAGTCCAAGCGCGCGGAGGCTCAGGCCCTGGGTGCCCATCGCGTCGTGGCCAGCAACGACCGGCGCGCCCTGCGTGCGATTCGCGGCTCCCTGGACCTGATCATCAGTACCGTCAATGTCACCCTGGACTGGTCGGGCCTGCTCGCCACCCTGGCCCCCAAGGGGCGCCTGCATATCGTCGGCGCCGTGCTGGAACCCATGCAGATCAATGCCATGGACCTGATTGGCGGCCAGAAGGGCATCTCCGGCTCCCCCATCGGTTCGCCGACCGCCCTGGCGACCATGCTGGACTTTGCCGCCCGCCACCAGATTTTGCCCCAGGTGGAGCATTTCCCCATGAGCCAGGTGAATGCGGCCCTGGACCATCTGCGCGCCGGCAAGGCCCGCTACCGGGTGGTGCTCGACGCCGATTTCGCCGCCTGAAGCAGGTCCAGGGTCCGGAATCGCCAAGGTTCCGGAATCGCCAAGGTAGCGGGTTCAGTTCGGGCCCGCTCGGGTCGGTTAGGGAGGGTCGGGGGGGCGACGGGCGGGGGTGTGGACCGCGGGGAGGCGGTCGTCAAGCCTCCGGGGACGGATTCACGGTGTCCCCGCCCGACGGCCCCCAACCCGGGTGGAACCGGGGCTGATCAGGGGGCGGGAAACCCGTAGGGTGGTTCCGTAACCTGGATCAGCGGTCCGCCCTCGCCCAAGGCAAGACGACCAT
>SACH01000203.1 GCA_009928645.1 Gammaproteobacteria bacterium | reverse complement strand
CTGAATCTCGATGCGGGTGATCTTGACCCCCCAGTTATTGGTCGCCTCATCGACGATGACCAGCAGGCTTTCGTTGATCCGTTGCCGGTTGGAGAGGGTTTCGTCCAGGTCCATGGAACCGATAACCGAGCGCAGGTTGGTGGTGGTCAGATTGATAATGGCCTGCTTCAGGTCCCGGACCTGGTAGGCCGCCCGGGCGGGGTCGTCGATGCGGTAGAAGACCACCCCGTCGACCACCACCACGGCATTGTCGCGGGTGATGACGGTCTGCGCCGGGACTTCGAGTACC
Organism: Gammaproteobacteria bacterium; assembly: GCA_009928645.1. Taxonomy (GTDB): domain Bacteria; phylum Pseudomonadota; class Gammaproteobacteria; order Chromatiales; family Chromatiaceae; genus M0108. The sequence continues at coordinate 4,123 of SACH01000203.1, read as the reverse complement.
TGCTCCATGATCTGGTGCTTGCGGCCGATATCGCCCACGGAGCGCTTGGGGAAGGGGTAGGTCAGGGAGCGCTGGGCGTGCCAGGTGTCGACGAAGTAGCGGTCGGCGTCGAGGGCCCCGGCCCGGCCGGGCAGGGGTGGCCAGCCCCCGGCGCTGGCCTGGGTGAAGGACCAGTAGGCGGCGCGGTAGGCGTATCCGCAATCGGTGTTGGCCGTGTCCAGGGGATCGGCCGGGTCCGGGGCCGGGAAGCAGTTGCGGTTCACGGTGGGATAGGCCACCTCGATGCGATCGGTGACGGGCGTGGGCGCAGTCCAGAACTCGGCGGCGAAGGTGCGGTTGGCGATGTCGTTCAGGATCGCGGTGCGGATGCCGGGCCGGCTGCCATCCCGCCAGCTGGCTGGGCCGTACTGGATGAGCCAGTCGGCGACGTGACCCATGTTAAGCGGGTTCGACCATCTCATCCGCGGCTGTTCTTGCTTGAGCTTGCGGCTGGTGGGATAGGCCGAGGCCGAGGCGAATTTGGTTGCCTTGTTGACGTTCAGCGTGTCCTGCAACAGGGCAGCGATGTCCGCGGGCGGGTTGAAGCGAGTGATGCGAGTCATGGCAGGGGGTGCTGGCCGCTGGCGAACCATACTACCTGCGGGGGTAGGCTGCGCTGGGCAGGCTGCCGAGAGTGGTCAGCGGACTGTCCGAGTCGGAGTGGGAGGAAGCGGTACGGCGGCAGAGGCTGATTTGTTACCGGAATTTTACGTCTCTGGGTGATATTCTTTACCCGCTAGGATAGCGTGCCGGTTAAGGTACCAAAAGGTTAACCACTTGGGATGTCTTTATTTTTCAGGTTAGGCGATCAGTAGCGGAAGTTGTTGGTTACCGGCCAACTGTCGTTAGGGGGGAGGAAAGCGCAGGTGAATGATGGCAACCCGTCGCGGGAGGATGCTTGGCCCGGCGCAGCGCCCCTGGCGCGCGTGGCCGCGCTGGAGGAACAGCTCAAGGCCCGCACCGCTGAACTGGAAAGAGCGCACGCCGCGCGGCGGGAACTGGAACAGCGCCTGGCGTCCAGCGAGGAACAGTCCCGGCGGCAGTTGGCGGAGATACAGGCCGACTACGAACAGGCCCCGGTCGGGCTCTTCGCCATCGACACGGAGCTGCGTTTCCAGCGGATCAACGCCTACCTGGCGGGGCTTAATGGCCAACTCGCCGCCGCCCACCTGGGGCGGACCGTCCGGGAGATGGTCCCGGGTTTGGCCGATCAGCTCGATCCTCTGTATCGCCAGGTCCTCCAGACGGGCATGCCTGCACTCAATGTCGCGATCAGCGGCGATGTCGCCAACCCCGCCCGTGGCCAGCGGGCCTGGCGGGCGCATTTTTACCCCCAGCGCAACCCGGCCGGGGCGATCGTCGGCCTCTCGGGCATGGTGGAGGAGGTCACCGAGCTGAAGCAGGCCGAGCGGAAACTGCGCGCCAGCGAACAGCGCTACCGGGAACTCAACGCCGACCTCGAACGGCAGGTCGCGGCGCGCACCGCCGAGATCCGCGCCGCCCAACTGGCCTTGGGCGACAGCGATGCGCGTTATCGCACCATTTTTGACAGCGTCATCGATGCCATCTTCATCCTGGACCTGGCGGGCAACATCCTCGCGGTCAATGACCACGCCTGTCAGCGCTACGGCTACTCCCGGGAGGAATTCCTCCGCCTGCATGTCACCGCCATCGATACCCCCGAGGATGCGGTCCATGCCCCCGCCCGCCTCGCGGCGGTGGAACGTGACGGCCAGGTCGCCTTCGAGGCCCACCACCGGGACGCCCGGGGTCAACCCCTGGACGTCGAGGTCCGGGCAAGCCGAATTCTCTTTGACGGCCGCCCGGCCATGTTGGCCGTAGTGCGGGACGTGACCGAGCGTAAGCGGGCCCAGGAACGGGCCGAATACCTGGCCTATCATGATGCCCTCACCGGCCTGCCCAACCGCCTGCTGGGACTGGACCGCCTGACCCAACAGGTCGCTCAGGCCCAGCGCCACCAGCGCCAACTGGCGGTCCTGTACCTCGACCTGGATCAGTTCAAGCATGTCAACGACCGTTATGGTCACCTCTTAGGTGATCGCTTGCTGCAAAGCGTGAGCCGGCGCCTGTCCCGGCGGGTGCGGGCGGAAGACAGCCTCTGCCGCCTGGCCGCCGACGAATTCATGCTGGTCTTGCCGGAAGTGGGCCAGGAGCAAAGCCTGGCGGACCTGGCCAGTCTGTGTGACCGCCTCCTCGCCCTCATGGCTGAACCCTTCGACCTCGATGGCCACCAGGTCTATGTCAACCTGTCCCTGGGCGTCGCCCTCTACCCGCGGGATGGCAGCGACGGCGAGACCCTGATGCGCAATGCCGACACCGCCCTCTACGCCGCCAAGCGCGCCGGGCGCCAGACCTACCGCTTCTTCGAACCGCGGATGAACGACGAACTGGCGCGGTTCATCCAGACCCGGGACGCCCTGCGCGACGCCCTGGAGCGCCAGGCGTTCGTTCTCCATTACCAGCCGCAGGTCGCCCTGGACACCGGCCGGGTGGTGGGGGTCGAGGCCCTGCTGCGCTGGCAACGGCCGGACGTGGGTCTGGTGATGCCGGGTGATTTCATCGACGTGGCTGAGGAGAGCGGGCTGATCGCCGCCCTGGGCACCTGGGTGTTGCGGGAGGCCTGCCGCCAGGCCGCCGCCTGGCGACAGGCCGGCTGGCCCGACCTGGTGGTGGCGGTGAACCTGTCCACCGTCCAGTTCCGCCGCGGCGGGATAGGAGACGAGGTGCTGGAGGCCCTGGCAGCCACCGGCCTCGACCCCGCGGGGCTGACGTTGGAGCTGACCGAATCCATCCTGCTGCAGGACGCGGAGGCCGTCCTGGCCACGGTCGCGACCTGGAAGGCCGCGGGCATCCAGCTGGCCATCGACGACTTTGGCACCGGCTATTCCAGCCTGGCCTACCTCAAGCGCTTCCCGGTCGACAAGCTCAAGATCGACCGCTCCTTCATCGTCGGCATGGTCGAACATGAGCCGGACCGTGCCATCGTTCAGGCCATCCTGGACATGGCCGGGGGACTGAAGCTGCGCACCACGGCCGAAGGGGTGGAGGACGCGACGCAGGCCCGTCAGCTCTGCGCCATGGGCTGCGACGAGGCCCAGGGTTATCTGTACTCACCGCCCCTGGCGGCGGCGGACCTGGAGCGGTGGGCATCAAGGGGCAGAGGATGATCAAGCAGCACCCCAACGGCGGTCCGTCAACCGCCACCGGTCCCTTTGGACACCGCTATCTGGCAAGGGTCGTCTCGCTCTACGTCCTGTTCTCGGTCTTCTACATCTTCGTCAGCGACCACTTCTTGGCTCAGGTCATTCAGGATCACCCGCTTCTGGTGAAGGTCAGCATCGCCAAAGGCTGGCTCTTCATCTTCATCACCACCACCCTGCTCTATCTGCTGATCCGGCGCTTTTTCACCACGCTGAAAGCCCAGGAGGCCTTGCTTCAGGAGCGCGAGACCCTGTTTCGCAACTTCTTCAACCTGCCCATCGTCGGCACCGCCATCACCTCCCGCGACAAGGGCTGGATCGAGGTGAACGATCGCACCTGCGAGCTGTTGGGCTATCCGCGTGAGGTCCTCTTCCAGAAGAGCTGGGCGGAACTGACCCATCCGGAGGATCTGGCCGCCGACGTCGCCCTGTTCGAGCGGATGATCCGGGGAGAAATCGACAGTTATTCCATCGAAAAACGTTTCATCCGCGGCGATGGCCAGGTGGTGCCGGTCCTCCTGACGGGCGGCTGCTCCCGTGCGGCGGATGCCCAGCGCGATCTCTTCCACGTCCAGTTGTTCGATCTCACGGCACGCAAGCGCGCGGAGGAGGACCTCATCGAAGCCAAGCAGCGCGCGGAGCACATGGCGCAGGCCAAGAGCCAATTCCTGGCGCACATGAGCCACGAGATCCGCACCCCCATGAACGGGATCATCGGCATGGCCCAGTTGGCGCTGCGCACCGACCTGGACGGGCAACAACGTGACTATGTCCAGAAGATCGTCACCTCCGCCACCGCCCTGCTAGGCATCCTCAACGACATCCTCGACTTTTCCAAGATCGAGGCCAATCAGTTACACCTT
>SACH01000202.1 GCA_009928645.1 Gammaproteobacteria bacterium | reverse complement strand
CGGGCGCTGGAAGGCTAAAAAAAATAGACAGGGCTAAGCATGTAGATCTCTAGGCAGAGGACTTGCGGACGCGGGTTCAATTCCCGCCGCCTCCACCAATTACATTAACCAAGTTACTGAATTTATAAGAGATATCTCCCTTACCCGATAACTCTACATACCTTCCCACCTACCTTTAAGCATTGCTAGAAAATTTTTGGCTGACCCATACCTGCCGCACTAAAACGTGCTTCCACGGATGCTAGCCATCCCCTCCGCCCTGGCAGCGTAACGCTAATGCCCCCAGCTTCCTCGGGGGGCATCGCATCGATCGGCCAAATTTCATCCCTGAGCAGGTATGCCAGGGCCCTGAACCGCATAAGCCGGCGCCCTTCCTTTTCGTGCCGGGGGTGATACCCCTGGCCCTGCCAACCTCACCCTGCGGCCGCCCTTTTGTCCTTGGGCTGAGTTTGTTCTCCAGCCTCACCCTACCCTGCCCAGGCGTTTAGCACAATCCACACCGCATTTGCCGACAGCTGCTGCTTTGCCGGCCTTCGGCGCAAAGACCTCCTCTTCCAAGTGTTCCTTCCCCGCATCTAACGTTACCACCCTGGCCGTCAGCGGATACCCCGCTAGGAAGCCGGTTCATCGGCTGACCCCGGCGCCGCACGCCGGGACGCGCAGCGCCGTCGCCTAAGCGCGGCCCTTGCCGGCACGCCCTTTTCGGGAAAGGTGGCGAAGAGCCAGCGGCGGCGTAGGGTGCGCAGGCGGGCGGTCGCTTCCGCCAGCGCCAGGCCAAAGGGATAGACGGCATCCAGGGTCATGACGAAGCGGGGATCGATCTCGATGAAGAAGGTCCACCAGGCCAGGGCGCCATCCTCCGGGTAGTGCTCCGCGGCAAAGGTCACCTCGCGGGTATCCCCGGCATGCCGGGCCACGCCGTGGCCAAACGCGAGTAAATCGCCGCCGGCGGCCGCAAAGGCGGCGGCGTCAAACCTGGCGCGCTTCAAGGTCCGTTCGTCGGCATAGAGCAGCTCGCCGGGCCGCGTGGAGCGTAGGGCACTGTCCTCGGGCCATAGTTCGATGCGCCGGGCGGTCGTCGCGGACAGGGCGGCGGCGCATTCCTGCGTAGTTTGCCGCAACAACCCCCGCGCCTGCGCCCGCGTAGCCAGCGGCCAATGCCGAAAGTCATAGCGGCTGATCCGGGCAAAGGAAGGCAGGCATAACGCCGTACGCTGCGTGTCAAGCTGGCGGGTCTGGAAGGTGATGACCCCCGGGGGGAGCGGCGTTGGCTTGTGCATAAGCACCTCACTACGGTTAATGACCACGGTCAGGTTGGCCAGACCCACCCCACCCGGCGCCCTTTTTGCGACGCCTCTGCACCGAACGAGCCACCCCTGGGGCACCGACCGGCTTGTCCGCCTGACGCTTCTCAGCCTGGCCGTCAGGCGAGCCTCACGTCGGGCCCGCTCCTGATGTCTGTGGAGCGAGCACACCAAGGGGGCAGCGTGGTACTGAATCGTCAGGGGGCGATTTTCCCACAGTGGCGAGGTGGCGTCCCACCTCGGGGATTTTATGGGGGGCTGAACCTGTACCTGTAAGCCAGGAGAGCGTGCCAAGCTGACGAGAAGTCGGCACACAAAATCGGTAGCGTCACTAAATCCCGGCGGCGACTGAACCCCCCAGCGCAATCTTGGCAGGAAAGACACTCTGTCAGACTTATGTCTCACGGGTATTCAGGCCCAGGCCCCGGATCGGGTGTCAGGTCAGAGCGGGACGATCCGCTTTGCTCCGAAAACGCCATTTCGCCCAATGCCATTTCGCCCAAAAACGCGTTCGACGGTCTTTACACTGGCCCCCAGTGATTTTCAGCCGGCGCATTTTTCACGATGGTACTCCCCCCCCGACCCGACGCAGCTCAACAACCGCTCACCGAGGACTGGCCCCCCCTGGTTCCGCTCCATGCCCCCCCGCTACCCCCCCTGACGGCAGATTTTCTCCCGAGCTGGGCGGGGGCGTTCGCCCGTGCGCTGGCACTGGATACGGAAACGCCTGAGGAGCTGTCAGTCGCCATGGTACTCGCTGCCTGCAGCACCGCTACGGCACGCCGCCTGCGCGTTTGTCTGAGAGGCGATTATTCCGAGCCTACGAACCTATGGACGGCGGTCCACCTGCCGTCCGGGAACCGGAAAAGCGCCGTCCAGAACGGCGCGCTGCAGCCGCTGACGGAATGGGAAATCCTCCAGGAAACGTGCCTCAGGGAGGAAATCCAGCGGATCAAAAGTGAGCGGCTGACGCGTGAGGGTCGCATCAAACAGCTGCGTGCCGAAGCTGGGCGGGCGTCAAGCGAGGCCGAGGCCCGACGTCTGGTGACCGAAATCGCTGAGGCTGAACTGCAGTTACCGCCCATCCCTGTTATACCGCGTCTGTGGACCTCGGACGTGACCCCTGAGCGGCTAGGGTCGCTGCTGGCGGAACAGGACGAATGCCTGGGATGGCATTCCTCGGAAGCGGGGATTTTCGAGCAGCTGGCTGGCCGCTATAGCGGCGGAATCCCGAATCTCGATTTGGTCCTGAAAGCGCACAGCGGTGATCCTGAGCGGGTCGATCGTGGCTCACGGCCAGCGCTTGATTTGGTAAATCCTCGCCTTACGATCTGTATCGTCCCCCAGACTGATGTGTTGCAGGGATTGGCCGCCAAACCGGGGTTTCGGGGTCGCGGCCTCCTCGCACGCTTCCTGTACCTGCTACCCACGTCGCCCCTTGGGTACAGGCGTTTTGAATGCCGCCCCATCCCGACGGGGGTGCGCCGCGCCTACCATGCCGGACTCACTGCCATGCTCGATTGGCCAGCGCAGCGGGACGAGCGGGACCGCTCGCGCCCCTATCAGGTGGGCGTCAGTGATGAGGCATATCAGGTGTGGCTGGAGTTCGCCCTCACCATCGAAAAACTCCTCCGTCCGGGCCAGCCCATGGAGCTGTTTAGTGACTGGGGTGGCAAGGCGCCTGGTGCTGCGGTCCGCATCGCCGGTGTTCTCCAGGGCATTGTACATGCCCACGGGGAGCCCTGGGCTGCCGTCATCACCGCCGAAACCATGACGCAGGCCGTGGATATTATGGCCGTGATCAGCCGGCACAGCCTGGCCGCGCTCGATCTGATGGATGCGGATCCTCTCATTGCGGGCGCCCGCCACGTGTGGGGCTGGATCGAACGAAATCATTACGAGACTTTTAGCATTCGCGAGGCGTTCAATGCACTGCGCGGAACCTTTACCCGAGTTGTCAAGTTGCGCGCGGCGTTGGACGTGCTGATCGAGCGGGGCTACGTCAGCCTCCACGCGCCGCGCCATTCGGGTTCCGGGAGGCGCCCGTCGCCTGTCGTGCAGGTCCGACCTGATCTGGTGGCCTCCTGGTGATGAGCTGGCGGGAGATTTTAGTCTTCCCCGGAGCTGAAGGCACCCAAAAGGCGCCGTCAGCGTTTCGTGCCCTGGACTCCGTGCCGGTGCCGGCGAGCAGCATGCAACCGACCTCCGTTGTCCTGCCGCATTATCCGCAGAATACGCACAATTCCCCCGACGGCCATTCTGCGCATTCTGCGGATTGTGCGCGAAGTAAACCCGATGCAGAAATCGAGTCCCATCTGCGGGAAATATTGGCCTCGGCTTGGCAAGGACACAATCTCCGGCCGACGCACCTTCTCGCAGCCCTGGCGCCTGGTGATATCGAGGATCTACACGCAGGTCGGATCGGCCCGGAGACCCTGGTGGCATTTGCCCAGGCGGTGATGCAACGCCAAGCCATGGCCCGGGGTGAGCGACCGGCCCACTACGCCTACCTCGCTCACTGTTGCCAGTGTGGTCCGGTCTGGCTGTGGCATCCCGGCCAGGTGCGCAGTTGTACCTGGTGCGTCAACCGCAGCCAGGGTCAGCCCATCCCCCGTCCGGTGCAAGTGTGCTGTGCGAATTGCCGCCATTTCCATCGCAGTGGTGGTCATCCCCATCTTGGCCATTGTGCTCAAGGCATGCCAGAAGCCATTGCAGGTTTATGGGACACCGATTTGCGGTGGTGCACCGGCTGGTTGCCGCGGTCAGGCCAGGGTGATGAGGCCAAAATGCAGAGTCGGGGACCTTCCCTAGCGGGGAAGTGTCCCCCAACGCCGTGATTGGGAATGCCTGCCTGTTTCCGGATGCGGTGCATCTAGCCAGTTTAAGACGGTGTCCAGCTCAGAAACCTGTACAGCAACCTGATCGCAGATAGCTTCCTGCGCCTGGTCGTCACGCCACTGCCCAGTAGCCCCCAGATTGCCAAGCTGGAATCTGCTTGCGCGCTGTGGATTGATACACCCTGGTACCGCAGCGCCTGGCACCAGGATCCGGCGCCCATTCCGCCCTGGCGCCCCCGGCCGACTTCGCCGGGGACCAGTACCTGGCGGTGA
>SACH01000201.1 GCA_009928645.1 Gammaproteobacteria bacterium | reverse complement strand
GGTAAGGATGAGGCTTGGGTAACACAGCAAGTCGAAAAATACGCCGCCAGCCTGGACAAAAGCACCACGGCCAAGGGCGGCGCGGCCAAGGCCAGCAAGACCCTTGCCGCCGCCCAGAAACTGGAAAACCGCGAACTGGAAAACGCCAAGCGCCTGGTCGATGGCCTGGTGCAACGTTACCTGCCCGCCAAGTCCGCGGCGCAGGACTATGAGCAAGCCATGGCCGCCCTAGCCCTGGCGGGGGAGGATGCCGGACTTAGCCAGCAGGACCTGGTCGCGATTACACAAGGCCTGGCCAAAGACCAAGCCGCTGCCGCCGATGCCGCCCGTCGCGAAAGCGACGCCTTCTACGGCGCCTGGGCCGATGTCGTCGACAGCCTGGACGACACCTTCCAATCCCTGTGGCGCGGACTCATCACCGGCCAGGGCGATGTGTTGGGCGATCTCAAGTCAAACCTATTGGAATGGCTGGCCGATCTCTCGTATCAATTGCTCATCAGCCCGCTGATCGTGCCGATTCAGGCCGCCTTGATCGGCGGCACCGGGTCGGCCGCGGCGGGCAGCGCCTCGGGGATTGCCAGCAGCCTTACCGGCGGGGGAAGCGGTTTTGGCTCCAGTCTGTCGGGTATCGGCAACTGGTTTAGCGGCTCCAGTATCGGCACCGGGATCAGCAATACCTTTCTTGGCTCCGTTGGCACCACCGAGGCCATCGCCTACAGCGGTACCGGGCTCAATAGCGCCTTCACGGAAGGCATGGCGTCGCTGGCAGGCACCGCCAACTGGGCGCTTGGAATTGGCGCCCTTGGCGGCAGTCTGCTAGGCACGTACGCATTTGGTAACAAGGGCTACTCCGGTATTGGCTCCAGTATTGGGTCGACAGCGGGCACGATCGTCGGCGCCATGGTGGGCGGCCCTGTGGGCGCGATTATCGGCGGGCTCCTCGGCGGGCTTGGTGGCGGCGGCATCGGCTCCCTCTTCGGCGACGACGAAACCAAGGTCGGTCCCTATGCCTTCACCACCGGCGGCAGCCCCTCCGGCCTGGAGGATAGCGAGTGGGGCAGCGAGATCGCCTACAGCAAAGGCGGCTTTGGCCTCAACTTTGGCATCACTGACAAAGGTAGTCAGGGCCTGGAAGCCGACGCCATGAAGGAGGCCTTTGACGGTCTGGCCAGCATCACTAAGGCCCTGGAGGATTACTTCGGCGATGACGTCTCCGCCGAGATCGCCGCCTCCCTGGCCAGCATGGGCCATCTGGTCAGCCTGTCAAGCGACCTGCCGAGCGCCCTCTCCCAGACCGTCTATCGGATCGGCAATGCCGCCGCCGCCACCGGCGACAAACTGGGGCAGGCCTTCCAGATTGCCCTGCGCGGACTGGAGGGCGATGCCGAAGAGATCGCCGCCCAAGTCGAGGCCGCCATGGCCGTGGCCCCGGCCTTCATGGCCCTGGCCGAAGACTGGAACAGCCCGCTCGGGCAACTGTTCGACCTCACCGACAACTACGAGCAGAACGTTCGCGAGCTGTCCAACCATGTCGATGCCTTCAAGGAAAGCAGCGAGGACACCGCCAGCGCCTTCGTCCGCCTGCTGGCGCAACTGGACGCCCTAGCCATCGCCGCCGAACAGACGGGCACCGATATCAGCGGCATCGACTCCTGGGCGCTGATGGCCCTGAGTGACGACCTGGTGGCCGCCTTTGGCGGCATCGATGCCTTGTCGGCGGCCATGACCGTCTACTACACCCAGTTCACCGCCACCAGCCAGCAGCTGGCCGACCAGGTACGCCTGGCCACCGACACCCTCAACCGCGAACTGCCGGAGCTGTGGAAGCTGACCAATCTGCCCACCCTGCCGCAAAGCCGCGCGGCCTTTGACGACCTGATCGCCGGCATCGACCTGACCACCACCGCCGGGCAGGAGCTCTACGCCGCCCTGCTTGTCCTGGCCGATGAGTTCGACCTGTTGTTTGATGGGATCGAGGCGTTTGACGCCTGGCTGCTGGGGGTGGATGACGTCGCCCGCGCCACGGCGACCCTGACCGAGGTCTTCGCTGGCCTGGGCCTGAGCCTGCCCGCCACCCGCGAGGACCTGGAGGCCCTTTATACCTCCGGCGCCCTCAACAACGAGCAAATCGCCATCCTGGCCGCCTATCTTGGTGATCTGAGCCTGCTGTTTGGCGACGTCACCGCCGAGGTCGACACCCTGGATAGCAGCCTGAGCCGCATTCAGACCAGCCTGGCCGCCTACCGCGAGAGCGAGAACGCCACCCTGGGGGATGTCAATCGCGCCCTGGCCGAACTGGTGGCCTGGAATGCCTGGGACATGCTCCCCAGCCAGGACGACCTGGAGCGGACCCTCAACACCCTGGACCAGATCGACCCCAGCGCCTACGCCAGCCAGAGCGCCTATGAGGCCGCCCAGGGGCAGATCTATGCCAACCTCCTCGCCCTGGAACAGCGCGCCGGTGGCGGCACCGATCAGGTCCTGGACGATCAGGACACCCTGGATGCCTACGACGCCATTGACCGCACCGCCCAGGTCGCCGAAGCCAACGCCGTGCAGCAGGACGCGCAGCTGGCGATCCTGCAGCAACTGCAAAGCACACTCTCCGCCCTTCGTCAGGAGCTTGCCATGCACAGCACCGCTCAGACCGTGCCCCTGCGCGCCATTGAAAACTACCTGATCCGCTGGGATGGCGACGGCCTGCCGGCGACCCGGGCCGCCTGAGATGGAAGTCATCGACCCTATCGGCCTGGCGATTGAGCTAACCGGCTCCAATCCGACTTACGTCTATGCGGCCTACGCGCAGAGCACCCGCTATTATGTCGGCGACATCGTGCGCTACAAGCCGTTCGACTACTGGATCGACTACCGCTGTCTGCATGGCCACGTCTCGCCCGCCTCAGGCATCATCCCGCAGTACTGGGAGCGGCTGCGCTACAGCGCCTTTACCGGCGGCTGGGTCGCCAACACCACCGGCGCCACTTCGCTCTACCCTACCTGGGCCTCGGGGGCCGCGGTCGCCGCGGGTGACACCCTCTATGACCCCGCCGACCAGAGCGATTACATCGCCATGATCGACGTCACTGCCGGCGATAATACCGGCGAGGCCAACCGGCCCTCTGCCCTGATCCTCAGCGACGATGAAACCCTGGCCGCCCGCTGGCATCGCCTCGGCCCTGCCAACATCTATGCCCTGCTGGACGGCGAAACCAATACTCCCTTCATCGGCCAGTCAGCCGCCGGCGCGGTCGTCAACCCCGTCGAAGTCTGGGTCCGCCTCGGCGGCGATGCGCAAAACCAACTGGCCAATGCCTACGACTTCACCGGCTGGTCAGTGACCCGCGGCACCGTGGCCGCCAATCAGCGCCTGGGCGCAGATGGACTAAGCAATAACGCCGATGACTTCAACGCTACCAGCAACGACGCCTCCATCCAAAAGGCGCTTACCGGGCTTACGCCAGGCGCCCGCCTCTCCCTTGGTGTATGGCTAAGATCGCCCAACGTTGCCGCGACTTATTTTTCGCAGTGGGACTCCGACAACCCGGGCACCACTCTGTCCAGCAGTTATATTGCCCTCAGTAACACCTGGCAGTTTTTCAACGTCATTTGCACTGTGCCCGCCTCGGGCAAGGTCACCACGGCCATCGGCGGCGGCAGCACGATCCAAAGCTCAGGACAGGTCAGTCTGTGGGGCGCCCATATGTGCCTGGGTACCAACTACGTCGACCGCTTGTGCGTCATGGGGCTTAAGAATTGCGACAAGGTGGACTTCATCATCCACCAGGATCGCTGGGCAACCATACAATACAGTAGCGTCTCCGCCCTGCCAGCCGGCACGGCTTACGGCACCTGTAAAAATAGCCTCAAGGTTACCGTCACCACCCCCTTCTTTGCGACCGATGCCAGCCTGGCGCAGCTACGCATTTACCCCAAAAACCCCTATCAGCCGGTTGAATGCGGCTTGTTCCTGGCGGGACAGGCCGTCCCCTTCGGCGATACTGCCTGGGGCGTGTCTATTGACCACCTCTCCTATAGCCGCAAGGAGCGTGACCCCGATTTTGGCGCCGTCGCCTTCCTCAAGCGCGGCTCGGCCCGTCGTTGCCGGGCTATCGCCTACCTGGACGACGCCGACAATGGCGATACCATCAAGGCCCTGATCAGCAGCCTTGACGGCAAGCCGATCTTCTGGGACTTCAACGCCAGCGATACCGACTATGACCGCCTGCGGCTGTTCGGCTTTCACACCGCCGCGGCCTCGGTGATTCAAGGGGTAGGGTATGAGACGCTTGCGCTTGATGTAGAGAGCTTGCTTGAGTATTAGGCTGCTTCCTTCTCAGCCTCTTTTTGGTTTAGTTAAGGCTACTTTTCAGGGCCTTTAACCTCAGGTACCAGTCTCAAACCTTTCTGCGTTTTTTCTCAAAGCTTT
>SACH01000200.1 GCA_009928645.1 Gammaproteobacteria bacterium | reverse complement strand
CGTGGACACCGTGTCCGGCGCAACCTATAGCAGTCGGGGCATTCTGGACGCGGTTGCGGACGCGCTGGGACTTGAGCAGATACCCCGTCACCCCGCCATAGAGCACCAGGGGCAGCAGGATGTCCGCCGACACCAGATTAGGCCAGGCACCCGGCGCCCAGACCGCCGGCAGCACATAGTCCAGGGCCAGCGTGCCGACCAGGAATTTCACCCAGATCGCACCAATGGCGAGGCGCACGGCACGCCAGGAGCGATCGAAGATCAGGCGATCGCCGGCATACATGCCGGCGCCGGCACTGGCCGCGAAACACGCCCAGGCGGCCCATTGGAAGTGCCACCATTCCCGCGCATTCCCGTGGACGGGGAGGTATGCCTCCGCAAACCGCAGTGACGCCTGGAGCTTGGCCATATCCAATGCCGGACTCAGGGCAATCAGCCCGAGGATCAACCAAAACAGGTACCCGCCGATGCCGACTGGCGCCGCGCGGGGTGTGGTAGGGGGCGGTGGCATGCGGCTCAGGACCTAAGTTGGCGAGAGTGTCTTCGTATCCGGCTGGGGCCGGGGATTGAGCGGCGGGGCGGATCCCGGCACGGTGCCGCGTAGGCCGGGCAGTCTACGGGGTTATTTGCGGGATATTCCGGGGAAAGCGTGGCTTCTTCGGGCGCTTCCGGCCCCAGCACCCATAGCGGTTTACTCACGGTGGCGGGAAACTGCTGCGTGGGTGACGGGAGCCGGGCGGAATGAGGGGAACGCCGTTCAACTGCGCGCAGATCTCCGGAGGGGGCATCGTTTCCTATAGGTCAGGCTTCGTTTCACCCGGGTGCGCAAGCCAGCTATTTATATCATTACCGATCTTTTGCTGTATGATAGCACTTTCCTTCTCCTGAAGCTGCGTAACCACCATGTCTGAGCCTTCGCTTCTTAACAAATTGATTGAAGATCTACGGTGCCTGCCGAGTGTCGGCCCAAAGTCCGCGCAACGGCTGGCCTTTCACCTCCTGGAGCGTGATCGGGAAGGTGGTCGGCGCTTGGCGAAGACCATGTCTGAAGCCCTGGAGCGAATTGGCCGGTGTCGCGCCTGTCGCACCCTGAGCGAAAACGACCTCTGTTCCTTGTGCGCGAATACCCGTCGGGACCGGAGCCTGCTCTGTATTGTCGAACAACCGTCCACCATCCTGGCGATCGAGCAATCCACCGGCTATCAGGGACTCTACTTCGTGCTAGGTGGTCGACTGTCCCCCCTGGACGGCATCGGTCCGGCCGATCTGGGGTTGGATCGTCTCCAGGCACGGCTGGAGCGTGGTGGGGTCCGGGAGATCATCCTGGCCATCAGTTCCACCGTCGAGGGCAGCGCCACCGGGCACTACATCACCACCCTGGCCGAAGGCTGCCGGGTCAAGGTCACCCGGCTCGCGCAGGGGGTGCCCCTGGGGGGGGAACTGGAGTACGTCGATGGCGGCACGCTGGCGCATGCGTTTGCGGGGAGGGTCAGTTTCTAGCCGGCGCGCTCAGCGGCCTCCAGGTGCGTGCGCGCGGTGGGACCGGAACCGCCGGCCGCGGGCGCGGCGGGGGCACCAGGCGTCTGGAGCCCGCGGCGGTACTCGGTAATGCCACCGGCGCCACCGTCCGCCTCAGCGGGCGCCCAGCGCCCCCCGGCCGCACCGGCGCGGCTGAGCAGCGGGTAGGCTTCCCCGCGCGCCGTGCCTCCGCCGGGCTCCGTCGCGGTCTGGGATCGCGGATCGCGCGTGCCCCGCGCTCGCGCGGGCGGCGTTTTGAAGCGCTTCGTTCACCGCCGGCGTCGCTTGGCCGGCAATACCCCGTTTTTTTCGTGACAAGCTGGTGCGCACCCTGGGGCCTTGCCTCGGAATCTTCCCCTTACCCTTGCGCCCGTGACTCAGCCGGTTTCTCGGTCTTTCGCCCCGCACTGCGAGCGGCTTGATAGCCGCCCGCGCCCGCAGGCGATCAAACTGCTCAGCTACAACATTCAGGCCGGCATCCATACCCGGCATTATCGTGACTACCTGACCAAAAGCTGGCAGCACCTGCTCCCACACCGCGAACGACAGACCAATCTGTGCCGGATAGCCGAGCTCTTACAGCATTACGATCTGGTCGGGCTTCAGGAGATCGATGGCGGCAGCCGCCGCAGCGATTACATCGATCAGATCGCCTATCTGGCGGAAGCGGCTCGCTTCCCCTACGCCTACCGTCAGGTCACCCGCGACCTCGGGCGTTGGGCCCAGCACGGCAACGGCGTTCTCAGCCGGTTGCCCTTTGCGCGGATCTCCGCGCTCAACCTACCCGGGTTACCGGGGCGGGGCGCGGTAATCGCCGAACTGGCGACGTCGGATGGCGGGGGCCTGGCCATCTGCAGCGTGCATTTGGCGCTGGGCTGGCGGGCGCGGGGACGGCAGATGCGGCATATCGCCCGGATGGTGCAGGACTATCCCTATTGGGTGGTGATGGGGGACTTCAACTGTGGCTGTCGCAATCGCTGCCTCCGCCACTGGGTCCGAGAATCGGCGCTGCAGGGACTGGATTGCGAGCGCAAGACGTTCCCCAGTTGGCAGCCGCGGCGCGGTCTGGATCATATCCTGGCCTCACCCCGGCTACGCCTTCTGGAGACTGAGGTCTTGGATTATGCCTTGTCAGATCACCTGCCGGTGGGCACGACCGTAGCCTTGCCGTCCGGGGTGTGGTTGGTTTAGGGGGGGGGCAAGGCATTAAACCTGTTTACGCCCGCCTATCAACCCTTGCCGGCCGTGGAGCGTGAAGCGCAGGCCGGCGGCCCACGCCAGCCTCGTTAGGGGTCGGTGCGGGCTTCCGGCCGCTGCCGGGTGAGAGTGACTTAGAGTTTCGCCTCCTGAGCACGGCAACACGGCGAGACCCAGGCACGGGCTCGTTCTTGCTTGGTAGGCAGAAAATGCAACAAGAGGTAGGCAGACGATACCAAGGGCATTTTTCACCGAAGAAGACCTCTGTTTGGCCCCGCTCCCCCCCCCTTAGGTGGTAGGTAAAGGCCGCGATCCGTCGAAATTGTGGTAGGTAGATGATGCGGGCATGGTAGGTAGATTGTGCAGTCAGTCCAAAGAATGGAAGGTAGAGGGTGCAAGACTCGCCAGGGTAGTAGGCAGATGATGCGGTAAAATTTATCTATCTATATGTTAATATTGGAGAAAAAGCATACGCTGTCGCCTTTATCCTTTCCTCTTCTAACCTTCTTTATATTTCTTTTGGATGCCGAAAGGTTTGTGGATAACTTGAAATGCGACCTACAGGCTATCAAGTGCCGAAAAAACTCATCTGTTCTCGATCGCCACAAATGATGCTAGCAACATGTGCGGCGCTACGACCAACCTAATACGAACGATCAATGAGAACCCAAAATTGTCCATAGGTATCTGGCGCAATATAAAGGTTAAAGAAGGAAAGGATAGGGTTGAGCAAACAGGTTGTTTATTGAATATAAACAGATGCTTGATAAATACGTCCCGCATCCTCTACCTACCTCGCCATCAGGTACCGCACGTTCTACCTTCCATTCTTTGGACTGACTGCACAATCTACCTACCATGCCTGCATCCTCTACCTACCACTATTTCGACGGAGCGCATCTTGTGCCTACCAGAGGAAGGGGGGGGTGCAGGGCCAAACAGAGGTCTCCTTCGGTGAAAAATGCCCTCGGCATCGTCTACCTACTTCATTCTGCGGCTTCCGCCTACTATCCCTAATTTGGTGCTGGGTAATAAGAAATTTTCGGCGGGACGCGGCGCACCTTTTTCACCGGAGTCCCTGTGGCGATGCCTTTATATTGGCTGCTGTTGGTCATGAAGAAGGAAGGTCTTCGTCACCCATTAGGTCTAGGCGCAAGCGACTGGCCAGTGCCCACCACGGGCGGCGGTTGGGATTCCCAGTAGAGATTCGTCGGACTGATGATTGCGCCGTCCACCTACTGGGGGCGGTGACCGGGATGCTTGAGCGGGGCCGCTGATTGCACCGTCCACCTACCGAGGGGCGGGTTTCGGCGGTATGTATTTCAGTGGCTTAGGCGCTCGCGCCACCAAGATGCCCAGGGGCTTCCCGCTGCTGCATCCTCTACCTTCCATCCTCCGGGGCACCGCACAGGTCACCTGGACGACTGAACTGTGTCGTCCGCCTACCGGGTGATGGAGGCCGGGATATTTGAGCGGGGCCGCTGATTGCACCGTATGCCTACCGGGCGTTGGGTTGCGGCGGCATGGATTTCAGTGGCTTAGGCGATCACGCTACCAAGATGTTCAGGGACCTCCCGGTGCTGCACCCTCTACCTTCCATCCTCCGGGGCACCGCACAGTCCGACCGGACGGCTGAACTGTATCGTCCGCCTACCGGGAGGCGGGTTGCGGCGGCATGGATTTCAGTGGCTTAGGCGATCACGCTACCAAGATGTTCAGGGACCTCCCGTTGCTGCACCCTCTACCTTCCATCCTCCAGGGCACCGCACAGGCCGCCT
>SACH01000199.1 GCA_009928645.1 Gammaproteobacteria bacterium | reverse complement strand
GTGTAGTTCCGGCAAGCGTGCGTGACCGGTTGACAACGGGATGAATAGGATGTCGCTGGTGCAAAGCAATCACCGGAGACACCATGACGATAGACACCGCCACGCTACCGACCCCGACGTTCACGTTGGAGGAGGTTGTCATGCATTTCGAAGACTGGCGCCGGCAGAAACAACGCGGGGAGCGGATTCCCGAGCCGCTTTGGTTGGAGGCCCTCGCGCTGGTCGAGGACTACGGCCTTTCACTGATCACGCGCCGGCTGCGTCTCAGCGGGCGGGATCTCAACCGGCGTCGCGGGATTGTCAGTAGCGGCGGACGCCGGCGGCGTGCCCGTGCCGGGCAGCCCGCGACGTTCGTCGAGCTCACGCCTGAGGGGGTTGTGGCCGCGCCGCGCCGGCCATCCGTCCCGGGTTGCCTGGAGTTGATCCGTCCCGACGGGCTGCGCTTGCGGATTGAGCCCGGGGAGGGGATCGACCCGCGTGCCATACTCGAGCGCTTCATGGAGCGGGGCTGATGTTGCAGCTGACGCCGCAAAGTCGGGTGTTTGTCGCCCTCGAACCGGCGGACTTCCGCTGCGGCATCGATGGGCTGGCGGCGCTGTGCCGGCAACGGTTGCGGGAAGACCCCTTCGCCGGGACGATCTTCGTCTTCCGCAACCGCCGGGGTACGGCCCTGAAGCTGCTGTGCTATGACGGCCAAGGGTTCTGGTTATGCCAGAAACGGTTCTCCCAGGGCCGCCTGACCTGGTGGCCGCGTGTGGCACAGGTGAGCCAGCGACTCTCGGCGCGCGAGTTGCAAATCCTACTGTGGAACGGCAACCCCGAGGACGCCGGCATGGCCGCTGATTGGCGGCAAGTGGCTTAGCGTGAGGGGTGGCGCTGGCGCACGGGCGCGGGGTGCGGCGGGGAAATGCCACGGCAACCAGTCGGCGGGGTTGGCAAAGACGGCGGAGCGGTTATGCACTAAGGCGCTCAAGTAGTCGATGGGATTGACGGCGTTTAGCCGGCAGGTCTCGATCAGGCTGCTCAGCACATCGCCGACGTAGGCGCCGTGTAGGTTTTTGTAAAACAGGCTGTTGTTACGGTAGCGTACACTCAGCTTCAGCGCTTGCTCCGCATCATTGTTGTCCAGCGGCGCGCCGGGAAGGCGCAGAAACCCGGTCAGCGCCGCCCAGCGCTTGAGCATGTAGTTGAAGGCCTGGCCCAGGCGGCTGTTGGGCTCGACCTGGTGGTCAGCCACTTGCTGCTCCATCCAGGCCTTGAGCCCCGCCATCACCGGCGCGCTATGGGCCTGATGATGGGCCAGGCGTTGTGCCGGGGTGAGCTGGGCCGCCGTGCACTGGGCCTCATGGCGATACACCGTGGCAATGGCCGTGATCACCTGCTCGCAGGCGTCGGGGAAGAACACCTGGATGTCGACGAACTGGCGTCGGGCATGCACCAGGCAGTTCAGATCCACCACCCCGGCGCCATGGCGCTTAGGCGTATTGGCCGCCAGCGCATCGGACATCCACAGCATCGGGGGCAGCGCGGGATCGCGCAACGCCAGCAGATCATCGAGGTTCTCGCCGGCATGCTGGCGACCGGTGAAGAAGAGGCAGATCGTGTGTGCGCCGACACAGCGCAGCACCGTGGTATAGATCGCCTGGCGGGCGGGCGGGGGCACGGCCTGGTTGTCCTTGAGCAACGACAGCACGCGGGCGCCGGTGTCGTCCTGAAACACCAACGGCTGCTGGGCGGCGCAGACCTTCGCCGCCTCGAACACCCGATAGCCGACATCGGCGACCTGTTCGACCAAGTCCCATTGCGTGGCGTCGGGCAACGGCAGACCGAGCAGGTGCTGCAACGCTGCGAGGCGGTTGAAGGGCAGACCCAAATGGTCATGCGCCACCGCCAGGATGACCTTCAGCCGGGTGTCATAGCGCTCGGCATTGACCCCGGACGGCAGATGCGCGACAAACAAGGCCCCGCAGGCGCTGCAACGCAAGCGCTCGAGGTCGTAGCGCGTCACCGTCACCAACGGTTGGCCGCTGAAGCGCAGGCGCACCAACGGCGCCATGGCGTACAACCGGCCGCGGTCGCAGGCCGGACAGCGCGCGCCGGGGGTGAGGTGATCGTGGGCACAGACCTGCACCTCGGCCCCGGGGTAGTCCGCCACCCCCAGGCGACCATGACCCGGTGGCGGCGGTTTGTCCGACGGGGAGTCGGCGCCGGTACCGGCGACGCTCGATGCCGCGGCGGGCGCATCCGCCGCGGCGGCGGTGGTGTTGGTCGCGCGCGGGACGTCGCGGCCGCTGGGCGGGGGGCGGGGCGCGGCGGCGTCGCCACCAGCGGGTGCCGCGCCGTGCCCCTCGTCGGGGGGGGTGGCCGGGTCCGCTGGCGGCGTACGCCGCGCCTTCTCGGTGGGCTTACCGAACAGCAGGCGTTTGAGTTTCGCCAGGCTGATGCGGGTCTCCAGCAGGGTGTGCTGCAGCCACACCAGGGTGCGCAGCAGCGGGGCGATGCGCCGCTGATCGGCGGCGTCGAGTTGGCCTTGCTCGGCCCGCGCGATCAGGCGCTCGACCTCGCTCGCCTCGATCGGCTCGGGCGTGGGGGACGACATGGCGGACGGACGGCGTGGCTAACGACAGAGCCGGGCGCGACAGTCCGCCGCCAGCGGGTAGAGCCACACCGTTTTCACCGGCACCTGGCCGAGGCGGTGATCACCGCACTTGCCGCGGCCTTGGGTTTCGCCCACGCACACCCAATTCGCCGCCTGGTAGCAGATGCCGCTGAAGCGTTCGGCCTCGACGAACGTCTCCAGCAACCACGGGCGATACCCGTAGCGCGCCTGCCACTGCGCCGGCAAGGTGCGCGCCGCCAGCCCCAGCAGCTTGCTGGCCAGATGCGGCACGCGAATCCAGGGCAGAATCAGAAACCGGGCGTTGTTGACGACCGCCGCCAAGTTGCGCTGGCGCTGGGCGTGACTCCAGCCAATCCAGGTATCGCGCGGGGCGACCTGCCAGGCCGCCGCCCCGAACCCGAGCACCGCCACCAGCCGCTCGCCGGCATAGGCAAAGTAGCGCAGCTGGGCCCCCGGCAGCGGCTTGTAGCCCAGATAGTGGTAGCGGTCGATCAACTCGTTCCACAAGCCACTGCCGCTCCGCGCCACCGGCTCCAGGCGCACCGGCCCCAGCGTGCTCAACGGGGCGGCGAACTCCGCCCCGGGCTCGCCCGGCGGCGTGCGCCGGGCATAGGCGCGCGGCGGGGCGTAGGGCCGCCGCGGCGCCGGCAACTCGATCAGCCCGTCGCGATACAGCCGCAGCAGCGCCACCCGGCAACTCATGTCCTTCAAGCCGCCGTCGGGCTTACGCCAATTGAGCGCCTCGCACACCCGGTAGCTCAACTGCTGGCGGCTGGCACCGGCATGCGCCCGCAGAATGCCCCTGACCTGTTCCAGCGCCGCCGCGTCGAAAATCCGCCCGCTATAACGTTTAGGGGTCGATGTCGCTTCCATAAGCGACGTTGTACTGGATACGCTCTTTCGTGTCCCGCAGAATTTTCTTGGGCAGGCATCAACTCCGCTTATCGGCTGATGATTCCCCTAGCATCCATCTTCCCAGACTGATGCTCGACGGGCACGCACGCTTGCCGGAACTACACAAACATCTGCTGGCACTGCGTGCCATCGGCCTGGTGACCGGCGAGGCCGGTTCAGGCAAGACCACCGTGTGCCGCAAGGTCGCCGCCGCCCTGCATCCGGGGCTCTATCGCGTCTTCTATGTGCCCCTGTCCACCGGCAATGTACTGGACATGTACAAATCCGTTGGCTGGGAGTTGGGGTTACCCATCGAGCGCAACCGCGCCGCGGCCTTCCGTGCCATCCGCAGCGAGATCAGCCGCCTGACCCTGGAGGCCCGCCAGCGCCCGGTGCTCATCGTCGATGAGGCCCATCACCTGCGCAACGAAGTGCTGGAGGACCTGCGCCTGCTGACCAACTACCAGATGGATTCGGAGAACCGCCTGTGCCTGCTGCTGGTGGGGCTCACCGAACTGCGCCGCCGTCTGGCCATGGCGGTGCATGAGTCGCTGGCCCAGCGCATCGTGGTCCGTTACCACTTGGCAGGGCTGACCCGCGAGGAACTCCCCGAGTACCTGATCCATCGCCTGCGCCTGGCCGGCTGCGAGCTGCCGCTGTTCGAGCCGCCTGCCGTCGAGGCCCTGTTCCAGGCCACCCAGGGCATGCCGCGCAAGATCAACCGCCTGGCCCACTACGCGCTCACCAGCGCCGCCCTCGGCCAGGCCCGTACCGTCAGCGCCGAACAGGTGCAAACCGCCCGCGAGGAGATCGCCCCATGAGCGCACCCGATGAGCGATTCACCATCACGCTGCCCGATACCTGGACCCCGGAGCAGGCACTGGCGATCTTCGACCTGCTCAACGACCTAACCAATGCCATCTGGCAAAGCTACCGACCCGAGTTGCTCTCCCTCGTCGACCCCAAGTTCCATACCGACCCCGACCGCCAGCCCGACCTGCTCGACCCCGACG
>SACH01000198.1 GCA_009928645.1 Gammaproteobacteria bacterium | reverse complement strand
CCCGACACCACCGTGTCCAGCACCCGCTGGCTGAACGCCTTCCAGGGGTCGCTGGCGGACTGCGACGGGATTAACGAGGCGATGCGGTTGGCCAGTTCGGTGCTGCGGTTCCAGTTGCGCAGCGGGTCCAGGCGCGCGCTGTGCTCGGGAAAGGCCGGGTTGAAGAAGACGAAGCGCTCCGGCTGGCCGACCAGGTGGCAGGCGCGCTGCGCCGACTGGCGCAGGTCGAGGTCGGATTTGGGGTCGATGATGATCACGGCGTGGCCCTTGGCGACGCACTGCACGATCAGCGTCTCCATCAGCCGGGTCTTGCCGGCGCCGGTGGTGCCCACCACCAGGGTCTGGCCGTGAAACATCATCGCCGGGATATAGATCGGTTGTTCCGGCGGGCCAATGGAGTGAATCCAGCCGGCCCCGGGCGTCGCACTCTCGGTCAGGCCCAGGGCGCGTGCGTCGCGGCGCAGGATCTCGTTGGCGAACACGGTCTGCGCCGCGGTCCACTCAAAGCCGGTTCCCAGCCAGAACTGATCGGGGCGCATCTGGCGCAGCAGGGTCTTGGGGGCGATGAAGGATAGCGGGAAACCTTCCCGCACCCGGTAGCGCACCGCCCACAGGCGTACGGCCGGGATCAGCCGGATCACCGCCATCACCAGACACACCGCCATCAGGCCCATAAAGGGCGGCGTGGGCAGAATCGTGTGGTGGGCCAGGTAATAGGCCAGCAGACCGGTCACGAACCAGACCCCGGCCGCGATGGCCTCGTAGGCGGGGCGGAAGGGATCCTGAAAGAGGATTTTCTTAGCGGCCACGGTCCGCCCCCCGCGGCACGCCGGTCATCCCTCCCCTGCCCTGCCGCCCGGGCCCGCGTCGCGCCGGCAGGAGCGGGCGCGGCCCCGGGGTAGGCGCGGTGGGCGGGGGCGCCCGGCGTGGGGCCGTGGGAGCCGGGGTTGGGGGGGGTCGGTGGCACCGGTCATCAGCACAACGCTCGTTTACCTGCGGACAGGGCCCGGCCCGGGCGTCATCGCCGTGGGACCCGGGCCGGGAGGGTCAGGGTTCAGGCTACCAGCGGCGCACGGGGATATTCGCCGGTATGGTGCGGTTGGAAGCGTCATTTCCCCGGCAATGGCGGGCGTACGGCCGGCTGGCTCAGGCCAGGGGAAGGTGGTAGACGATCCCGTCCCGGTCGGCGCGGGGGCGCCCGTGGCGCTTGAGCAGGTAGTCGAGGGCCTTGGGTTTCAGTTCCAGGTGTTTGGCGATCGTCTCCTTGTGGGCGCTGTGAATCTCAAATCCGTCCGGCCCGGCGGTGAGGCCCGCGCACAGGTGGTCCTGCGCGGCCAGGGTGCGCAAGCGGTCGAGGAACGGGTCCGCGGGGCTGGCGGTGGCGGGCGTGGCGTCGGGCGCCGGGGCGGGTTCGACGGCAAGTGGCGAGCGAAAGGGCGATGGCGCCCGCGGGCCGCGGGGTTCGGTGCCCTCGGCGGCGGGTATCCCCGCTGCCGGAGGCGCGGCGGCCGGGGTCACATCCCGGGGTTCCCGGCGCCGATCGGACGGCGCGACCGCGGGGGTGGGCGCCGTCGGATGCCTGCCCGACGGTCGGGCCGGGTCCGGGTCCGGACCGGGGCGGGCCGGGACGGCGGGGTCGGCCGAGCCGGCGGCGGTTACGGCCGCGGGCGTGGGTGCCGCTCCCGTCGGGAGGGGGGGCGACGGGTCGGGGACCGGGGCGGCGGGTCGCGGCGGCTTAGAGGGCCGTGGCTGTGACCCCGGAGCGGCGCCACGGGGGGTGGCGGGGGGCGCGCCCGCTGCCGGGCATACGGTTACCGGGGGGGCGGCCGTGGGCTGCGGCTGCCCGAGCACCCACGCCACCCACTGAAAGGCGACCTGATTCTCCAGGCGCAGCAGGGTATGGCCCGCCCGGTCGTGGAGTACCGAGGTGACCTTGGTTGGGTTACGCGTGAAGAGGGCCGAGGCGGCCAGCGCCGCCCGTTCGGGGATGGGCCCGCTACCGTTCTGCTCCAAGGCCGCCGGGTAGCGCAACCAAATGGCGCCGTCAGCGGGCGGATCCAGCCACGCCGGGCAGGTTGCGCTGGCCGCGGCCTGGCGGGCTAGCGCGAGCAACGTCGCGCCCACAGCGCCGCGTTGGTGCAGAAACGTGGTGGCGGCCTCGGGGGTGATGTTGCCGACATGGGGGAAAGCGGCCTGCAGTTGCCGTCGGAAGGGGTTGGGTATCGCCGGCGGGGCTTGGGGCGTGACCGCTACCGGAGCCGCGGGTGTTGCGCGCTGGGTTGGCGGGCGCGTCGCCCCGCCCGGCGCCGGCACCATGGCCGGCACCATGGCCGGGGCCTGGCCGGCGTCCGGTGCCGGTGGGGTGGCAGGGGTGGTGACGGGAGTGGCGCCGGGGGTGGCGACGGCCGCCGGGGGCGCGACCCCGGGCGTGGTCACGCTCACGGGCGCCGGGAGACCGCCCGCTTCCGGATCGTCTTCCAGGGGGTCCGCTTCCGCCGCGTCCAGGGCCGCGGCCTCGTCGGGGACGTCACACAGGACGGCGACCAGGGGCGGCGTGTGATGATCAATCAGGTAGTTTTTATCCGGCACGCGCAGGCAGGTTAATTCCAGGTCCCGCCCCTCGGGCAAGGTAATGCGCGCCCGCCAATAGCGCATATCGCCATGGGGCAGCTTCAAGGGGACGGCGATGCCGGTGTCGATCAGGATATCCGCGAGATTGTCCGGATCGCGGGAAATCCCGGGGATCTCGTTTTTACGCAGATAATTCACCACGTCCATGCCGGCGGCATCCGGTCCCGGCCAGGGCAGCAAGGCGCCATGCGCGGTGACGAACACCCGCCCCCCGGCCTGGTTGATGGGCCATTTACTCGTCTGGATCATTTCGCGCATGGCATCGAGGATGTAGCGCTGACTCGGGATGGCCAGCATCTCGACCCCCGTGGTGCTGCTCCATTTGCGCAGGTCGGCGCGGACGCTGTAGGCATCCGCCTCGGTGACGATGGGCGCGATCAAATTGGCCCCGGGGGCGTCGGTGCCGCGGGCGATGCTTTGGGTCAGCTGCATCCGCACGCGGGGATCCGTCCCCCCGATCCACGACAAGGTGGCTTCGGTGAGGATACGCGGCACGACGAGGATGCCCTCGGTTTCATGCCACTGATGGCGATTCTTGCGCCAGCGCAGGAAGTAGCGGTCGAGTTGGTGGCGTTGGCACCAGTCAAAGATGGACCGGGCCTGGGGGTCGAAGGGGTCCCAGTTCTGGGTGCCGTCCTCACTGCCAATCTCGACGTCGGCGATGGGCTTGCCGAGGTCATGACACAAGCCGGCGAGCGCGCTGGCGGCCTGCCACTCGACGACGACCGCCCGCTTCACCGCCGGGACGGTATCCGCGGTGAAGAAGGCTTTTTCCGCGGCGATGGCGGCGGCCCGTTCCGCGACCTCCAGGCCGTGCCGCAGGAGGCCGCCCGCGCCCCGGTGATGATGATTTTGCGAGGCGGGGAGCAAATGCACATAGGCGGCGTAGTTGCGCAGGCACGGCAGGATATAGGTCGTAAACTGCGCATCGGTCAGCTTGAGCTGATCCTGCAGGCGCCGTACCAAAGGTTCTTGGGTTTGTAGCAGCAGGTCCGGGTGAAAGGCGGGTAGGCCCCGCAGGAAGGGCGGGTACTTCGGAATGTCCTCCACCGCGTGCGGCGGAGGCGGCGGGGTGGCGCGCCGCAGGCGCCGCAGCAAACGCTGGACCAGGGAGGGGATGGACGGCATGCGGGAATCTCGCAGGTTGATCGGCCGCGATGTTACCGACTGGCCGTGCGCTTTCTGCGCCGCTTGCGGTGGTTTTAGTGGCTTTTGCCGGGGGATTTGGCCTGTCCCGCGCTCCAGGGTTCTGCCGCACCCTCGCCCCCTCCCCCCTCCCCTGCTCTGATGACCAGCGCCCTCTCGGCGGTGGCGAGGCGGGCGCCCGGCCGGCGGTCTTGTTTGCCGAGCGCGCGATTGATCAATAATCTAGCCAAAAATGTTCCACGGGAAACATACAATCAAGTCCTAACGGCTGCGCCTCCCCTCGTCATCCTCCTGGTGGAGGGTGGATTTTCCGCTCGGGAGCGTTATTTCCGGGGAACGTGGCATTGTTATCCGGCGCGCAATCCACCTGGCCATTCCCGATTGCTCATCGTGGCAATGCCACTGCACCCTCCAGGTGGTTTAGGGGGGCGGGTTTTTAAGGAGCCGTGCCCCCTCGGAGGGGATTATCGGACGTCGCATCAAGCGGGCATTGTATTGTCCGCGGACCGTAGTCCCTCTGAGAGCGAGGGTAGCGTGGCAATGCCACGGTCGATAGATTACTCGATGGGGTGCACTTCTTCTGATCACACCACCCCCCGGGGATCCCCTTTTGGCGAGTGGAGCCGGGACCACGGTTCGAGCGTGGCAGTGCCACGACCCTATAACTACCTTCGACGGCACCGGCCGGTCCCCCACATCCCGATGGAGGCTGGAGAGTGTAGTGTGTGGCATTGCCACGGTCCCCTGTTAC
>SACH01000197.1 GCA_009928645.1 Gammaproteobacteria bacterium | reverse complement strand
GCCGCCTGACGACAGGCCTCATGCAGCACCCAGCGGCTGATGGGCACGATGAGCCCACTCTCCTCGGCCACATCGAGGAAATGCCCAGGCGCGAGCAACCCCATGCCTGGTCTTTGCCAGCGCAGCAGGGCCTCGACCCCCACCAGGCGCCCGCTTTGCAGATCGACCTGAGGCTGATAGTGGAGGACGAACTCATGACGTTCCAGGGCCTCGCGCAAGGCATCGCGGATCTGGATGAAGCGCATCAACTCGTCGTTCATGCACGGCTCGAAAAAGCGATACGTCTGGCACCCGGCGCGCTTGGCCTCGTAGAGGGCGGTGTCGGCATGACGCATCAGGGTCTCGCCATCGGCCCCGTCACGGGGGTAGAGGGCGACGCCGAGGGAGAGACTGACATAGACCTGGTGGCCATCGAGTTCGAAGGCTTGGGCAAAATGGTTGATGAGACGGTCGCACAGACTGGCCAGGTTCGCCAGTCCATGTTCCTTTCCCACCTCCGGCAGGACCAGCAGGAATTCGTCCGCGGCTAGGCGGCAAAGGCTGTCTTCCGCCCGCAGGCGCCCGGTCAGACGCCAGGCGACGCCTTGGAGCAGCTTGTCACCCAGGAGATGGCCATAACTGTCATTGATGTGCTTGAAGTGGTCCAGGTCGAGGTAGAGCACCGCCAGTTGGCGCTGGTGGCGTTGGGCTTGGGCCAGTTTTTGGGCGAGACAGTCCAGTCCCAGCACGCGGTTGGGCAGGCCGGTCAGGGCGTCATAATAGGCCAGGTATTCGACTCGTGCCTGGGCCTGCTTTTGTTCCGTGATGTCGTTCCACACCACATGGAGCTGTTGCCGGTTGCCGCGCCGGATGGCGGTCAGGAGGACCCGGGAAGGGAAGGGCTCGCCGCCGACCCGCAGGCTCTCCCACTCGAACTCGTGGGCGCCGTGCTCCAGGGCCAGGCGGATATGTTCGGCCATCCGTGCGGTGGCGGGGCTGCCATCGGCCAGGACGGGAGTTGAGAAATCACCGGCGGTATGGCCAATCAACTGCTCCGGGGTCACCGCGCGCAGCATCTCAAGCGTGGCCCGGTTGGCGGCAATGAAGCGGTCGCCTTCCATCAGGGCGAGGGGCTGGCGGGTCTCCTCGAACAGGGTGCGAAAGCCCTCCTCGCTCTCCCGCAGGGCCTCATTGGCGGCGCGCAGGGCCTGGGTGCGCGCTTCGACCTTAAGTTCGAGTTGCGCGCTCAGCTCCCGGAGACGCTGCTCGCTCTCCTGCAGGCGCTGCTCGGCCTGCTTGCGCTGGGTGATATCGGCCATCACCGTTAGGAAATACTCCTGGCCCTGGCTGCGAATGACCTCGCCGGAGAAGAGACCATCCCGCCGCACCCCGTCCTTGCGTCGCACCTGGAGCTCGATATCACGAAACCGTCCCTGGGTCTGCAACTGGTCAGCCACGGTTTGCTGGTACGTCGGGTCCTCAAAGAGTCCCAGTTCCGCGGAGGTCTGGCCGATCACCTCCGCCCGGGTATAGCCCAGGGTATCGAGAAAGGCCTGGTTGACATCGGCTAAGCGCCGCTCCGGCAGGCGGGTCAGGGCCATCGGGGCCGGGTTGCTGTGGAACAGGCGCTCGAAACGCTGCTGCGCCTCCTGTTCCGCCCGCAGGTCCTTGCTGAGCCCGTAGATACAGTCGGCGCCATTCCAGCGCCCCGGCCAGATGCGGGTCTCGACGGGGATCGGGAGCCCATCCTTGCTGGCCAAGGGCAAGGGGCAAGCCTGACGCTCGCCGCGGAACATGGCGGCGAAGATGTCCGCGGCCTCCACCCGACAGTCCGCGGGATGGAGATCCAGCACCCCCAAGCTCGACAGTTCAGTCTCGTCATAGCCCAGGGTCCGCTGGCAGGCCGGATTGGCGAACAGGATGCGGCCATCGGGGGCGGCGACGACGATCAGATCGCCCACGGTCTCAAAAAAGGCCCGGAAGTTGGCGGCGCTCTCGGTCAGTGCCTGCTCGGCGTGGTGCCGTTCCCGGATCTCCGCCTCCAGGGCGGCGGTTCGTTCGACGACCCGCCGCTCCAGGTCGGCATGCTGCCGCTGGATCTCCGCCTGGGAGGCGAGCAGTGACTGTTCCGTGGCCTTGAGGTCCCGGAACAGGGTCAGGAAGGGGTCGCGAATGGCCGTGACGAAAATCGCGCGGTAGAGCAGATAGTAGGCCACCAGCTTGAGCAGATGGCCCGCCATGTTGGCCAGGTCATAGACGCCGATGTAGGCGGTGAAGGCGAGCTCTTGAGCGATGGTGACTAGGGCCATGGCCTGCAAGAAACGATAAGCCGTGGGATGGAGCGCCGCGCGCACCCGGTGCAGTCCGACCACCCCGGCCAGGATGATGGCCACGATGAGATATTCGCTGGTGATCTTGAAGGGGGTCAGGCCCTGGCCTTCGACATAGCAGTCCGGAAAATAGCCACTGAAAACGGCCAGGATCAGGAGCAGGGTCAGGGTGCCATAGGCCGCGACCAAGCCGACCAGGGGCACCAGGCGGCGCGCAAGCCAGGGCGCGGCCAGAAGGGTGAGGGCCTGGAGATAACGGGCGGCAATCCAGAGCTGGGTCGGCAGGTTGGCGTCATCGCCGGGGAAGATGGTCATCCCCTTGTAGGCCAGGGTATGCAGCAGGTCGATGATGGCCGCGGCACCGAAACCAAGGGCGATGATCCGCAGGATGCCAAGGTCCTGTACCTCCCGGGTGTTCCAGGCCAGGAGCAGGATGGCGAAGGCCACACCGATGCTGAACAGCTCTACCAGGGTATGGAAGAGCAGATAGCTATTGGCACTGGTCAAGGCCAGCAGGAGGCCGATGACCAGCATGCCCGCCACGGGCAGGGCGAGATCGGTACTAGGCCCCGTGTTCAGGACCTTGAAGTTGGTTAAAGGACGCAATGACTTACCCCCCCAGAGGTCACGCCCCTGCACATCCCACAGGGCCCCGCGGCGAATTTCCTTCAAGAGTGGCTAACGGGGATTTAGCGAGTAGATTCAGGGCTGATCCAGCGCAAGAGGGTTTCTAACAGGACATCCACCTCGATCGGCTTGGGATGATAGTCATCGACTCCTGCCTCCGCTAGCTCACGCCGTATCTCAGGCAAGGGCTCGGAGGTCCAGGCAATGATAGGGAGGTGACTAAGACCCAGTTCGGTGCGTATGCGGCGGGTGGTTTCGAAACCATCCAGGCCCGGCATGCGAATATCCATGAGTACGACATCCCAGCCCCGCGGATGCAACCGCAGCAGGTCCAGGGCCTCCTGGCCGTGGGTGGCCAGGGTGACCCAGGCCCCACGGTTGTTCAGGAGTCTGGCCGCGATTTCCAAGTTGAGTTGGTCATCATCGACGACCAGGACCTGGCGGCCCGCCAGGCTGTCCCTATCCCGGGAGGCGAGGCGCGCTGGGGCATCTTCCTCGTTGGGACCAGGACCGTGACCCCAACGCGTCGGGTCCTGCCCTTCAGCGGTGACCAAAGATTCCACACTGCCCTCCCGGGGGCTAAGGGAAGAAGGCTCATAGTGGAAAGGCTCATCACCTGACGCCAAACTCATGCGTATCGTCTCCGGAAAGGGAGGAAGGTGTAGGAAGTGATGCAGGCAGGAGCTTACTGAGGCGAGGGAGGCCTGAAAATCTCCAGGCGACAATAGCGCCACTCATTGCTGCAATTTGTCGCCGCGGAGCGGCAACTGGCTCGGGACCAGGCCAAACCGCTTTTTGAAGGCGCGCGTAAAGTTATGACTCTGGCTATAGCCGACGAGGACGGCAACACGGTCGATGCTGTGCCCACCTTCCGCCAGTAGGGCGCGGGCCAGTTGCAAGCGTTGCTCACGCAGGTAACCGTAGACGCTCATCCCCAGCGTGGCCCGGAAGAGGTGCTGCAAGCTCGTGCGATTGGTGCCGCAATCCCGGGCCAGGGCATTCAGATCGGGTGGATTGGCCAGGTCCGCCAACAACCGGTCGCGGGCCCGCAAGAGTATCAACAGAGATCGCTCCGGGGCCAGCTTGGCCCCAGCCGCTGGCGGCTCCTCCGGGCTGGCCGCCGAGGGGCCTGGCGCCAGCCGGGCCAGGCGGACATGATTGGTGACCCGGAGCAGCAGCTCACGGGCATCACAGGGCTTGGCGATATAGTCCACTGCGCCAGCGGCGAAGCCTCGCGCCTTGTCCTCGAATTGATCCAGGGCGGAGAGGAAGACCACCGGGATCGGCCGGGTAGCCGGATCGGCCTTGAGCCGTTCGCACACCTGAAAGCCGTCCAAACCCGGCATGCGGATGTCGAGCAGGATCAGGTCCGGCCGCAGCGTGGCGGCCAGGCGCAGGCCGGTGGCGCCGTCGGCGGCGCTGACGATGTCCAGCCCCCGATCCCGGAAGATCTCGGTGGCCAGGCACAGATTGTCGGGTTCATCGTCGATGACCAGCAGGGTAGCCGGAACTTGAGCCGGCCCGAGGCCAGGCGGGAGGGGTGATCCAGGGGCCGGGGAGGGGAGTAAGGACGGTAAGGGGGAGGTGGATGGGGAGCAGGACGAGGG
>SACH01000196.1 GCA_009928645.1 Gammaproteobacteria bacterium | reverse complement strand
GGCTGAGGGTTAGGCAGTCAGCGCCTTGGGGTAAACCGCGTGCCGGTCAGTGGGATTGAATGCCGATCTGCTCCGGCTCCAGGGGCAGGAAGAAATAGGTTCGCTCCGCATGCCGAACACGGGCGATCTGGTAGCGTGCCGCCGGCAACGTGCCCAGCGTTTGTTCAAACGCTTTCTTGATGCGCGATTTGTGGGGCTCGAAATACTTGCCGATTCTGACGGTTACAAAATGACTTTCCTCGAAGGCACGGGCGATGCGGTCGTAATGGCCACTCATCGGGTTGGTGACCTGGGCAACCAGTCCCAGAAATTCCTCGGCCATGTCACGGGCTGACCAGTCGGTGGCCGCTTCGCCCCGCGCGGCGCGTTGCGCCAACCACAGCAACACCAGACACTCTGTCTCGCTCAGTTTTATCACCTGGTCATCCGCCCGCACCTGAAACTGGCGGATATCAATCTCCAGCCGCGGGGGTTCCATGCCGCGGTTGGCCGTGGCGACGGCGCGGGTGAAGGTCGTCTGACCATGGCGCAGCTGGTCCGGGAGTCCCTGCCGCAGTTGCACGAAGGGGATGGCCGCCAGGTCGACGACCGCGTGCCGGGCATCCAGGGTGACTTCCTTGTCCCCACGCTTGGAATGGATGCGATGCAGGTAAGGGGTGGGGTAGTAGAACTCCCGGTTGGTTTCGTAGGGATCGGACACCAGGACATGGGACAGCCGGTCCTGGGGGCGTCCGTAGAGGGAGAGCGCGTAACCCAGGTAGTAGCCCATGGTCTTGCGTCCGCCGGCGATGGACACATGGAGTTCGCTCTGGGGGTCGGCGGTCAACTGGCGCACGACTTCGGTGATGAAATCAGCGGCCAGGGTGTTATGGGCCTGGGTGCGGATGTCTTCCAGCGGCTGGCCCTGGTCATCGCACAGGACGTGGATGTTGGCCTCCGGGAAATCGATGGCGGGCAGATGGTAATCAGCGCATAAGCGATGAAACCAGCCGTCGGGGTTCAATAGGTTCAGTTGCGCGTTACTCGCCCCCGTGGAGGTGGTGATGAGGTGGACCTCATGCGGTATCCAGGGGGCTTCCGTCCGGCAGGCCAGGGCATAGAGGGTTTCGGTGACCACCTGGGGGGTGAGGCCGGTCACGGCGAGGAGGATGCGGCGGGAAAAGGGGTGATCCGTCATGGTTGTCCCGTTTTTGTTGCTTTGGGTAAGGGTACCCGCCGGTGGGCGGAGCGGTAAAGAACCGCGTCTTCCTTGTCTCCCTGGCGGGGTCCCGGCAAATCGAAGCCTGCGGTTCGGGGGCTAGCATGCCCCAAGGTGGCAGGGTGTACTCGGGCTGCAAGCTTGCGGCCGGTTATCAATGGCGGCGGCTGTATCCCCACAAGGTGGGGTTCGCATTCGTGCGGTTACCCGTGCTGAGTTGGTCGCTTGGTGGCAAGGTCCCAATCCTTTCAAATGCGGATCATCGTTCGTACCCCAGGCTAAAAATTTCTCTCGCTTACTCATGGAGATGCAGAGAGCAAGAAAGTGATCCACAAGGGATTAGGTGAAAAAGCAGGGTGTTTCGCCTGCTGGACAGACCCTTGGCGGAAGAATCAGGGCAGTTTGGCCCCCTGGTGTCTCGACAAGCCTACCCAGCGGCAGGATAACCCGGCTTGTTGCCCCCATGGCCGGCATTAGATCTTTCAGGTCCGCGCGCAAGCAATCTGTTTCACGCTGGCAAAGTTGCCCAGGACTGACGGCGTTTGGCGGTTTATCCGCGCCGGGATCGTCATCGCCATGACCTAATCTCCCCATCCTGGCGAACCGGCACCCAGGCTGGTTAAAAGTGCTGGCCGGGTCATTACCAGCTTCGTCAGCTTCCCCTCCCTCACCCCCCGGACCGCCACCGCAAGCTTGCGGTCCCCTCCCCCTCCGCGGCGTCCACGGATACTGATGACAGACCACCCCGCCACGCGCCCTCCAGCCGTGGTCGGCCCCCTTGTCATCCGTCGCCCCGCCGCCCGCCACCATGGACTTCACCGGTACGCCCTTCAGCCCCTGGGACTATCGCCACATCGGCGACGCCAGCCTGAACACGCTCAGCATGACCCTGCTGAGCCGGCTGCTGGCCCAAGGCCAACTGCGTCGTCCGCGCGCCTGGCTCACCCAACCCGCCACGCTCCCCCGGTTGCGCCAGACCCTGGTGCTCACCTTCGACGCCCCCCTGGTCCTGTCCGGCCAGGACCAGCACTGCCAGGGGCTGTGGCTGGTGGAGCAGGCCGATCGCAAGGTGTTCTGTTTTGCCACCCCGCAGCGCCCGCACCCGGCCCGGATCGGCGGTCGGGTGGTGCGCGACCTGGCGCTCCTCGACCCCGCCGCGCCCTGGGTGACGGACCTGGCCACACAACTGGCGGCCCAGACCCTGACCAGCCCCGCCGCCGGGCGCGCCGGTCCGGACCGTCCCAGCGCCCGCTGGGTCCTGGCCCGCGTCGAGGCCACCCTGCTGACCGCCGCCCTGGGCCGCTTTCTCGCCGAGCTGGACCCAGAGGTCCTGGCCGCCGTGCGCGCCGAGGGCGACGCCCGCGCCGAGGTATTCAACGCCTACTGCGCGCTGCCGCCCACCGAGCGGCGCAACCGTCTCCAGGCGGTGACGGCCTATCCCTGGTTCGCCCCGGTCCTCCGTGGCGACTGGTCCCTGCGCCGGGCCATCGCCCAGGGCGCCCCCCTGACCCAGACCCTGGCGAAGCACTTTCAGGTCAAGCCGAGCACCATCACCCAGCTGCGCGCGCTCCCCGGGCCGGTGGCCCCGGGGTCGCGCATGGCCCTGCTCAAGCAGGTCGATGCCGTGCCGGTGGACTATGTGCCGCGGACCCCCGGGGACTGGGCCACCTTCCAGGAGTTGGCCAGCCCCCTGACCGATCTGGCCACCCTCCTCCAGGTGGCCCCCCCGCAGCTACTCAAACCCTTTCGCGGGGGGTGGCAGGCGGGCCGGGCGGCGCTGGAGGCCCAGGCCGGCGCGCCCCTGGACCTGGACGCCATCCTCGCCATGATGCAGGCCGTCTATCAGTTCGGAGTCCGCCCGACGCTCCAGGCGGTGGCCCCGCCGGGGTCCGCGGACCCGACGCCGCCGCGTCAGGCGCCCGCCGCCTTCTATCCCCTGTGGTTTGGTCGTTACGGCCTGGGTCGCCTGGCCGCCATGGCGCGCCACTGGCGCGCGGGCTTCGCCCGTTACAGCGTGCGCGGCCTACCGACCGAGGCGGGTGAGGCGGCGGAGGCCCCCCGGCCCCTGAGCTGGTCCCCGGTCCTGGCCGGCACCCATCGGCGCGGTCCCTACCGGGTTCTGGAACTGACCAGCCAGGCGGACCTGGAGCAGGAGGGTCATTGCCTGGAGCATTGCGTGGGCACCTATACCGCCAACTGCCTATGCTGGGGCAGTGCCGTCTTCTCCGTCCGCGATCGCTTCGGTCGTTCCCTGTCGACCTTCGAGGTGCAACTGGCGGAGAGCGGACCGGCGCTGGTCCAGCACAAGGCTCAGGGCAACCGGGAGCCCCCGGCGGCGGAGCAGGCACTGGTGGCGGCCTTCATCCAGGGGGTGCTGGCCCCCGTGCCCCGGGAGCGCTTCGCCGCCATCCGGGCGGAGCGTGAGTCGCTGGCGGAGGACGCCGAGGCGCGCTTGGAGCACCTGCTGCTCCTCGATGCCGAGGGGGCCATGACCGGGGAGCTGGCCCCGGACACGGCCGCCATCCTCGCGACCCTCGTGCAGCCCCTGCACCCCGCCGAGGCGCGGCATGCGGGGGTGGTGACTTATCTCAAGCGGGCGGCGCCCGGGTTACTGGGTGCAATGGCCACTGGGACCAGCGGCTAATTCCGATTGACCTGGCCTGGGGCGGAATTACTCATGCCCACTGGTCCAGGGTGCAATCTCGAAGACCCGAAGTATGGACATGTCCCCTCAAAAGCGGGTCAGCGTTCGTACCCCTCGGCCAAAATTTTCTTTTTTTCGCTCATGGGCATGCGAAGGGTCAAAAAAGTTATCTTCAAGGCAAAAAAGATTAGGTGAAAAAGTAGGGTTTTCGCCTGATGAACAGACCCCTGGCCGGGGAGTAGGGGGTGAATATAGCCCCCCAGCCGCGGCAAACCCCACCAGAATCCATCAGGACCCGAACCCTGACAGATTGAGACCCTACTAAGCCCCATCCAGTACAAAAACCTACGGCCTTCTTTTTGGTTGACAGCACCATACTCGACTCGGTCTGCTCTCCAGCAGGCCCCGCTCGGCAGGCAGCGGCGTCCCAGGGTTAGGCCGGGCCGAACCAGTCGCGCAACTTGGCGCTTGCCATCGCCTTGACGGTGGCATCGATGTGCATGGAGACCACGGCGACTGCGCCGAGAAGAACCGTCAGATCGTCACCATAGCCACCGACCGGCACGAAGTCAGGCAGGAGGTCGGTAGGCAGGATCAGGTAACTCAGGGCGCCGTAGATGGTCGCCTTGGCCTTGACCGGCACCTCGGGTTTTGCGGCGGCGTAGTACAACCACAGGCCCTTCTCCATGACCTCGTATCCGGCCTGCTTGGCCACCCCACCCACCT
>SACH01000050.1 GCA_009928645.1 Gammaproteobacteria bacterium | reverse complement strand
ACCCGGGTGGAACCGGGGCTGATCAGGGGGCGGGAAACCCGTAGGGTGGTTCCGTAACCTGGATCAGCGGTCCGCCCTCGCCCAAGGCAAGACGACCATCGGCTATGGCGGCGATTTCCGCCACCAGGCTGAGGGCCCAGCGGCCCTGCTCCAGGGGGCTGACCTCGACGATCGTGCCGGCGGACTGGGCGGAGGCGCTGATCGGGGAAAAGAGGGCATCGCCGGGGCGGGGGGGCTGGTCTGCGGTCACCTCACCCAGGTAGAGGCGCCGCTTGAGCTTGCCCAGGTACTGCATGCGGGCGACGACCTCCTGACCGGCGTAACAGCCCTTGGTGAAGCTGACCCCGTCCACAAGCTGCAGATTGGTCATCTGCGGCACGAAGGCCTCGCGGGTCTCCGGGTGGACGTTGGGCAGGCCGGCCTGGATATCGAGCAGGGTCCAGTGTTCGGCATTGACCGGGGTGGCCTCCAAGGCCAGGCGATCCCAGAGGGTGGTCAAGGCCGGGACGGGCCCCAGGACCAGGAAACGGGGGGCGGTGCCGGCCGGGCGAATCACCGTCAAATCCCCCGCTTGGGCCTGCCCATTGGCCTTCGCGGGCAGGACCATCGGTTCAGGACAGGCAGCCGCCAGCAGGGTCTCCGCCTGGTCGCCGCTCAGCCCCAGGGCGGCGAACTCCGCCGAGGCGTCGGTGACGACGACCTGGGAACGCAGGATGAACATCCGCAACCGTTTGACCACCAGGTCCACTTGGGAGCGCGGTAGCAGCAGGTAGAAGGTCTCATCCCGCCGCAGCAGGCGAAAACTGGCCAGCATGCGACCCTGGTGGGTGCAGTAACCGGCCAGTTGCGAGTGGGTCGCGCTGACCTGACGCACGTCGTTGGTCAGTTGCCCCTGGAGGAAGGTCGGGGCATCCGCCCCGGCGATCGCGATCAGGCCCAGGTGGCTGAGGTCGCAAAGGGCCGGATCGGCCTGGCGGGGGGCGGTGGCGAAACGGGCCAGGCCGTCCTCGTCAAATCGGGCCCCACGGGTCTCAAGAAAGTCGCGCCACTGGCAGTTCATCGTTCGCGGATCTCCTGACGATCATGCAGGGCAGCCTCCTATCATTCCGGTGATGAAAGAATCCGCCCTGCCATATTCATGTTAAGCGGACGCGTCCGGGTCCGGACCCATACGGTATAAACTAGGGCGATCGCCCATTGCAATGCCGGCTAGGCGTGAAAGCCCCCACCACCGTCATCGGCCGGGGAGGCTTAAATACCTGCCAGGATCGACGCGAGAGATGATTCCAGGTGGGAAACCACCCGCTACCGGTTCTCGGCGTCTCTATCCCGATCCTGGACGGCCCTTCCCAAGCCGGTGACCGAGCAACGTCCAGTTAGCCCAAGTGGTAACGTTTTGTCCATACATCAAGCCAATCTGCGTGTCGACAGCCTGGTCCTTTACAAAGGCCATCCCGCCCGGGTCCTGACCCTGGGGGAGAAGATCGAGATCGCCCTCGACAAGGGCGAGACCAAGCGGGTGCGCCTCAAGGATATCGACCTGCTCCATCCGGGGCCCCTGCGCGGTCTGCACGAGTTGACCCTGGACGCCGGGGACTTCGCCGAGGCCTGGGAACTGCTGGAGGGCGGCACCACCCGGCTGCGGGAACTGGCCGAGCTCATCCATGGTGACTTTACCCCCGCCGCCGCCTGGGCGGCCTGGGGCCTGGTGGCGGAGGGGCTCTGGTTCAGCGGCACCCCGGAGGAGATCCGCGCCCGGCCGCGGGCCGAGGTGGAGGCGGACCAGGCCCAGCGGCAGGTCCGGGAGCGTGCCGCCCGGGACTGGGAGGACTTCCTCGCACGTCTGGCGGCCAGTCAGCCCCTTCCGGAGGATGCCGAGCGCCTGGCGGAGGTGGAGCGCGTGGCCTGGGGGCGATCGGAGCACAGCCGCATCCTCAAGGCCCTGGGGATCGAGGAGACCCCGGAGAAGGCCCATCGCGCCCTGGTCCAGTTCGGTCACTGGGCCCCGGAGCACAATCCCCATCCCGCCCGCCAGGCCCTGCCGGCGCTCGACCCCGACCTGCCGGTGGGTGAGTTGCCGGACGAGGACCGCCTGGACCTGACCCATCTCCCGGCCTTCGCCATCGACGACGAGGGCAACCAGGACCCGGACGACGCCCTGAGCCTGGACGGCGACCGCCTCTGGGTCCATGTCGCCGATGTCGCCGCCCTGGTGGCCCCGGACAGCGACCTGGACCGGGAGGCCCGCTCCCGGGGGGCCAACCAGTATCTGCCGGAGCGCATGGTCAACATGCTGCCCCCGGCGATCACCGCCCGCCTGGGCCTGGGCCTGCTGGAGGTGTCGCCCGCCCTGTCCTTCGGCTTCGGCTGCGACGCCCAGGGCGAGGTGGTCGACGTCAGCGTCCAGCGCACCTGGGTGCGGGTCCAGCGCCTGAGCTATGAGACCGCCGAGGGCCTCCTCGACCAGGCGCCCTTCGCCGGCATGCGGACCCTGGTGGAGCGCTTCCGCCGCCGCCGTCAGGCCAACGACGCCGCGGGCTTCGAGTTGCCGGAGGTGAGCCTGCGGGTGCGCGACGGGGAGGTCATCATCCGGCCCCTGCCGCGGCTGGCGAGCCGCGCCCTGGTCATGGACGCCATGCTCATGGCCGGGGAGGCCGTCGCCGTCCTCTGCCGCGACCTGGGCATCCCCATCCCCTACGTCACCCAGCCCCCGCCGGACAAGATCGAGCAGCCGGCGGACCTGGCGGGCATGTACGCCTATCGCCGGCGCTTCAAACCCTCGCGGCTGGTGGGCGAGCCCGGGCCCCATTTCGGCCTGGGCCTGCCGCTCTACACCCGGGCCACCAGCCCCCTGCGGCGTTACTCCGATCTGCTGGTGCACCAACAGCTCCGCGCCTGGCTGCGGGGCGAGGACCCCATTGACGCCAAGGCGGTGGCGGCGCGGGTGGGGGAGGCGGAGACCGCCGGGGTGGCGGTGCGCCGCGCCGAGCGCCTGTCCAATCAGCACTGGAAGCTGGTCTGGCTGCGCGCCCATCCGGACTGGCGGGGCGAAGCGGTGGTGGTGGACCGGGAGGAGCGTAAGCATGTGCTGCTGCTGCCGGAGCTGGCCCTGGAGACCCGCGCCCGGCTCCAGGGGGAGCCGGCCCTCAATGCCGTCCTGCGGGTCTCCCCCCGGGAGGTGGACCTGGCCGACCTGGATTGCCGTTTCCGGATTCGTGACTGACGTTCGCGCTGGCGCCCCCCGTGCCTGATCAGACCCCCGGCGGTATGCAGATAAGGCGGGCCTAACCGTACGGACCTTCGCTCCCCAACCCTCCCTCGCCAATGGTTGCAAAAAAAATCAGTGGCTTGTGTTGCCGATGCCGGTCAAGTTGGCAGGGGAGGGTGTGACCGCCTATACGCGGGCGTGCCATGGGCGGCGAAAAGCCTGACAATAGTCCTCATCGCCCACCGGTCGGGCGCGGACCCAGGAGGCCTGCCCATGATCAAGCTCCCTTTCAGCCGTAAGGCCCCGGAAGAGGCCAGCATCAAGCCCAGCGTCGCGTTCGCGGCCTATTGCGAGGCCGAGCGGGAACGCCGGCGCGACACTTCCGGGGGCCTGGACGAGCAGCGTTTTCAGGCGGCCCTGGACCTGGCCCTGGAGCGCCTCCGGGCGCATGAGGCGGCGGGGGAGAGCCAGCGATGATCATTCTGCGACTTGAGGCCGAACGTCTGCACCGCTACCGGGTCCTGCGCCTGGCGGACCTGCCGGAGCGGGGCATCATTGGCCTCAGCGGCGACAACGAGAGCGGCAAGAGCGCCATCGGCGAGATCATCTGCTTCGCCCTCTTCGGCCGGACCTTTGTCCTGGCCGGGGAACGCATCGGTAAACTGGTGCACTGGGGTGCAGGGGAAGGGGCGGTCACCCTCCGCTTCCGCGTCAAGGGCAAGAGCTACGAAGTCAGTCGGCACCTGACCCGCGATGGCACCCAGTCGGCCCGCCTGATATCACTTGAGGCCCCGGACGAACCCCTGGCGCGGGCCGAGGGCGTGACCCCGGCCATCACGTGCCTGGTCGGCTTCGGCTTCGATGATTATGTCGAGACCTGCTATCTCGCCCAGCGCGAGATCGCCTCCCCTCATCCCCACAGCCCCGCGGTGCGCGCCATGGTTGGTG
The DNA here is from genome assembly GCA_009928645.1 of Gammaproteobacteria bacterium. GTDB lineage: Bacteria > Pseudomonadota > Gammaproteobacteria > Chromatiales > Chromatiaceae > M0108. The sequence continues at coordinate 18,579 of SACH01000050.1, read as the reverse complement.
CCGCCCCCTTGCAGGCCTGCGGGGCGGCCCTCGACGTGGAACTGGCCGAGGCCGAGGCGGCCCAGGCCGCTCGGCGCGAGCGCCGTCTGGCCCTGAGCGGGGAGCAGGCGCAACTGGCCCCTGAGGCGGGCCGTGCCCGGATTCTGGAGCGACAGTTAGCCGAGATCGGCGAACGGGAGGCACAACTGGCCGGACGGATGCAGGCCCTGCAAGGCGCCGGCGACGAGTACAGCACCGCTTATCGCCGTCATGGCAGCCATGGTGCCCGTCGCGCCCTTGCCGGCCTGTTCGCCAACATCGCCTTGCTGGCCGTGCTCGCCCTGGGTGCCCTCTGGGCCATGGTCCACTTCCAGCCCCAGACCTGGCCCATGCCGGTCATCATCGCCTGGCTGGAAGGTTTGATCGCCGAGACGGGACTGACGCCGCATGCCGTCGTCACCGCGGCCGTGGTCCTCTTCGGCGGCTTCCTGCTCCTGACCTGGCTCTGGCTGGCGGTGCTCGCGGTAGGGTTAAGGCGGCGCCGGGCCCGGGCCCGGCGTCTGGCGCAGGAACTGGATCGGCTGGATAGTCTGGAACCCCTGCCGGCGCGTTTCAGAGAGGCCCCTGGGGCGGGGGTGGCGGTCACGGAGGGGGGAGCGGGCGAGGTGGGGGCCGGTCTCCCTGCTGCTCCGGAAGGTGAATTGCACCTGGTGATGGACCGGCCCGATGTGGAGCGACGCGCCCGCCTCCGTCAACGCATCCTCTTTCTGGAGGCCGCGGTCGCGGAGGTCTGCAGCGCCCTGGAACATGAGGCGGTCTGGCTCAAGCGGGATCTGGAGCGTCTGCATGCCTGGCAGGCGACCCTCCGGCATGGCCTGGCGCGGTTGCGCAGCGAGGGGCAACGCCACCAGGAATTGACCCAGGCACTGGCCAAGCTTGATCAGGAGATCGCGGCGGCGGACGACTGGATGGCCAACCGGCGGCTGGCGCGCGAACTTCTGGATGGCGCGGCGCGGGAGATGTCCCGCCGTTTCAGCGCCGGGCTACGCGACATGGTCTCGCGGGCCTTGCCCCGCTTTACCGAAGGTCACTACGAATTTCTCGAGGTGGACGAGGATCTCCAGGTCCGGGTCTATTCCAGCGACAAGCGGAATCTGCTGGATCTGGACGAGATCTCCAGCGGCACTCAGCGGCAGATCATGCTGGCCTTGCGGCTCGGCCTGTCGCAGGAGCTGGTGGCCCGCCGGGTGCGGGACGATCAGTTCGTCTTCCTCGACGAGCCCTTCGCCTTCTTCGACAGCCGGCGTCTGCGCGGGGCCTTGAAGAGCCTCTCGGAGCTGGGCGGCGAGTTGACCCAGTACTGGGTAGTGGCCCAGCGCTTCCCCCAGGACGCCCCTATTGGCCTGGAGATCGCCTGCGGGCAACACCCGGACACCCTAACTTTGGGCTTTCCCGAGGTCGCTTGAGGGGGGAGGGGGCTAAACGGAGATCGCGGTCGCTGGTTGGTCCAGACGACCGCGGGATCGTGGGCGGACCTCAGGTGCGCCAGGTGCGTACCGGGCCCGTGTCGAGGTGCACAAAGCTGGAGCGGCCATAGGAGCCGACGCCGCCGCGACTGAGGGCGATAGCGGACTCGCGGAGACGGGAGCTGGAGCAGTCCTCGAAGGTCACGTCGATGGCCTTGCCGCTAATATGGAAGCTGTTGCGGGCCACCCGTTTGGAAGCCCGGCGCAACTGGGCATTGCTGTTGGGTGAGCGGTAGGCGCTAAAGACCTCGATTTCGCACTCCTCACCATGAATGCGCTTCTGCAAGTCGTAGAGCAGGTCGAAGAGTTTGGGGTCCATGTGGGTGCTCTCACCATTGCGGTGATCGCGCAAGAAGTGATTTAGTTTGGCGAGGGCATCCCGTTGATAACTGTCGCCGATACGATAAGTTAGACGGATGTGTTCGTCAGTATGGGCGTGGCGGAGCCGAAGGATGCGACTCTTGTCAGCGGATCTCTTCGTGGCGAAGGCGGGGGCAGCAATAGCGGATAAGGCGAGGCCAAGGAAATATCGCCGGTTCATTCATTTATCCCGTAGTCGTCATTCAGATCAAGCGAGTGGCCGGGATTATAATCAGAAAAAAATGTCCCGCAACAATAATTTGCATGCATTGACCGCCGATTGGGAGCGTATCATTCAATGAATTTGTCGTCTGAGCGCGACGAACAAATGATTGATAAGGATGCGCTCCTGTGGCGTTAAATGTCATAGTCGAGCGGATGATTCCAGAAAAATTAGTGCCCGTAGGAGGTTGATAATTACCCTGCAAACCAGTATGTTGGCTGTGGTAATCCCGCAACGAATGATCATTTCGCAACGTTGGGGGCGAGGGAGAGGCTGACCCATGCTCCCCCCAGTCTGCTTTGCTTCCCCACTCGCTCGCTTACTCACGTGCGCACTCACGCTCGCTCACTCATGCAGTTCCCGATCTTTGCTACCCTGGCCCGGCCCACGACCGGCATGGTCCGGTCACCCTATCCGGCCCTGGCCGGGGGGCTGCCGACTGGCGACGTGGTGCCCGCCGGTCGGCGAGGCGGTACATGCTGGCTGCCGAGGGGGTGCTTGCCGGATGACGAGGAGGCGGCCAGGCGGTGGATTCCCCGCCGGACTCGGGATAGTATGCTATGCTTGCAAGAAATGGTCTGACCGGAGTAGCGGTCAAAATCAATTAAAAAACAGAGTGTTATATAGAGGGTGGTATGCGCGCACTCATCCCTCTCCTGCTGATCCTGCCCCTTGCGGCGGTGGCGGATGTCTACAAGTACGTCGATGCCGAGGGGAAGATCTACTTCACCGACGCTCCCTTGCAGGGTGACGACCTCAAGCTGGAATGGAAGCGTGACGCCACCAAGGTTGCCAAGGAAAACACGGCAAAAGTCCTGGCCATCGGCCGCAGCCACCCCGTTGTCGAGTCCGCTCCCGCCGATCTCAGCACCCGTCGCGCCCGTTACGAGCGCCTCATCGAGCTCATCGCTAGCCAGGAGAATCTGCACCCTGAACTGCTGCACGCGGTGGTGCGGACTGAGTCAGCCTACAACCCCAGCGCGGTCTCACCCGCGGGGGCTACCGGGCTCATGCAACTGATGCCAGCCACCGCGGCGCGCTACCGGGTGTCGAATATCGAAGACCCGACGGAGAACCTGCGCGGCGGTGCCCGCTATCTGCGTGATCTGCTGGACATGTTCGGCAACGATATGCAACTGGCCTTGGCGGCCTACAATGCCGGCGAGAACGCCGTGGCCCAGTATGGCAATCGCATCCCGCCCTATCCCGAAACCCAGCGCTATGTGCGCAAGGTCCTCCAGTATCTCTGGGCCGAGCGAACTTCCGCCAATAAGGGCTGAGGCGAGCCTGCGCGGGGCGCTGGGCTGGGGTCGTGGGGCGCCACGGCCTGCCGCCGCGGTGATGACCCGCCCTATCCCCTGAAGTCCCTCAATCCTCCCCGATCACGCGTTCATCCCGCGGGGTGGAAAGCAGCTTTTCCGCTTCCCCCATGCTCTTGGCGAAGATCATGCGGTAGGCGGCGTTCCCTGCCAGTGGCTGCTCCTGGCGCAGGGCGCGTACCCGTTCCTTGGCCTCCTTGTAAGCCACGTAAGTAGCGATAGGGCTCAAGGTCAGGGGAGACTCGGTCTTGGCGTAGATGAAGTAAGGCATTGCGGTCAGCTCCTAGTCAGAAGTCGAGGCTGGGGATTCTAGCCCATGATCCCTTATGGGGGGGGGCGGGGCCCCGTCCAAGGCGAACTTGCGTGCCTCGCGGCCGGGATCATCCGGGAAGGCAAGAAAATCGAATGCCATGCTCCGGACTGAAACCGCGTCCGCGAAGTTGGTGCCGGCCCGGGGACGGCGTCAAGGCGGCGTCAAGGCTTGGGGATGCCCGCACGCTGTGGTAACTTTGCCGTCTGCGCCTGGCCTCTGCCGCTAGCGGCCCCAAAGCCCATCGGGCGGCCCCCTCGGCGCCAGATTGATTGTTCAAAAAATTAGCTCACCGGCTGATCGGGCAAGGTTCCGGCACGCGGCGCGGGGGCCATCAGGAGAGACGCAAGATGATCAAACCAGTCGGTTCCGACGAGCTCAAGCCGCTCTTTGTCTATGATCCGGACACGCATCATCGCCTGATGCACGAGGCCGAATCACTGCCTTCCGTGGTCATCAGTTCCCAGGCCGCCGGTAACGCGGTGATGATGGGGGGTGGTTATTTCACCCCCCTCCAGGGTTTCATGACCGTTGCCGATGCCATGGGCACCTGCGAGAGCATGCGCATGAGCAATGGCGCCTTCTTCCCGGTGCCGGTCCTGTGTCTGCTGGAAGATGTTACGGCGATCCGTGGCGCCAGCCGTATCGCCCTGCGCGACCCTAACGTGGAGGGTCAGCCAGTGCTGGCGATCATGGACGTGGAGTCCATCGAGGAGGTCAGCGATGCGCAGATGGCCTTCATGACGGAGAAGGTCTATCGCACCAGCGACAGCGAGCACCCCGGCGTCGCCACCTTCAACAGCCAGGGCCGCTTCGCCGTCTCCGGACCCATCCAAGTCCTGCACTTCTCCTACTTCCAGGACGATTTCCCGGATACCTTCCGCACCGCCGTCGAGATCCGTAACGAAATCGCCGAGCGCGGCTGGCAGCGCGTCGTCGCCTTCCAGACCCGCAACCCCATGCACCTGGCCCACGAAGAGCTGTGCCACATGGCCATGGAGCGTCTCAACTGCGACGGCCTGGTCATCCACATGCTCCTCGGCAAGCTCAAGCCGGGCGATATCCCCGCGCCGGTGCGCGATGCCGCCATCCGCAAGATGGTCGAGCTCTACTTCAAGCCCAACAGTGCCATGGTCACCGGCTACGGCTTCGACATGCTCTACGCCGGCCCGCGGGAGGCCGTCCTGCACGCCTATTTCCGCCAGAACATGGGCGCCACCCACTTCATCATCGGCCGTGACCATGCCGGGGTGGGCGACTACTATGGTGCCTTCGATGCCCAGACCATCTTCGACGAGGAGGTCCCGGCGGGCGCCCTGGACATCGAGATCTTCAAGGCTGATCACACCGCCTGGTCTAAGAAGATGGGCCGGGTGGTCATGATGCGCGAGGCCCCGGATCACACCAAGGAGGACTTTGTGCTCCTGTCCGGCACCAAGGTGCGGGAATTGCTGGGTTCCGGCATCGCTCCACCCAAGGAATTCTCCCGTCCCGAGGTCGCCCAGATCCTGATGGACTATTATCAGTCCCTGAAGTGACGGCCGCTGGAAGGCTCCGCGCCTGTCTTTAATGCTAACCGCGCCGTTAGCGTTCACGCCCCAAGCCACCTTGGCTGGCATCGGTAGCACAAGCCGCTGATGCTCTTCCTCCCTCCCCCCTGGCGGGGGAGGGTCGGGGATAGGGGGACCGAACGGCTTGCGCTCTCCCGCGCTAATCCGCGAGGGTCATCCCCATCCCTCGGCTCATCCCCATGCCCATGCTCATGCCTGGCCCCATGCCCAGTTCCGGGCCCCGGGAGGTGATGGGGCGCCAGAAACGGGGGAAGTCGGGATTGGTGTAGCCCGGCAGGGCGACCATCTCCAGGGGGGGCTTCAGGCGCGAGGTATAGTCCATGACCGCCTGGATGTCCCGGGTGGAAAAGGTCTGGATCTGCTTGACCATCTCCTTATCGGCGTTGAGCCGTTTGCCGTCGCGGATCAATTCGAACTGACGGACCAGATAGCGGTAATGCTGGCCCTGGAGCAAGGGGCTGTGCTTCTCCGGCACGCCCTGGCCGCGCTCGCCGTGGCAGTCCACGCAGTTCTCCTCAAAAAGGCGCTGACCCAGTTCCAGATCCGTGCCCGGACCCACGCCGTTGTCGGGGTCCATGGGGAAATGCTCGATGTAATAGCTGACATCGGCAATATCCTGAATGGTCAGGGAATTGGTCATGGCGAAGGGCAGCATGATCGGGTTGTCCCGATTGCGGGCGCGGATGTCCGCCAGTTGCTTGATGGTGACCTCGGCGTATTGACCGGCGATCTGCGGGTAGGTCCCGTCGGTGGTCCCCCAGCCCTCGGGCTGATGGCAGACCGAGCAGACCAGATAGACCCTCCGGCCGTTGGCCAGATCCGGCTTGAGATGCAGGGCCTGTTCGACCTCCCGGGCGGCGGCCAGGGGGTCGTCGGCAAGGAGCGGCTGGCTGGCGGTCAGGCCGAAAACCAGGGCGAGTCCCAGGATGGGGCATGGCTTCACGGGATCTTCTCCTCTTCTGGTGATGAAATCTCCCCCTGCCAGGGGTATCCCGGTAGCCAGTGGTAAGGGATGCGCTGAACACCCGGGCCTAGAGCGGCGGGAGGATAGCCGGCAGGGTCTCCCGCGATACGTGGCCGCGGGATGAATGGGTTGTTACCCCTTCGCAGGCGGGTCATTGGCTTTCACGGCGCGGGAGACGTCCGGAAGGGACAGGCCTTGTCACTTCCCGGTAAGCGTGCCGACTGCCTCCCTGGGTGCGCGCGCCTTCGGAAGCCTCCCATTCTGACCTCCATGGTCAGGCTAAAAAACCAGGCTGCGGCGGGTATAAGGCGACGATAACGGGAGTTGGGCGATGATGCAAGGTATTTGCCCACCGGGGTCAGGGAGAAACCGTTCTCCCCCTAACACGCTTCAAAGCGCTGCTCGACGCACATCATCCGCCGAGGGGGATTGGCATCTCCGCCCTATCCCAAGCTTGGCGAGGATCCATAGCTATCCTGTATCACGAGCGCGCCTCTAGCCCGTCCACGACGAGATCAGCGTCTGGAACTTTGGTCACCGCAAGGCCAAGGCCGGCTCCTGGACCGTGCCTATTACGACTCGCCTGAGTTAGTGCGCTCGGTCGAGCTGGCAGCCGGAGCGGAAGACTGGAGCAGCGCATCGATGGCGGCGGCGGTAGCGAGCATGTCGGCCCGTCGCTCGAGATAGAACTGTCGGAAATCATCCACGGTACGCGGCAAGACCCAGTAGAGCCTGCCTGCGTCGCGTGCGACCCAGCCATGGGAGCAGAGTTGGCTCAATTTGCGCCGCGTCGTTTCGTAGGGGATGCCCAGATAGGCCGCCAACGAGTAGGCATTTAAGGCGCGCTGTGGATTGGTCATCAGGGTCTTAGCCGGCTGATTGAGCTTCAGGACTGTTGCAAGGTCCTCGCCAGGTTTAACGGCGCCGGGTGTCAACGCCGCGATGTTGCGGCGGGCAAGCGCCCCGAGCAATGACACTTGCAGCAGATCGCCGTTGAAGTAGGGTGCGATCCGCACCAGGTGCCGCACGTTATAGCCGCACATATAGACCAGGGCCGTTGCGCGCCGTGCCCCGGTCAGGGTGGCCGGAACCTTCCGGTGGATGGACCGGGGCAATTCGTCACCGTGGCACGCGCGCATGGCGGCCAGGGCTTCGGTAACGCAGGCGCAGATTGGCGCCGTCGCCGAGTTGGTCAGTTCGCGCACACGCGCCGCGGTCCAACGGAAATCCTGCAGCCGCTCCGACGCACCATCGGCCCAGAGAAAGTCCGTGAACCGCCGGGTGACGCCCAGGTGGCCCTCGGTGTCGGGCATGATCCAACCGCCAGCCTCGATCTGCCGGGCGGTACGCCGCAGCGTTTCACGCGGGAAGCCGGTCGCGTCCGCGATCTTGCGTAGCGAATATCTTCTCGGGATGGGTCGCGTCTCCAGTCCCAGGCTTGCCAGCACCGCCGCGGCGGCGTTCGCGACCTCGGGATCGGGGTCGGTGAGCCGTCCGGCCACCCATAGCAAGAGCGAAAGCACCATCCGCTCGGCCTGGCCGTCGAAGCGAGCGCGCATCGCGTTGATCTGGCGCAGGTGGTAACCGCCGGCAAGCAGCGTCTGAGGCAGTTCCAACCGCGACGCAGGGGCTTGCACCTTGTCCATTCCGGGGGTTGTGGCGGACGTTGCCAGACCTGCTTCTCCTCCACGGCAATCGGCGGCGATTTTCATGGTGACTCCGTTGGACTGATTTTCAATCGGCGTGGCCTCTACCGCTTTGCAGGATCTACCGCGGATTCAGGTCATTGCACGTCGGCGATCGAGGGCGTGCCTACATCAGGAACCTGACCCAGACCCAGGCAATCAGCAGGCTGATCAAGGCCACCGGCACCCCCGCCTTGGCAAACTCCCAGAAGGTAATCTTCAGCCCGTGCCGATTGACCGCGTCCACCACGATGATGTTGGCCAGGCTGCCGATGACGATGAGATTGCTGAAGAGACCGGACGCCAATGCCATCAAGGGACCGGCCTCCGGATCGCTGGCATAGGGCAGGAGCAGCATGACGGTCGGAACGTTGGAGGTGATGTCGCTCAGAATGGCGGTGACCACGAACAGCACGTCACTGTGCTGGAGATTGAATCCGGCCGCGCGTAGATCATCGACGAGACGCTGCGGCATCCCGGTATCCTGCATGGCACCGTTGACGATGAAGAGTCCGACAAACAGGATCAGCAGGTCCCAATCCACCCGTTCGAGCATGCCGCGGGACGCGAAGCGGGCGTTGAACAACATCACGGCACCGGCACTCGCCGCCACCAGGCCGCGGGACCAGTCGGTGAAAATGAAGGCATAGAGGACCAGGCAGAGGATCAGGAACCCCTTGAGGGCTTCCCAGTGGTCGAGCGGCGGCGCGCTGGCGGCCGGCTCAAGGGGTGCATGGGGCGCCCCACCCGGCGTGGCAAGTTGCCACCGCGCACGGTAAACTGCGATCAGGACGAGCCAGATGACGCCCAATGACAGCACCGCGGGTATGGCCGCATAGCCCAGGTAACCGACGAATGAAAGGTCGAGGCGTTCGGCGATCAGCATGTTCTGCGGGCTGCCGATAATGGTTGCCACGGCGCCCGCATTGGCGGCAAAGGCGATGGCCAACAGGAAGGGCACCGGATTCAGGCCACGGTGCAGACAGATCGAGAGCACCACCGGGGTTACCGCCACGGCCACGACATCGTTGGTCAAAAAGGCGGACAGGGTCCCAACCAGGACGATGAGCAGGGCGAGCAGGATCGGCGGCTCAGTACGGACGCGGGTGATGAGTGCGGAGAGATACCCATATACCCCCGCCATTTCGAACTGGATCGAGATCAACATTAGCCCAAAGAGCATGCCGATGGTGCCGAAATCAACGCTGGCAATCGCCTGAGCCTCCGTAAGCAGGGAGGTGGCGAGCAGCGCAATGGCCCCGCCTAGGGCGATGGACGCACGGTCTACCTTGAGCCACGGCAGGTGGCCGAGGATCATGCCTAAATAGACGACGAGGAATATGATCAGGACAATGGACATGAGACATCCCCCAGGTAAGTCATTCGCAATCGTTCTCTTTAACTCATGGGTCGCCAAGCGGAGTCTTGACCAATGACCAGGAGCGCCCCCGGCGCGAGCGTCCTTGGTAACGACAAAGGCCCCCCCGGCGCACGAGTTAAAGACATCCAGAGTTACTTGGCCAACGCCAAGGTAACAGCCATCCATAGCCTGATTGGCCTATTACTATACCACCCTGTTGGGTTTCGAAAGGGGTTGTGTCGCCTAATTCAGCATGATCAGCATCATAGGTGAGAGCCGGTTTGGATGCGCTCAGGGACGGTGGGGCGAGGCATTGACCCATTATGGGTACTTCTTGGTTTGCCCATCATCTTCTGCCCGTGGTACGTTTGAATTGCCCGCGCCTAGCAGCCTGTCGGACTTTCACTGTGACACCCCTAGATCGTTCAAAAACTGATCAATTTTGGTTGTCCCACGCAAGACTTTTGGCTCCTACGCAGATCGAAAGGCTTAGATTTAGCGTAGGAACGTGAGGGTACCTTAAGTCCGACAGACGCCTAGAGCCTCGAAACGCTTGGAGCGATCTGACGATCCCGGGCTGAAAGAGGCAATGCCCATTAAGCTCGATCATCATTCCGGCCATTGTCCACCGAATCTCTTACCGCCGTTGGTGAACGGCGTTGCGCTCGCGCACCTTCCATGCCGAGTGGTCGAAACGATGACCCAGGCCCGCCCGTCTTTACCGATCGAAATGCGACGATGCGATTGACAAGACGGTTTTTAAAGCCGATAGGCATCGGCTCACGGAATTAAGCAACCAAGAGGATCGCGCCCATGACTGACACTGATACTGGTATTGACAATAGCGAAAAGACCGAGCTCGCACGCTATCAGCGGGAGATCGTTAAGGACCTCCAGAAGATGGTGGACCATTACCTCCGGACCATTGAGTGGGATGTGCCGGATATCGATGACGAGCAGCATGCCCGTGGCCTCGTGATGCAGGCGCTCAAGTCCGCGCTAGCCGAGATCGAGGCGGACCAGAAATGACGGTCCAAAAACCATTGATTGGGGAGACACCATGACCATCCTCACTGCCACTACCGCTGTTGCCCCCCCGGGCGCGGCCACCGCGGCACCGCCGCCGCCAGCCGTCACTCAACCTCCGTCCGGTACGGAGGCCCAGACTACCCTGGGACCGGCCGCCATCACGGCGGAACTCGCCAAACTGGGAACCTCGTCCAAGGGCCTGAGCGTGGACGAGGCCAAGAGTCGGCTGGAGCAGGTCGGGCCGAACGCCATCGTCGCCCATGAGGAGAGCCGCTGGACCAAGCTCATCGGCTACTTCTGGGGACCCATCCCCTGGATGATCGAGGCCGCGGCACTCATCTCGCTCGCGCGCCGTGACTGGCCAGACTTCGCCGTGGTGACCGGTCTCTTGCTCTACAACGCCGCGGTTGGCTTCTGGCAGGACAACAAGGCGGCGAACGCCTTGGCGGCACTCAAGAAGGGTCTGGCGCTAAAGGCGCGGGCGCTGCGTGGCGGTCATTGGCTGTCAATCGATTCCGTCGATCTGGTCCCAGGGGATGTGATCTCGGTAGCCGCGGGTGAGATCCTGCCGGCCGACTGCCTGTTGATCGACGGCGATTACTTGAGCGTGGACCAGTCGGCCCTGACCGGCGAATCCCTGCCGGTCTCCAAGGGCGTGGGCGACAGCGCCTACTCCGGCAGCATCGCCAAGCAAGGAACCATGACGGCGGTGGTGACCGCGACCGGTAACCAGACCTTCTTTGGGCGCACCGCCAAGCTGGTCGCCTCCGCTGGCTCCAAGTCGCACTCCGAGCAGGCGGTCCTGCAGATTGGCGACTTCCTGATCCTGCTCGCCGCTGCCCTGGCCGTGGTGCTGGTGGGCTTCCAGGTCTATAACGATGTCGTGGTTGCCGATACCTGGGGCTGGGACACCTTGGGCGCGATCGCCCAGTTCGTGCTGGTGTTGCTGATCGCCTCGGTACCGGTGGCGATGCCGGCGGTGATGTCCGTCACCATGGCCCTGGGGGCCTTGGCGCTGTCCAAGGAGAAGGCGATCGTCTCCCGGCTCTCGGCGATCGAGGAACTGGCCGGGGTTGACGTGCTGTGTAGCGACAAGACCGGCACCCTGACGATGAACCAGCTCAAGCTGGATGCGCCCATCCCTTATGGGGCGGCCCATCCTCAGGACGTCGTCTTTGCCGCCGCGTTGGCGAGTCAACGCAGCAGTGAGGACGCCATCGACCAGGCGGTGCTGCAGGCCCTGGCGGACCCCAAGTCTCTGGATACCGTCACCCAGACCCAGTTCGTGCCCTTCGACCCGGTCAACAAAAAGACGGTGGCGACCGTCACCGATGCCCAGGGGCGGACCTTCCATTACGCCAAGGGGGCGCCGCAGGCGATTGCCGAACTCTGCAACCTCGATCCGGTCACCCGCGGCAAGTACGACGGCCAGGTCAACGAACTGGCCGGTCGCGGCTACCGGGCGCTCGGGGTCGCGAACTCTAGCGACGACGGCAAGACCTGGACCCTAATTGGCCTGCTGTCACTGATGGACCCGCCACGGCCGGATGCCAAGTCGACGATCGCGGAGACCCAGAAGCTCGGTCTGGCGGTGAAGATGGTCACCGGCGACGATGTGGCCATCGGCAGCGAGATCGCCAAGCAATTGGGCATGGGCGGCCACCTGCTGGTGGCGGGGGCTGTCTTCGAGGAGGGCAAGGACCCGGACCAGATCCCTAAGTCCGCCGCCCAGGCGGTCGAGCGGGCCGACGGCTTCGGCCGGGTCTTCCCGCAGCACAAGTACCAGATCGTCAAGGCCCTCCAGCAGTTGGGCCATCTGGTCGCCATGACCGGCGACGGCGTGAACGATGCCCCGGCCCTGAAGGAGGCCGATTGTGGTGTCGCGGTCAGCGGCGCTACCGACGCCGCCCGCAGCGCCGCGGCGTTGACTCTGACGGCGCCGGGACTCTCGACCATCGTCAATGCCATCGTGGAGGCGCGCAAGATCTTTGAACGCATCCGCTCCTATGTCTATTACCGCATCGCCATGACGCTCGACATCATGTTCGTCGTCGTGCTGGCCTATGCCTTCTTCGGCTTCCAGCCCCTGACCGCCATCATGATCGTCGTCCTGGCGCTGCTCGACGACATTCCCATCATGACCATCGCCTATGACAACGTCGAGACCTCGGCACGTCCGGTTCGCTGGCAAATGCATCGTATCCTGGTGTTTTCGTCGCTAATGGGGCTGCTCGCCATTGCGCAGAGTTTCGGTCTGGTCCTGGTGGGCATGGAATGGATGAGTGATCCGGCGCTGATGGCGCATTTTGCCCTCGACCACGACCACCTTCAGACCATGTTGTTCCTCCAACTCGCGGTTGGCGGTCACCTGCTGCTGTTCGTCGTCCGCACCAGGCACTCAATCTTTGCGCCGCCTTTCCCGAGCGCGCCACTCTTCCTGGCGATCGTGGCGACTAAGGCGGTAGCCGCCCTGATGTGCGCCTACGGCATCTTGGTGCCGCAACTGCCCTGGGACCTGATCGGGATCGTATTCCTCTATTGCCTGGTCTGGATGATCGTGACCGATGTCGTGAAGCTGATCTACTATCGCGTTCTTGATCAGCGCGACTCGCAACAATCGCCATTGAAGAAGTCGATTTCGGGAGTCTCGGCGCTATGAACTACACCAATAAGTTGATCGTCAAACCAGGCACCCAGGTTCGGCTCAAGCACTTCGATCCGGCTAGCCACGGCAAGGATGACGCCGCGCAGGGAGCGGACCAGGAGCTGGAGACCGTCAAGGCCAAGATCGGCGCTCTCCAGCGCCAGATGTATGGGGACAACCAACACTCGCTCCTGATCGTGCTGCAAGGGTTGGACGCCGCCGGCAAGGATGGCGTGTGTTGGCATGTGATCAGCGGCATGGACCCCCAAGGCTGCAAGGTCCAGGGTTTCAAGGCGCCGACCGCCGCCGAGGCGGCCCACGACTTCCTGTGGCGCATTCATCCGCACGCCCCGGGCAAGGGCGAGGTGGCCGTCTTCAACCGCTCCCACTACGAGGACGTGCTGGTCACCCGCGTACACAAGCTGATCCCGCGCAAGGTCTGGGAGCGGCGCTACGACCTGATCAATGAGTGGGAGCGGCTGCTAGCCGTCGAAAACGGCACGACCATCCTCAAATTCTGTTTGGTCGTCTCCAAAGAGGAGCAGCTCAAGCGCTTCGCTGAGCGATTGGATGATCCCCATCGGCAATGGAAGATCAGTGACTCCGATTACAAGGAGCGCGAGTTCTTCGACGACTACCTGGATGCCTTCGACGAGGCCTTGGAACGTACCTCCACCGCGCACGCTCCCTGGTTCACCATCCCCTGCGACCACAAGTGGTATCGCAACCTGGCGGTCGCCAACATCGTCGCCGATGCGCTGGAGGCGATGAACCTTCAATATCCCAAGCCGACGGTGGACCTGGACCAGATCCGGCGGGAATATCATGCGGCGGCGACCCAGGAGGTGGAGCTGTCCGGTAAGCACAAGAAGAGCTAAATGCCGGTGAAGACAGCGCGACTTGGGCGCGCTGCCGCCCGTAAATTTCAAAAGCGCCCATGGTGTGGACGACAGCCGACATGATTTGGCCGACCGTCTCCCAACCCAAGAGAAAAAGCCCCCGTTTCTTCGGGGGCCTTATCACCACAGCCAAGTGGTACCCCTGCCCACCGCCGATTCGGCATGGCCATGATCATGGCCATGCCACTCTGCCCCAGCAACATCCCCGCCCGCATGATGAACACCACCGCCACGACCACGACGCAGACGAGGCTGGCTAGGACGATACGGACCTACGCCTGACCGGGCCGGCGCTGGGGGCCAGCTTCCGCTGGTAGGGTGACCGCCAACCAGGTACGGGTTGCTTATACCAACCCGCATCCGGGCACAGCGGTTGACCTTGTCGAAGCTTTTGGGGCGGCTTTCCCCTCTTTATCAGCCATGCTGTCCAAATACCATGTCTACCCTTATCTCTAACGCCAGTTCGGATCAGGTGCCAAGCAGTGCGCCGAGCACGGGTCGCCCTCGTAGCGGGTCGATGATGAGCCTGGTGCTCAAGTTGCTGCGCCCCTATCGGGGCTGGCTGGTGATCGTCTTTGCGGCCATGATGGTCGAGATCGCGATGAGCCTGGCCGCGCCCTGGCCGCTGAAGCTGGTACTCGACGACGCGCTCGGCCACCACCGGCTGCCGGAGTGGGCAGAGTGGGCACACACCAGCCTGGGCATCGACCATCACACCATGGGCGTAGCGTTGTTTGCCGCCCTGGCCACCTTGGCCATTGCCATCCTCGGCGCCATCGCCACCTACATCGACAACTACTACACCACAAGCATTGGGCAGTGGGTCGCCAACGACTTGCGCATCCGCATTTACGCCCATCTGCATCGACTGTCGCTAGGCTACTACGATAGCGCCAAGACCGGAACGCTGATGTCCACTATCACCGGAGACGTCTCTACGGTGCAGGGCTTCGCCTCCTCGTCGACGCTGGGCATCATCGTCGACCTGGTGACGATCCTCTTTATGGTCGGGCTGATGTTCTGGCTCGACTGGGATTTCACGCTGATTGCCATCGGCGTGACGCCTTTTCTGCTGATGTTCGTGGTGCGCTTCAAAAAAGCGGTCAAGGAGGCAACGCGCGAGGTGCGCATCAAGCAGAGCGAAGTGCTCGCGGTAGTGCAGGAGGGGCTAGGTTCCATGCGGGCCGTAAAGGCCTTCGGGCGCGAGGACTTGGAGATCGGGCACATGGAGAAGGCGAGCCAGGCCGCTGTCACCGCGGCGCTCAAGGCCCGGCGCGTCAAGTCAATGTTGTCCCCGGTGGTCGGCGTCGTGGTCGCACTGTGCACCGCCATCGTGCTCTGGCAGGGCACCGCCTTGATCATCGCGGGGACCATGACCGCCGGTGCGTTGACGGTCTACCTGGCCTACCTGAACAAGTTCTTCAAACCGGTGAAAGACCTGGCTGGCATGACCAGCACGATTGCGCAGACCACGGTGGCCCTGGAGCGCATTCAGACGATCCTGAGTGCCGACGATATCATCCCTCAGCGTGCCGACGCGGCGCATCTTCACCAGGTGCGCGGCGAAATCACCTTCGATCATGTGGCGTTTGGCTACGCCAAGGAGGCGCCGGTGCTGACCGATGTGTGCTTCACCATCAAACCGGGCCAGGTGGTCGGCGTCGTGGGTCCGACGGGTAGTGGAAAGTCCACGGTCGTCAGCCTCCTGCCCCGCTTCTACGACCCGACCGCCGGGCGGGTCCTGATCGATGGCATCGACATCAGCACCTGCACCCTGCGCTCGGTGCGTTCGCAGATCGGCTTCGTGCTGCAGGAGACCGTCCTCTTTCGCGGTACCATCCGCGAAAACATCGCCTACGGCCGGCCCGGCGCGAGCGACGAGGAGGTGGTTGCCGCCGCGAAGCTGGCCAATGCGCACGAGTTCATCGCGCGCATGCCGTACGGCTACGACTCCCCGGTGGGTGAGCGCGGCGACACCTTATCGGGTGGGCAGCGGCAGCGCATCGGTATCGCCCGCGCGGTGATCCGCAACAGCCCGATCATGATCCTCGACGAGCCGACGGCGGCGCTCGACACCGAATCGGAGCAACTGGTGATTGAAGGCCTCCAGCGGTTGATGAAGGGCCGCACGGTCATCATGATTGCGCACCGCCTGAGCACGATCCGCGATGCCGACAAAATCATCGTCCTCAAGGACGGCGTCGTTGCCGAGGAAGGTACGAACGACGAATTGATCGCGCTCGGCGGCGTCTATGCCGAATTGCACCGCATCCAGTTCGAGACGCCTCCAGCCCACCCGCCCGCCCCGGAATACTGTGAGACTGTCTGAAAAGGCAGTCTCTGACGGTCTGGCTTATTAGGCGCCGTGCCCAATGATTCCGTTCTAATCAAGAAGACCATGCCATGTCGCATACCCTGATCGTGCTTCCCGATGACACCGCCGCGCCCATCCTCAGTGCCATTCATGGCGCGCAAGAGGCGCTCAATATCCGCATGTTCCTGTTCACCGACACCAGCCTGATCGAGGCGGTGATCGCGGCACACCAGCGTGGGGTCAAGGTGCGGGTCATGCTCAATCCGGCGCGGCGCAGCGGCGAATCCGAAAACGAGGAGGCCCGTGAACTGCTCACCGGCGCCGGGATCGAGGTACGTGACAGCAACCCTGCATTCGACCTGACGCATCAAAAGTCGATGGTGGTCGACAACAGCACCGGCTTCGTCGAGTCCCTGAACTGGGAGCCGAAGGATCTGACGCTCACCCGTGACTATGCGATCGTGACCACACGCGGCCACGAGGCCGCCGAGATGGTGGATTGCTTTGATGCCGACTGGGATCATCAGGAGTTCACACCGCCCCCGGCTTCTCCGCTGATCTGGTGCCCGAACAACGGCCGCCGGCGTGTCGCCGAGTTTATCGACTCGACCAAGCACACCCTATGGCTGCAAAACGAGCGCTACCAAGATCAGGTGATTATCGAGCGTTTGGTGCGTGCGGTAACCCGTGGAGTGAAGGTGCATATCCTGGCCAAGCCTCCGCATTCACTTAAGCCCGACAAGCTGATCGAAGGGGTCGGTGGCCTGCGCATCCTGCAGGACGTGGGCGCCAAGATTCACACGCTCAAGCACCTCAAACTCCACGCCAAGATGCTGCTCGCGGATGGCAAGCGGGCCATCGTCGGCTCGATCAACCTCGCGCCCGGCAGCTTCGACTCGCGGCGGGAATTGGCGATCGAGACCGATAGTCCGGAGACCGTGGCGCGGCTCCAGAAGACCGCCGCACACGACTGGTCACTGTCGCACTCGCTGGACCTCAGCGACGCCGCCCTGCTGGCTGACCTGAAGAAGCGCGAGGGGCTGAACCCGGACCAACTCGTGCTGTACGAAGACAGCGAGCATTGGGGCTACCACCACAATGGGCACCACGGGTAGCATCACCACGACTAGGCCTGGGCCTGGTTCCTCTATTTGAAGTCATCGTGGAGTCTATTACGGATGTTCCTGACCCGCTCTTGCCTTTCCGGTTTGGCATTGTTAGCCACCGCTGGTGGACTCTTTGCCGACCAGTTCATGCCATTGGGTTACCCGGTGTGCGAACCCTCTGCCGCACTGATCGTTCCCTGTATCGGGAAACCCGGTCAATGTCTGCTGGTTGGGGATAACGAAACCGCGGATGCCGTGTTTCTCTATCCGCTTGGAACGGGACAACCCGATGTAGCGGACATGCAGGTGATTAAATTTGGCAAGCTCGAGGTGGGTGACATCGAGTCGATGGTGAAACTGGATGACCAGACCCTGTTGCTGCTTGGTTCCCACAGTCGCAACAGTTCCTGCGAGATCAAGGTTAAGCGCAGGCGGCTCATGCTGGTGAGCGATTGGGGCAAAGGCCCGGCGTTGGCGGCAAGCCTCTCGCAAACCGCCGAGTTGAGCGCTGCCGCCTTGCTCGGCGACCAAGCGACATCGAGTCCTGTCCTCAAGGCCGTCGGCGTGGCCATCGATCATGCCGAGGCTCAGGCCGACAGGGCAGCAAGAAAGAAGGATGAGGCCGCCTGCGCGGCGGCGTCTGCATTCAATATCGAAGGGGCAGTTGCTATTCCCGGTGCCGCCGGCGATACCAAGGTTTGGATTGGCTTGCGCTCGCCCCTGGTGACTTACGCCGGGAAGACCTGGGCGGTGCTGCTTCGTCTCAAAAGCCCTGACGCGCTGGGTGTTGACCAGGCCACCTTGCTGGATTTGGGTGGCCGCGGCGTGCGGGAGTTGACGCTTGCCGGCGACTGGCTCTGGGGAATCGCGGGAGGCCCAGGCGATGCGGAGAAAAACTTCGTGCTTTGGAAGGTTCGCTTGGGGGATCTACGGCCAGATGCCCAGTTGCATCCTCAGGTCCTGCGCTCCCTCCCCAGCTCCGCTGAGGGCCTGGCCGTTGTCGGGGAAAAGGCCATGGTGCTGATCGACGGCGACCGGGGCAAAGACACATTGAAAGCAAGCTGCGACGAGCAAGGTGGGTATCTATCGTTCGACTTGCGGTAGCTGTTTTCGGGCTAAGACGCTTTCTATTTTCAACCTCCCAATAGGTCGCCGAGGGTGGCGTTCAAGGCGAGAAGACCTTGATGGACCCTTTCTAATACTACTTTGTTACCTTGGTTGTTGAGCCGAGTTCATTTGATACGTTCCTTTTATAACATCGCTCAATATCCTTGCGCCTTTGCTCATGCC
>SACH01000195.1 GCA_009928645.1 Gammaproteobacteria bacterium | reverse complement strand
AGCGAACGGCGAGTGAAACCTCGCACCAAATTTGACCACTTGCACCACGCCATCCGCACCGTAACGGTGCCCCCGGTCACATTCCCCACCCCAATTCGCCGCCAGACCGAAGCAGCGGCATGAATTCACTGATCAATCGGGGAATGGCCCGACTTTTGCTGCATCAAGGTCGACACACGGTGTCGGTTTTGAACCCCTGTCTCAGGACAGGGAATGGTATCCACGGCACTGATCCGAACGGGTCAGTCATCACGCGAGCGGGAGAACGGCACTATGCGCCTTACCAAGTTAGTCAAATCCGCCTTGCTGGCCACCGGTCTGACGGCCGGCCTGGGCCTGTCGGCAGTGGCGCAGGCCGCCGATACCATCAAGGTGGGTATCCTGCATTCCTTGTCCGGCACCATGGCCATCAGCGAGACCACGCTGAAGGACACCATGCTGATGCTGATCGCGGAGCAGAACAAAAAGGGTGGGCTGCTGGGCAAGCAGCTCGAGGCCGTGGTGGTGGACCCGGCGTCCAACTGGCCCCTGTTCGCCGAGAAGGCGCGGGAGTTGCTGACCAAGGACAAGGTGGCCGCCGTCTTCGGCTGCTGGACCTCGGTGTCCCGCAAGTCGGTGCTGCCGGTCTTCGAGGAACTGAACGGCCTGCTCTTCTACCCCGTGCAGTACGAGGGTGAGGAATCGTCCAAGAACGTCTTCTACACCGGCGCCGCGCCCAACCAGCAGGCCATCCCGGCGGTGGACTACCTCATGGATCAGGGGGTGCAACGCTGGGTATTGGCCGGGACCGACTATGTCTATCCCCGCACCACCAACAAGGTTCTGGAGGCCTACCTCAAGGGCAAAGGGGTGGCGCAGGAAGACATCCTGATCAACTACACCCCCTTCGGTCATTCCGACTGGCAGTCCATCGTCGCCGATATCAAGAAGTTCGGCTCCGCCGGCAAGAAGACCGCCGTGGTCTCCACCATCAACGGCGATGCCAACGTGCCCTTCTACAAGGAACTGGGTAACCAGGGCGTCTCCGCCGAGAACATCCCGGTGGTGGCCTTCTCCGTGGGCGAGGAAGAGCTTTCGGGCATCGACACCAAGCCCCTGGTGGGCCACCTGGCGGCCTGGAACTACTTCATGAGCGTGGACGCCCCCGCCAACGCCGCCTTCATCAAGCAATGGCATGCGTTCACCAAGGACCCCAAGCGGGTGACCAACGACCCCATGGAGGCCCACTACATCGGCTTCAATCTCTGGGTCAAGGCGGTGGAAAAGGCCGGCACCACGGACCCGGACAAGGTCATCGCCGCCATGATCGGCCTGGAGACCCCCAACCTGACCGGTGGCGTGGCCAAGATGCTGCCTAATCATCACATCACCAAGCCCGTCCTCATTGGCGAGATCCAGGACGATGGTCAGTTCTCCGTGGTCTGGGAGACCGCGGGCCTGGTGCCCGGGGATGCCTGGTCCGATTTCCTGGAAGGCTCCAAGGACATCGAGGCCGACTGGGTGACCCTCAAGTGCGGTAACTACAACACCCAGACCAAGACCTGCTCGGGTCAGAACTACTGATCCCTCGCCCGCCCCCGGCGGGCCAGGCCCGGAGGGGCCCGGCCCGCCGCCAGGGCAAGCTCCACCCCCCCTGACCTTGCCGGCAACTTATCCGGATCGCCGGAAGCCGTTCCGGCCGAGATTGCCGAGACGTATTCGTTCAGGCCCCTCAAGCCCCGGGAGGACCTCGCCGGCACAAGAGCTGATTCTCCTGCCCCCTCCCCCCTGGTGGGGGAGGGTTGGGGAGAGGGGGTCTGAACGGTTACGCCGAAACAAAGACCGGGTCTGGCCGCGGACCACGCGGCCAGACCCATTCCTTGAGCCACCGCCATCGCGAGAACACCTTATGCCGCTGCTTTCCCGGCTCTTGCTGGTCCTCCTGCTGGGCTGCGCCCTGACCATGGCGCGGGCCGATGAGCCCGTCCCGGTACCCTCCCCCTTCGAGGCGGCCCTGCCCCTGCTGCTCGATAGCAAATTCCCGGTCAAGGAGCAGGCCATCGAACAGCTCGCCCGGACCGGCGATCCACGTCTGGAGGAGCTGTTCAGTGCCCTGCTGGCGGGCGATCTCTATCAGCTTAAGTCCGACGCCAGCCTGGTGATGGCGACCGGCCAGGAGGCTGACCTGAGGGTCAAGGCGATCCCCGGGGGTGAGCCGATCGCGGGGGTCAGCGCCGCGGACCTAAAAAAGATCACCCTCAACAACCGCATGCGTGGCCAGCTCAAGGCCGCCCTGGCCCGCCTGGACCTGAGTCATGCCGACCCCGGGCGGCGCCTGGCGGCGGTGACCAGCCTGCTGAACGATCCCGGGGGCGCCAGCCGCGAGGTGCTGACGGAGCGCCTGAGCCAGGAGACCGACGCCGAGGTCAGGGAGACCACCGCCCTGGTGCTGGCCCTGCTGGACCTCCGCAGCCCCGACCCCCGCGCGCGCCTGGCCGCCCTGCCCCCCCTACGGGACGCGCTCCATCCCCAGGTACGCGCCGCCCTGACCCAACTGCTGGAGCGGGAGACGGATGGCCAGGTCAAGGCCGCCGTCAGCCGCGTCCTACGGCATCTCGAGGGGCGGGTCCAGTGGTACGGTCATATCGAGACCTTATTCTTCGGCCTCTCCCTGGGCTCGGTGCTGGTGCTGACCGCCATCGGCCTGGCCATCACCTTCGGCGTCATGGGGGTCATCAACATGGCCCATGGCGAGCTGATGATGCTGGGGGCCTACACCACCTACGTCATCCAGCAACTGCTACCCGACCACATCGACCTCGCCCTCTTCCTCGCCATCCCTGCGGCCTTCGTCGTCGCCGGCCTGGTGGGCATCCTCATCGAACGGGGGGTGATCCGTTTCCTCTATGGCCGGCCCCTGGAGACCCTGCTGGCGACCTTCGGCATCAGCCTCATCCTGCAACAACTGGTGCGGTCCATTTTCTCCCCCCTCAACCGGGCGGTGGAGACCCCGGCCTGGATGGCGGGCTCCTGGCAGGTCAACGAGGTCCTGTCCCTGACCCTCAACCGGCTGGTGATCCTCGGCTTCTGCCTGCTGGTCTTCGCCCTGCTGTATCTGATCCTCAACCGCACCCGCCTGGGTTTGCAGGTGCGGGCGGTCTCCCAGAACCGGGCCATGGCCCGCGCCATGGGGGTGCGCTCCCAATGGGTGGACGCCATGACCTTCGGCCTGGGGGCGGGCATCGCCGGGGTCGCCGGGGTGGCCCTGAGCCAACTCACCAACGTCGGCCCCAACCTGGGCCAGAGCTACATCATCGACAGCTTCATGGTAGTGGTCTTCGGCGGGGTCGGTAACCTCTGGGGCACCCTGGTGGCGGGACTGGGCCTGGGGGTGGCCAACAAGCTGCTGGAGCCCTGGGCCGGCGCCGTCCTGGCCAAGATCCTGGTGCTGATCTTCATCATCCTCTTCATCCAGAAAAGGCCCAAGGGGCTCTTCCCCCAGAAAGGGAGGGTGGCGACATGATCCTCACCCGACTGCTACGCGACGACCGTGGCGGCCAGATCCTGCTGGGCTCCCTGCTGGTCCTGGCCCTGTTGGCGCCGGTGCTCAACCTGGCCCTGCCGCCGGACCACCCCCTGCACCTGTCCACCTACACCCTGACCCTGCTGGGCAAGTACCTCTGCTATGCCCTGCTGGCGGTGGCGGTGGACCTGGTCTGGGGCTATCTGGGCATCCTCTCCCTGGGTCACGGCGCCTTCTTCGCCCTGGGCGGCTACGCCATGGGCATGTACCTGATGCGCCAGATCGGGGATCGCGGCGTCTATGGCAATCCGGAGCTGCCGGACTTCATGGTCTTCCTCAACTGGTCGGAGCTGCCCTGGTACTGGTGGGGCTTCGACCACTTCGGCTTCGCCCTGCTCATGGTGGGGCTGATCCCCGGCCTGCTGGCCTTCGTCTTCGGCTGGTTCGCCTTCCGCTCCCGGGTCACCGGCGTCTATCTGTCCATCATCACCCAGGCCCTCACCTATGCCCTGATGCTGGCCTTTTTCCGTAACGAGATGGGCTTCGGCGGCAACAACGGCCTCACCGACTTCAAGGACCTGCTGGGCTTCGACCTCCAGGCCGACAGCACCCGCGTCGCCCTCTTCCTCGCCTCGGCCCTGGCCCTGGCCCTGGGCTACCTCGCCTGCCGCGCCCTGGTCCTGTCCAAGCTGGGGCGGGTGGCCATGGCCATCCGCGACGCCGAGGAGCGCACCCGTTTCACCGGCTACCGGGTGGACCGGGTCATGCTGTGGCTCTTCACCTTCTCCGCCGTCCTGGCGGGGATCGCCGGCGCCCTCTACGTGCCCCAGGTCGGCATCATCAACCCCGGCGAGTTCTCCCCCCTCTTCTCCATCGAGATCGTCATCTGGGTGGCGGTGGGGGGACGCGCCACCCTCTACGGGGCGGTGGCCGGGGCCCTGCTGGTCAACTACGCCAAGACCTGGTTCACCGGCGCCCTGCCGGAGGTCTGGCTCTATGCCCTCGGCGCCCTCTTCGTGGTGGTGACCCTCTTCCTGCCCCAGGGCATCGCCGGCCTGGGGCGTGGGCTGGGCACCTGGACCCGCCGCGGTCGGCGGGAGGAGGCGCGGCCATGAAGCTGCTGGACCAGACCCGGCAATTGCTGCGCCGGGATCAGGTGTTCGAGTTCCTCCAGCCGGAGATCAACCCG
>SACH01000049.1 GCA_009928645.1 Gammaproteobacteria bacterium | reverse complement strand
AAAAAAACCAGGGCCGCACCCATGAGGTACGGCCCCGTTGATGGTACCGAGGGCCGGACTCGAACCGGCACGGTATCGCTACCGTCAGATTTTGAGTCTGATGCGTCTACCAGTTTCGCCACCCCGGCGTTGCCGCTTTGGCAGGCTGCAAGTATAGCCTTTCGTGCCCGCGGGGCAAGCGCCGGATTGGGGCCAAGGCAAATCGGGGGTATATAGCGGGGATGCCGGCGGCGGGCCATATGGGCGCCAAGCCAGAGGGACATCTCACGGCCCCCCGCCAAAATCCTGATACCTGATACCAGCCAGATGCCAAAAGCCACCCGAACCGTGAAAGCCGAGTGATGATGGCGATGGGTATATCATCGCCGGCCATGAAACGCTCCGACTTCCACTTCCACCTGCCTCCTGATCTCATCGCCCAACGGCCACTGGCGCGGCGGGGGGCGAGCCGGCTGCTGTGCCTTGATGGGCCGGGCAGCGGGGTGACGGATCGCCACTTCGCCGATCTGCCCGCCTTGCTGCGCCCCGGCGACCTGCTGGTCTTCAACGATACCCGGGTGATGCGTGCGCGGCTGTTCGGCCACAAGGCGAGCGGCGGGCGGGTGGAGATCCTGGTCGAACGGTTGCTGGGTCCGGACCGGGTCCTAGCCCAGGTGCGGGCGAGCAAGTCGCCCAAGGCCGGTGGCCGGCTGCTGCTGGAGTCCGGGGACGCCCTGGAGTGCCTGGGGCGTGAGGGCGAGTTCTTCCATCTGCGCGCCCTGAACGGCGATTTTCCGACCCTAATGGAACGGCACGGCCACATGCCCTTGCCGCCGTATATCCAGCGCCCTGACGAGGAAACGGATCTGGAACGCTACCAGACCGTCTATTCCCGCCGGCCCGGGGCGGTGGCGGCGCCAACCGCCGGACTGCACTTCGACGCCGACATGCTCCAGCGGCTGGCGGATCTGGGGGTCGCCTCCGCCCATGTCACCCTCCACGTCGGCGCCGGCACCTTCCAGCCGGTGCGGGTAGAGAATCTGGACGAACACCCCATGCATGCGGAGTGGCTGGAGGTGAATGCCGAGGTCTGCGCCCAGGTCGCGGCGGCCCATGCCCGGGGTGGTAGGGTGGTGGCGGTGGGGACGACGAGCGTGCGCAGCCTGGAGACCGCCGCCGCCACCGGTAACCTGGCGCCCTTCCAGGGAGAGACCCGTCTCTTCATCCGCCCCGGCTACCCCTTTCGGGTGGTGGATGCCCTGATCACCAATTTCCACCTGCCGGAATCCACCCTGCTGATGCTGGTCTCCGCCTTCAGCGGTTACGAGGCTGTCATGGCCGCCTACCGCCACGCGGTGATGGCGGGCTATCGCTTTTTCAGCTATGGCGATGCCATGTTTCTCACGCGGCGGGAAGCAGACCACAGCGGATGACCGCCCTCCCCTCTTCTCAGCCCCAAGGTTCCAGGCAACCGAGAAAATCGACGGTAATCCAGGCGGTGACTCCCCATAGCCGCTGGCCGTCCCGTTCCTGGTAAAAGATGACCTCCCGCTCCTGGGGATGGCCGGGATGGGGCCAGAGGCGGGTGTGGCGATGGCGGGGTTCCCGCAACCAGTCCAGGGGCAGGGTGAAGACCTCCGCCACCTCGGTGGGATCGGGCCGCAGGGCCAGGGGCCAGGGGATCAGGCCCACCACCGGCGTCACCCGGTAACCGCTGACAGTATGAAAGGCCGGCAACTGCCCCAGGACCTCGACCTGCCCCGGGTCCAGGCCGATCTCCTCCTCCGCCTCGCGCAGGGCGGTGGCCACCGGGTCCGGATCGTGGGGATCCACGCGGCCGCCGGGAAAGGCCACCTCGCCGCTATGGCGGTCATGGGGATGCTCGGCGCGGCGAATGAAGAGCAGATGCCAGGCGGACGAGGAAGCCACCGCCCGATCAGGGCCGGGATCAGGCTCCCGCCAGGGGCCGGAGCGTAGCAAGGGCAGGAGCACGGCCGCCGGTCGGGGTGGTTCGGCGCCCGCGAACGCATGCTCCCGCCGCGCCCCATCCGCCCCTTCCTCCCGCCCCGCGGCGGCAAGGGCCAGGCGTGCGGCAATGGTGGCGGCATCGAACCGGCTCGACCACATGTCCTTACCGCCGTCGTCCTAGAGGCGGTGAAAAAAATCCGGTTTCCTCATAAACGCTGAGCTGGAGACTGGCCATTAACGTTCGGTAAATCAAGAACCAAGTGATGCCGGAGATTGGCTGGTCCGGGACAGGCGCTCGGGACATGCGTGTGGGACAGGCATTCAGCACCAGATACCTGGCGAATTGCCCACCCGCCGAACCGGCCCCTGATCGTCGGTCTATGATAGCCTTTTCCTCCCAAGCTGTACCTCGACCCCATGCCCATGACGCCCTTCCTGCCTGGCCAACGCTGGCTCAGCGAGACCCAAACCGAACTTGGCCTCGGCCTGGTCACCGCCGTCGAGGGCCGCCGGGTGAGCATCCTCTTTCCCGCCACCGGCGAGACCCGGATCTACGCCCAGGACAACGCCCCGCTGAGCCGGGTGCGCTTCCAGCCCGGGGAGCGGGTGCGGGTGCCGGGGGGTGAGGACCTGCTGGTGACGGCCATCGAGGAGCGGGAGGGGATCTACCTCTACCGCTGCGAGGACGCGGCCGGACAGCCCAGCCGCCTGGCGGAGACCCGCCTCGACCCGCAGTTGCCCCTCAACCGGCCCCGCCAGCGCCTGCTGGCCGGGCGTTTCGACCGCGACGTCTGGTTCGACTTGCGCTACGAGACCTGGCGGCGCGGCGTGGCCGCCGCGGCCTCGCCGGTCCTGGGGCTGGTCGGTCCCCGGATCAGCCCCATTCCCCATCAGCTCTACATCGCCACTGAGGTCGCGGGACGCACGGCGCCCCGGGTCTTGCTGGCTGATGAGGTGGGGCTCGGCAAGACCATCGAGGCCGGCCTCATCCTCCACCGGCTGCTCGCCGCCGGGCGGGTCGCGCGGGCGCTGATCCTGGTGCCGGAACCCCTGCTCCACCAGTGGCTGCTGGAGATGCGGCGGCGTTTCAACCTGCGCTTCTCTCTGTTCGACCGCGAACGGCTAGCGGACATCCGGGACCCCGCTACCAGCCCCGACCGCCACGCGGAACAGCCAGCCATCGCCGAGGGGCTGTTGCAGGACCGCGCTACCAGCCCCAACCGCCACCCCGAGAAAAATCTGGCTCAGGCGGATGCCCCGCCGGGTCCCCTCGGTGGGTCGGGAACCAGTGGGCCAGGAACCGCAGGCCCCTCTACCAGGAGGCCTTCCGCTGACAGCGCCGACAACCCCTTCCTGATCGAGCCCCTGACCCTCTGTCCGCTGGAGGGCCTGCTGGCCAACCCCGTCGCCGGGCAGGCCCTGCTGGCCGTGGACTGGGACCTGTTGATCGTCGACGAGGCCCATCACCTGCGCTGGTCGGAGACCGCCACCAGCCCGGAATATGACCTGGTGGCGGCCCTGGCGGAGCGGACCCCCGGGGTGCTGCTGCTGACCGCGACCCCAGAGCAATTGGGCCGCGCGGGCCACTTCGGCCGCCTGCGCCTGCTTGACCCACACCGCTGGCACGACTACGCGGCCTTCCTCGCCGAGGAGGCCGACTACATCCCCATCGCCCGCCTGGCGGGACGCCTGCTGGACGGGCAGGGACTGACGGCGGAGGACCACGCCCGGCTGCAACACCTGGGGCTGGACCCGGAGCAACCCGCGGCGGCCCTGGTCAGCGCCCTGATCGACCGTCATGGCACCAGCCGAGTGCTGTTTCGCAACACCCGGGCCGCCATCCATGGCTTCCCGGCGCGGCTGCCGGTACCCCATCCCCTGCCACGGGCCGATGACCGAATCGCCTGGCTGGCGGCGCTGATCCGTCAGTTGCGCCCGGAGAAACTGGTGGTCATCTGCGCCCAGGCCGAGACCGCCATCGGCCTGCGCCGCGCCCTGCTGGAGCGGGAGGGCCTCCACGTCGCCCTCTTCCACGAGGGCATGGACCTCATCGAACGTGACCGGGCCGCGGCCTTCTTCGCCGACGCCGAGGACGGCGCCCAGGCCCTCATCTGCTCCGAGATCGGCGGCGAGGGCCGCAACTTCCAGTTCGCCCATCATCTGGTCCTCTTCGACCTGCCCCTGGACCCAGAGGTGCTGGAGCAGCGCATCGGTCGCCTGGACCGCATCGGCCAGACCGAGACCATCCGCATCCACATCCCCTATGAGGCAGGCGGTCCGGAGGAACTGCTGTATCGCTGGTACCAGGAAGGGCTGAACGCCTTCGCCGCCATTTGCCCGGCCGCGGGGGCAGTCGACGACCTGCTTGGCGCGCGCCTACGGGCCCTGCTGGACGCCACCCATACCGACCACCATGCGTTCGCGGACGCCTTGATCGCCGAGGCCCGCCGCGAGCGGGAGCGCCTCAATGCCGAACTGGCCGCCGGTCGGGACCGGCTGTTGGAGCTCCACTCCTACCGCCCCGGAGACTCGGCCACCCTGGCCACCACCCTCCTCGACCAGGACGCGGACCCGGCCCTGCGCGACTACCTGACCCGGGTCTGGGACAGTTTTGGCATCGAGATCGAGCCGGGGAGCGGCGCGACCCTGATCCTCAAACCCGGTGCGCACCGGCTGCACGAACACTTCCCCGAATTGCCGGAGGACGGCCTGACGGTCACCTTCGATCGCAGCCTGGCCCTGGCGCGGGAAGACCGTGAGTTCCTCACCTGGGAACACCCCATGACGCGCGGCGCCATGGCCATGATCCTGGATTCGGACCTGGGTTCCTGCGCCCTGACCATCCTGCGCGACCCGGAACTGCCAACCGGCAGCCTGCTGCTGGAGATGATCCACGTCGCCCAGTGTCCGGCCCCGCCGGCGCTGGAGATCGGCCGCTTTCTGCCGCCCACTGCCCTGCGCCTGGTGCTGGACGTCGCTGGCCGGGACCGCGCCGCCGCCTTCCCTTCGGAGCGCTTGCGTGGCCAGTGCCTGACCCGCAACCGCAAACTGGCCCAGGCCATCATCCAGGCCAAGGCCGCAACCCTGGAGGCCATGCTCGACCAGGGGGAGCGCCTGGCCGCGGCGGCGGCCGCGGACTTGGAAGGACAGGCCCGCGCCCGCATGACGAGGGAGATGACCGCGGAGATCGAACGTCTGCGGGCCCTGGCCCGGGTCAATCCCAATGTCCGGCCGGCAGAGATCGCGGCCCTGGAGAAGCGTCGCGACCGGCTGGCCCAGCATCTGAGCCGGGTCCGATTACATCTTGATGCCCTGCGGCTGGTCGTCGCGGCCTGAACGGCAACCCCTTACCCACCCCACCCACGGGAGCCATCCCCATGATTGAACTCAACGTCGAAGGCATGACCTGCGGTCACTGCGAACAGGCCGTGCGCCGGGCCCTGGCCCAAGTGCCCGGGGTGACCGCCGTCCTGGTGGTGGACCGTGTCCAGCAGCGGGCCACCGTCGAGGGGGACGCCGACCTGGCGGCCCTGATCGCCGCCGTCAAGGAGGAGGGGTTTCAGGCCAGCGCCGCCTGATGCCCCCTGAACCCGTGGCAGCCCAGGCGGGCGAACCTGACCGGGCACCCAGAGGATCGTCATGAGCGCTGAGATCCACTTTGGCGTCGGCGGCATGACCTGCGCCAATTGCAGCGCCCGGGTGGAGCGAGTGCTGCGCCGCCTGCCCGGCGTCGTCGAGGCCTCGGTCAACCTGGCCACGGAAGAGGCCAGGGTGTGCTATCTGCCCGCCATACTGGAGCCGGCGGCCATCGCGGCGGCCATCCAGGAGGCGGGTTATGAGCCTCATCTCGCCGTGGAAGAGGCGGAGAAGGCCACTGCGGTCACGACGGACGGGGGGGCTGACGCGCCCTCAGGTGCTACGGCGTCAGACCCCGGAGACCGGGCGTCCGGCGGCGGACTGGGGGCCAGGGCCGGGGCGATCGGTGATCCCAGCCTGGCCCGGGACCTGCGCCTGGCCGTCGCCTTCACCCTCCCCCTGCTGCTCCTGGCCATGGGGCCCATGCTCTGGCCACCCTGGCACCACTGGCTGGAGGCCCATCTCGACTGGCGCATACAAGGGCTGCTGCAATGGGTGCTGGCGGCGCCGGTCTATTTCTGGGCCGGCCAGCGCTTCCTGCGCCATGGCTGGGCGGAATTGCGTTCCCTGAGCCCGGGCATGAGCAGCTTGGTCATGCTTGGCGGTGGCGCCGCCTTCGCCTACTCCACCCTGGCCCTGCTGGCGCCGGTGCTCTTCCCCCCGGGTACTGCCCACTACTACTTCGAGGCTACGGCGGTGATCGTCAGCCTCATCCTGCTGGGCAAATGGCTGGAGGCCCGGGCCAAGGGGCGCACCTCGGCGGCGATCCGGCGCTTGGTGGAGCTGCGGCCCCAGACGGCGCGGGTGGTCCGGGAGGGTCGGGAACTGGATATCCCCACCCAGGCCATCGTCCTGGGCGACCTGGTCCTGGCCCGCCCCGGGGAGCGCATCGCCACCGATGGCGAGGTGGAGCGCGGCGAGAGCTGGGTCGACGAGTCCATGCTCACCGGCGAGCCCCTGCCGGTGGCCCGGGGGCCGGGCGGCAAGGTGGTGGGCGGCACCCTCAACCAGACCGGGGTGCTGCACTTTCGCGCCACCCGCCTCGGCGCCGACACGGTGCTGGCCCAGATCATCCGCCTGGTCCAGGAGGCCCAGGCGGAGAAGCCGCCCATCCAGGCCCTGGCGGACCGCATCGCCGCCGTCTTCGTGCCGGGGGTGATGGCCCTGGCCCTGGTGACCTTCGCCGTCTGGCTGCTGGTCGGGCCCGCGCCGGCGCTGAACTATGCCTTCGTCGCGGCGGTGAGCGTGCTGGTGGTGGCCTGCCCCTGCGCCATGGGCCTGGCGACGCCGACCGCCATCCTGGTCGGGACCGGCCGGGCGGCGGAGATGGGCCTGCTGTTTCGCAGCGGCCCGGCCCTGGAGCGGCTGGCCGGGGTGGACACCCTGGTCTTCGACAAAACCGGCACCCTGACCCTAGGCCACCCCACGGTGACCGACATCGTCGCCCTGGACGGTGATCGGGAGGGCCTGCTGGCCCAGGCGGCGGTCCTGGAGCGTTACAGCCAGCACCCCCTGGCACGGGCGGTGGTCGCGGCGGCGGCTGAAACGGTCGCGGCGGACGAGGAAACGGCAAAGGTGCAGGCGGAGGTGGGCCAGGACGCCCCGGCCGTCACGGAGGTCGTCAGTGCGGCCGGTTTGGGCCTGAGCGGTCGCCTCGGGGATGCGGTACTAGCCATTGGCTCGGCGCGCTATCTGCGGGATCTTGGCGTCGACCCGTCCCCGCTGGAAGCCGCGGCGGCGGACCTGGGGGCCCAGGGTCGCTCCCTGATTTATGTCGCCCGTAACGCCAACCCCCTGGGACTCATCGGGATCGCCGATCCCCTCCGGGAGGGCAGTGTCGAGACCATCGCCGGTCTCAAGGCCCTGGGTCTCAACACCGTCCTGATCAGTGGCGACCATACGGCGGCGGTGGTGCTGACGGCGCAGCAAACGGGTATCGACCAGGCCTTGGGTGAGGTCCTGCCCGGCGGCAAGGCGGAGGCGGTGAAGGCCCTCCAGGCCCAGGGCCGCCGGGTGGCCTTCGTCGGCGACGGCATCAACGACGCCCCGGCCCTGGCCCAGGCCGACGTCGGCATCGCCATCGGCACCGGGACGGATATCGCCGTGGAGGCGGGGGACCTGGTGCTCATGTCCCATGACCCCCGCACCCTGCTGAGCGCCATCCCCCTGGCGCGGCGGACCCTGGCGACCATCCGCGGCAATTTCTTCTGGGCCTTCGCCTACAATCTGCTCCTCATCCCCCTGGCGGCGGGGGTCCTCTATCCACTGAGCGGCTGGCTGCTCAACCCCATGGTCGCGGCGGCGGCCATGAGCCTGTCGAGCCTCTTCGTTGTCGGCAACAGCCTGCGGCTGCGGCACTTCCGGCGTTCACTGCGATGAACATCTCCTTACGCCAATTGCGGGTCTTCGCCGCCGTGGTGCGCCACATGAGCTACACCCGCGCCGCCGAGGAGTTGCATCTGACCCAACCGGCGGTCTCCATGCAGGTGCGCCAGCTTGAGGAGGAGCTGGGCCTGCCCCTGTTCGAGAAACTGGGCCGCGGTATCGCCCTCACCGAGGCCGGCCGGGAGCTTTACCCTTACAGCCAGGGCATCGACCGCTCCCTGCGGGAGTTGCAGGACGTGATGGAATCCCTCAAGGGGGTCAGCCGCGGCCGCCTATCGGTGGCGGTGGCCAGCACCGTC
Organism: Gammaproteobacteria bacterium; assembly: GCA_009928645.1. GTDB lineage: Bacteria > Pseudomonadota > Gammaproteobacteria > Chromatiales > Chromatiaceae > M0108. The sequence goes on along the minus strand of SACH01000049.1, from coordinate 14,709 downwards.
AATTACTTCGCCCCCAAGCTGCTGGCGGCCTTCCATCACCGCTATCCCGGCATCGCCCTGGCCCTGGACGTGACCAACCGCGAGCAACTGGTGCGCCTGCTGGAGGCCAATGCCGTGGATCTCGTCCTGATGGGCCAGCCCCCGGCGGGCGTCGAGGTAGAGGCCGAAGTCTTTATGGACAACCCCCTGGTGGTGGTGGCGCCCCCGGACCACCCACTGGCCGGGGCGCAGGACATCCCCCTGACACGCCTCGCGGACGAGGTCTTTGTCATGCGTGAGCCGGGCTCGGGGACGCGCCAGGCGATGGAACGGTTCCTGAGCGACCGCGGGGTCAGCTTTCGCACCGGCATGCAGATGACGCGCAACGAGGCCATCAAGCAGTCGGTGCGCGCCGGCCTGGGGCTGAGCGTGGTCTCCATCCACACCATCGAACTGGAACTGCTCACCCAGAAACTGGTGATCCTGGATGTGAGCGGCTTCCCCATCCAGCGCCAGTGGTACCTGGTCTATCGTCAGGGTAAGCGCCTTTCCCCCTCGGCCCGGGCCTTTCGCCAGTTCGTGCTGAGCGAGGCGCGCCAGTTGGCGGCGGAGACCCCCGGCTGGATGCCCGCCGCAGCATCGACCCCTGCGGCCGCCTGAGCCAGCCGGCATCCATCGCCCTTTCCGCCAATCATCCACTTCCGGCACGCTTGGGGTAGACTTATGCCCCTTTCGCGATTGCCCTTGCCATTCCCAGGAAGGACCGCCGTCATCATGCCTCACGCCAACCCGAGCCATCCCCAGGGGGGCGGGCGTTATCCCCTGCTCGCCACCGTCGACTTCCCCACCGATCTGCGCCGCTTGCCCGAGGACAAGCTCCCCGCCCTGGCGGCGGAGCTGCGCGCCTTCCTGGTGGACAGCGTTTCGCGCACCGGCGGCCACCTGGCGGCCAGCCTGGGGGTGGTGGAACTGACCATCGCCCTGCATTACGTCTTCGAGACCCCGGCGGATCGACTGATCTGGGACGTGGGCCACCAGGCCTACCCGCACAAAATCCTCACCGGCCGCCGGGAGCGCATGGCCAGCCTGCGCCAGGGCGGGGGCCTGTCGGGCTTTCCCAAACGGGCGGAAAGCGTCTATGACACCTTCGGCGTGGGCCACTCCAGCACCTCCATCGGCGCCGCCATGGGCATGGCGGTGGCGGCGCGGCTCAAGGGGGAGCCGCGGCACGTGGTGGCGGTGATCGGCGACGGCGCCCTGGGGGCGGGGATGGCCTTCGAGGCCCTCAACCATGCCGGCGCCACCGACACGGACATGATGGTCATCCTCAACGACAACGAGATGTCCATCTCGCCACCCGTGGGGGCCATCAGCAACCACCTGGCGCGGCTCCTGTCCGGCAAGCTCTATACCAGCGTGCGCGAGGGCGGCAAGACGGCCCTCAAGGGCCTGCCCAGCCTGCGGGAACTGGTGGGACGCTGGGAGGAGCACATGAAGGGCATGGTCATGCCCAGCACCCTGTTCGAGGAACTGGGCTTCAACTATATCGGCCCCATCGATGGCCATGACCTGGGCAGCCTGGTGGCCACCCTGCGCAACATGAAGACCATGACCGGGCCGCGCCTGCTGCACGTGGTGACGCGCAAGGGCCGGGGTTACGAGCCGGCGGAGGAGAAGCCCGTGGCCTTCCACGGCGTCTCGCCCTTCGACCGCGCCACCGGCGCCCCGGCGGGCAAGGCCGGCACCGCCGGCGGGCGCGCCTACACCCAGGTCTTCGGCGACTGGCTATGCGACGCGGCGGCCGGGGACGAGCGCCTCGTCGGCATCACCCCGGCCATGTGCGAGGGCTCGGGCCTGACGCGCTTTTCCCAGATGTACCCGGGGCGCTATTTCGATGTCGGCATCGCCGAGCAGCACGCCCTGACCCTGGCCGCCGGCCTGGCCTGCGAGGGCTTCAAGCCGGTGGTGGCCATCTATTCCACCTTCCTGCAGCGCGCCTACGATCAGTTGATCCACGACATCTGCCTCCAGGGCCTGGACGTGACCCTGGCGGTGGACCGCGCCGGCCTGGTGGGCCAGGACGGGGCCACCCATGCCGGCAGCTTCGATCTCAGCTATGGGCGCTGCCTGCCGGGCCTGGTGATCGCCGCCCCGGCGGACGAGGACGAGTGTCGGCGCCTGTTACAAACCGCCTATGAGCACCCGGGGCCGGCCCTGGTGCGCTACCCCCGGGGTACCGGGCCCGGGGCCCCGATCGCCCCTGGCCTGGAGCCCCTGCCCATTGGCCAGGGCGAGCTGCGGCGCGATGGGCGCGCGGTCGCGATTCTGGCCTTCGGCAGCCGCCTGGCCCCGGCCCTGGTGGCGGGGGAGGCCCTGGACGCCAGCGTCGCCAACATGCGCTTCGTCAAACCCCTGGACGAGGCGCTGATCCTGGACCTGGCCGCCCGCCACCAACTGCTGGTGACGGTGGAGGAGAACGCCGTCGCCGGCGGTGCCGGGTCCGCCGTGGCCGAGCTCCTCGCCAGCCGCGGCCTGGCGCCGCGCCTCCTGCACCTGGGCCTGCCCGATCGCTATCTCGAGCAGGACAGTCACGAGGCCCAACTAGCCGCCTGCGGCCTGGATGCGGCGGGCATCGAGCGCTCGGTCCGGGAGGCCCTGGGACGATCGGGTACTGACGCTTAGCCAGAGGATACCGGTCGGAGGCCAATGCTGGCACGTGCGGTCCGGTGGGTCCCCACCCGGAACCGAAGCGCTGATGCCCGGGCCCGGAACTCGCCGGCCTTACGGCATTCCAGCCTTCCGGCAGACCCGGCCCCGCTTCTCCCCCCAAACCGCCCACCGGAGCCTGCCATGCTGAACATCAGCCCTATCCCCGCCTTCGACGACAATTACATCTGGCTGCTGCGCCAAGAGGGGCAGGACCTGGCCACGGTGGTGGACCCGGGCGACGAGGAGCCGGTCATCGCGCGCCTGGCGGCGGAAGGCCTGGCACTGGGCGCCATCCTCCTCACTCATCACCACGGCGACCACATCGGCGGGGTGGCCGACCTGCTGGCCCGCTGGCCCCAGGCGCGGGTCTATGGTCCCCGGGACCGGCGCATCCGGCTGGTAACGGACCCGGTGGGAGAGGGGGATCTTATCTCACCCCCTGGCTTAGGGACCTCCTTCCAGGTGCTGGAGGTACCCGGCCACACCGCCACCCACATCGCCTATCTGGCCGAGCCCCCGGGCGCGGCCAAGGATGCGGTTGCCGGGGCCGCGGCGGATGGATCTTCCGCCGTGACCAGAGATAGCTCCCCCCGGTCGCTTGGGTACGGTGGCCGCAGCGACCCGGGCGATGACGCCAGGGTCCCCGGCATGGGTACCGGTGGCGCCCTCTTCTGTGGCGACACCCTTTTCGCCGCCGGCTGCGGCCGGGTCTTCGACGGCACCTTCGACCAGCTCGCCGCCTCCCTGGCGCGTATTGCCGCCCTGCCCCCGGACACCCGTATCTACTGCGCCCACGAATACACCCTGGCCAACCTGGGCTTCGCGGACTGGGTGGAACCGGACAGCCCGGCCCTGGCCGCGCGCCGAGCGCGGGTCGCGGCCCTGCTTGCCGCCGGCCAGCCGACGGTCCCCTCCCGCCTGGCCGAGGAACTGGCCACCAACCCCTTCCTGCGCACAGCGGTTCCTGGGGTGCAGGCGGCGGCGGAGGTCTTCGCCGCCGCCCCACTGACTACGGCTGCCCAGGTCTTCACCGCCCTGCGTCAGTGGAAGGACAGCCGCTATGACTGAGGCGATCCTAGCCGCCGGAATCTGCCGCTAGGGCCCATCCCCCTACACCGATGAGCCTCTACCGCCAGGTCCAGCCCCTATGGCTACCGGCCCGGCTCCCAAGCCTGCATCGCCTCCTGGGTCAGCTTGCCAGGGTCCTGGCGGTCCTACTGGCGGTGCCGGCCCTCTTCGCCGCCGGGGCGGGGGATGCTGCCCTGGGGTGGCGGTTGCTGCTGGCGGGCGTCCTACCTGCCCTGGCCCTGGGCCTATCCGTCCGGCGGCGGCCGGAGGATCCTCCCCCGCGGACCAACGAAGCCCTGATGGTAGCGGCCCTGGCCTTCATCCTCGCCGCCGCCCTCCTCACCTATCCCTTCATGGCCGCCGGCCTGAGCCTGGCCGACGCCTGGTTCGAGGCCGTCTCGGCGGTGACCACCACCGGGCTGTCCACGGTCATGCAACCGGAGACCAAGAGCGACGCCTTCCTCTTCGCCCGCGCCTGGGGCCAATGGTTCGGCGGCCTGGGCATGGTGATTTTGTCCCTGGCATTGGCCTCCGGGCGGGTGGCGGACATGCGTCGCCTGGCGGCCACCACCTGGGAGGAGGAGGACCCGGCGCGGAGCATCCGCGCCCACGCCCGCGGCGTCCTGGTGGTCTATGTCCTCCTCACCCTGGCCGGGATCGGCCTGGCCTGGGCCTGCGGCCTCGCGCCCTTCCAGGCCTTGATCCATATCCTGGCCGCCATCTCCACCGGCGGCTTCGGGGCCTTTGCTGACAGCCTGGCCAGCCTGGGACGGCCGGCCCAGTTCGCCGTGCTCCTGGTCGCCACCCTTGGCGCCCTGCCCTTACATCTGTATCTGCGCGCCTGGTACCTGGGGCAGGCGGAGTTGTGGCGCGACCCGGAACTGCGGGCCCTGCTGGTCGCCCTCCTGATCACCGCGGGGCTGCTGTGGTGGCTGACAGCCCTGAGCCCGGCAGACGCCTTGCTGCAGGGGTTGTCGGCCCAGACCACCACCGGCTTTTCCACCCTGGACCTGGCGGGCCTGGAACCGGCGGGCAAGCTGGTCCTCATCCTGTCCATGGCCCTGGGGGGCGGGGTGGGCTCCACCGCCGGTGGCATCAAACTGCTGCGCCTGCTGATCTTCATCCGCCTGCTGCAACTCGCCCTGTGGCGGGCGCAGTTGCCACCCCACGCCGTCGCCGCCCCCATGCTGGGGGGGCGGACCCTGGAGACCGCCCAGATCGAGCATGCCCTAGTGCTGATCCTGCTCTACGTCCTGCTGATCCTGGTCTCCTGGCTGCCATTCCTCGCCATCGGTTACCCGCCCCTCGACGCCCTCTTCGAGGTCGTCTCGGCCACCGCCACCGTAGGCCTGTCCGCGGGCATCACCGGGCCTGACCTGGAAACGGGCCTCAAGCTGGTCCTGGGACTGGACATGCTGGCCGGGCGGGTGGAGATCCTGGCCCTGGTGGTGCTGCTCTATGCCGGGAGCTGGCACAAGGGCCAGGGCCGTTAGAGACGGCCTTTTCAGACAGTCTCCAGCCAACTAAAATCCTTTAAAAACATATAGATGATCTCCTAAAAGCCAGCCGTAACCCTTGGGGTTTCAAGACGGCCTCTTAGGATGCCAGCCATCTCCCTGCCTGTCATCATCGGGGATATGGCGAGCCCCTTAGGCAGGTTAATCCGGCCGGCCGGAACGGCCTGTACCTGATCTAAGCCCAGGAGCGCGGTCGACCCGAGCAGTGGGGCCCCGATCCCGAAACAAGTGCGGACGCCGCGGATGCGGGCCACCGGCAAAGTCCGCCGGGGTGCTAGACTCAAGGCACTTGGGGTCGGCCCGGCCCTTTCGAGCCAAGGAGATACCATGCGCTTCGTCTTTGTCGGTAGTGGTTCCCTGGCGGTACTCACCGGACGCATGCTGGCGGCGCGCCGGCACGAGGTGGTACTGATCGAGCGTGACCTGGAGACGATCGCCACCCTGCGGGAGGAGTTGGACGCCGGCTTTATCCACGGTGAAGGCACCCGGCCGGCCATCCTGCGGGAGGCGGACCCGGCAGGCACGGACCTGTTGTTCTGCCTGACCCGGGACGACCAGGCCAACATCATCGCCAGCCTGGTCGCCCGCTCCCTGGGCTACCGGCGGGTAGTGACCAAGATCGAGGACCCGGAACTGGAGCACATCTGCGCCGAACTGGGCCTGGCGGACTCCCTGGTGCCCATGCACATGGTGGGGCGTTACCTGGCGGACATGGCCGAGGGCCAGAACATCATCGAGCTGGCGGACATCCTGCGTGGGGATGCTCGCGTCTTCTCCTTCGTCTGCCGGGGATCAGAGGAGGTGCGCGTGGCGGATCTGCCCCTGCCGGCGGAGACCCGGGCCATCTGCTTTTACCGCAATGGCGCCAGTTTTCGCTTCGCCGACCCTGATACCCGTCTGGCGACGGGGGACCAGGTGGTGCTCCTGACCCGCGCCCGCCACCTGGGGGAATTGCGCGAACGGCTGGGAGCGGGCTTCCCAGTCGAGGTGGCGGCCAGCGCCACGGTGGCCCCGGGGGCCTAACCGCAACGCCCCTGAAGATCCGCCACCAGGGCCCCGGGGCCGGGGCGACGCTAGATCTAGCCCTTCAACCCTGAGCGCGTCCGGTCAGGCGCTCTTCTGCCTCGCGATACTTGGCTGCGGTCTTGGTGATAATCTCCTGGGGCAGTTCAGGGCCGGGCGGGGTCTTGTCCCAGTCCAGGGTCTCCAGGTAGTCGCGCACGAACTGCTTGTCGAAGCTGGGCGGGCTGCTGCCCGGCTGGTACTGATCGGCTGGCCAGAAGCGGGAGGAGTCGGGGGTCAGGACTTCGTCGATCAGGTAGAGGCGGCCGGCCTCGTCCTGACCGAACTCGAACTTGGTGTCAGCGATGATGATGCCATGCTGGCGGGCATAGTCGGCGCACTGGGTGTAGATGGCCAGGGCGGCGGCCCGCACCTGGTTGGCCAGGTCGCGGCCGAGAAGGGCGATGATCTGCTCGAAGTCGATGTTCTCGTCATGGGCGCCCAAGGCGGCCTTGGTGGAGGGGGTGAAGATGGCCTCGGGCAGCTTGTCCGCCTGGCGCAGCCCCGCCGGCAAGGGGATACCGCACACGGCGCTGGTCTGCTGATAGTCCTTCCAGCCGGAGCCGATGATATAGCCGCGAACGATGGCCTCCACGGGCAGGGGCTTGAGGCGGCGCACCACCAGGGCGCGATCGCCGAGCTGGGCGCGCTCCGCGGGGTCGGTCACCACCGCTTCCACGGGGATGTCGGTGAGCTGGTTGGGCAGGATGTGCCCGATACGCCCGAACCAGAAGCGGGAGACCCGGGTCAGCACCTCGCCCTTGCCGGGGATGGGCTGGGGCAGGACCACGTCGAAGGCCGAAAGGCGATCGCTGGCGACGATCAGCAGGTGATCGGCGTCGACCTGGTAGATATCACGGACCTTGCCGCGATGGAGGAGTTGGAGTTGGCTTAACTGGGATTCGTAGAGGGCTGACATCGTGCGCTCGCTTCCGCCGGGGTAAAATGGCAAATATATCGTAACTTTCACGAGGGGGCTTACCCTCCCCCTTTGCTTGTCATCCCCCTTTTGTCGCAAGACACCCTTGGCGTGCCGTCGCCCAGGGGCGGTTGCTTTCAGTCAACGCTCATGACGGGCCGCCTCCTTCACCTTACCCATGAAAAAGTCTCACCTGTTTCTTATGTTGACCTTGATTGACGCTCCCACTGGATTATGGCCGCTTACCCGGAGCATCGCGTGACCTCTGACTTGGCTTCTGACCCGTCCTCTGACCAGGCTTCGCCCGCCAGCGATTTTATGACCACCTTTCGCGGCAGCTTCACCTCCGCCCTGCGCTGGCACCATCTGGACACCCTGTGGGAACGGCTCCGTGAACGGGCCGACGCCGGCTGGCACCTCTATGCCGTTGGCGAGCCGCCACCAGCGAAGCCCACGGACGCTGCCGGCGTCCTCACCTTCATCAGCGAGATCGATCAACTTCTGCGCGCGGAGCACAGGGAGGACTACTGCGGCATCGTCTATGCCGACGACCTGGCGCGGCCGACCTTCATCAAGATCTACGACCCCCACAACCTGGGCGTCTCCTGCGGCTACAGCGATAACCCGCCCCTGCCAGGCTGGGTGATGAGTCTGGTCCCGCCCGTGGACCTGCCGTCGACCCGGGTCCTGCCCCAGAGTCGCCGCCGCTGGTGGCAGCGGTTGTTCGGCTGAGCGATCTGGCCAGCTCACTTAACCTGACCCGCTCAGATACCTACCAACCTAGCCCAACCTGATGCAATTTAACCCCCAATCAAACCCAGCCCAGCCCGCGCCACCCAACCAGACCCAACCAGACCCAACCAGACCCAACCAGACCCAACCACACTCAACCACACGCAACCCGACCCGACCCGATCCTACCCGATCCTACCCGATCCTACCCGACCCGACCGGCGCAACTGCGGTCGCCAGCCTTACGCCCGGCCTCCTTCCGGCGAAGACGGCCGGAGCCGCGGCCATGCTAGCCATGCAACCTGCTTTGACCACGACGAGGGAAGACATGACCAAGACCATCATCCGCACCGACCGTGCCCCTCAGGCCCTAGGCACCTATTCTCAGGCGGTCAAGGTGGGTAACACCGTCTATCTGTCTGGCCAGTATCCGGTGCTGGCCGGGGCAGCGGATTTGATGACGGGCGACGTGGAGGCCCAGATCCGTCAGGTCTTCGCTAACCTGAGAGCGGTGGCCGAAGCCGCGGGGGGCAGCCTGGCGGATATCGTCATGATCAGGATCTATCTCACCGATCTGAGCCACTTCCCGCTGGTCAACGAGATCATGGCCGGTTACTTCAGCGCACCTTATCCGGCCCGCAACGTCCTGGGCATGGCCGCCCTGCCCAAAGGGGCGACGGTGGGCATCGATGGGGTGATGGTGCTGCCCTGAAGGCTGGTTGCCGCGGGGATCTCAGCCCTCTTGGTCGAGGGGTGCCAGCCAGGCCACGCCACGTTTCAGCCGGGTGGCCGGCAGGAGGCGGAGGACCTCGTCCATGGGCTGATCGAACAGGGCGGTGACCGCATCCGCCAGTCGCTGCGGACCCTTGCGTAACGGGGCCGGCTGAAAGACGGCCGCCTGCCAGGCCGCGTCTGACCCGGCACCACCGGGACGGCGCACCCAACCCGCGGCCAGAAGGGCGCTTTCTGGCCGGTTGCGGGGTTCCGCCAAGGGCGCGTTGCCGCCCGCCGGATCGGGGCCCAAGCGCTCCCCGGCCACTGCCACGGCCTCAGCGATCAGGATCAGACCGAGGGCCTCCGCCTCGGTAACGTCGAGCAGATAGCGACCCAGGGCATCGAGGCCAACACCTTGCGGTCCCGTGGTGGCGAAGTCGAGAAACCAGGCAAAATCGCCGGTACAACGCCAGCCCTGGAGCAGATCGATACCCGCCACCAACTCCGGCGCGTGGATCATGTAATCGGGGACGAAGTCGGCGGCCGGGCAGGCAAAGATGGCATGACCGCCGGCGGCAACCAGTGTTCCGCAGGCGGTGGGGGCGGCCCGGTCCTCCCCCAAGCCCAGGGTGCCAAAGCCGAGGCTGAAACTGGTGATGGGAAAGGGATAGCGGGCACCGCCGAGCGGCACCGGCGTCATCCGCAGCCGGGCCCCGGCCTCAAGCGGGTTCAGGCTACCCGTCAGCCGCAGCTCCGGGACCTGGAGGACCACGGCGGTGGGCGCGGCCGAAGCACTCTCGTCTCTCAGCAGCAGCTCGTACAGGCCAGTGATCTCCAGCGCCTCGCGCACGAAGGGCGAGGCCGCCACCACCCCCAAGCTGCCCTTGATGCGCCCCAGACGGCGATGAAACTCCAAGAGCACGCGGATACCGGCGGAGCTCATGAAGACCACGGCGGCCATATCCAGTTCCAGGTGGCGGGCGCCGGCCGCCATGGACGCGTCCAAGCGCTCCCGCAGGGCGACGGCGGTGAGGGCGTCCAGGCGTCCGCTCAGGGTGAAGTGGGCCAGATCGCCGGTGCCGTCCTGGTGGATTTCCATCGTTGCCATACCTATCACCAATCAAGGTTCGGTTTACCCGCGTGTCCCCCGCGTGGTGTAGGTTCACACCCCCCTGCTACCTGGACTGGCCTAGGTAGCGCAAGCGGATGATGCTCTTGTTCCCCTGGCAGGGGAAGGTTGGGGAGAGGGGGTCTGTACGATTAGCCGCATGGTCACGCCTGTAGCTACTGCACCATGGCGTAGCCGCGGCTGGCGAAGTCGCGGTGACGATTGCGCTCGGCGAGCGTCGGCCGCCCCGCGAGGGCCGCCACGACCGCGGTCCACAGGGATTGGCGGGCGGCCGCCGGGGCCGACAGTCCCTGCTGGAGGAGTTCCACCAGGGGGATGTAGAGGTCGATGAAGTCCGGCTGTCGGGCGGCGGTTTCGCGGTTGCCGGTGACCTTGATGACCGGCGTCAGGGCATTGCCCAAGGGGTTGCCGATGCCGGTGGTGAAGATCATGGCCTGGGCACCGGTCGCACCCAGGCCGGAGGCGGAGATGAGGTCCTGACCCGGCCCGTCCATGACATAGAGCCCGGCACGGGCATCGGCGAGGCGCTGGGCGAAACCCACCACGTTCTCGATGGGATGCTTGAAGCCCATCTTGCGTATCGCGCCCAGGGACTTCTCCTCCTGGGTGGACAGACCGGCCTCGATATTGCCCATGGTCAATTCCATCGAATGGATGTCCTGTTCCGCCAGGACCGCGGCGGCCTTGCCGATCATCTCGTTGGTCTTGATGAGGCGCAGCAGGTCAAGCCAGACCGCCTGGTCGCGGCAGCGGGCCTTGAGGGCCTTTTCGGCGCCGAAGAATTCCATGATCTCCGAGATGACCACGGAACCGCCCTGGTCGAGGACCAGGTCGGCGACATGCCCGGTGGCGGTATTGGCGAAGAGACCGCTGGTGAGGTCCGAGGCCCCGCACTTGACGGCGAGGAGCAATTGATCCAGGGGCTGGGGGCTGCGCCGGGCGGATTTGAGCGCGGGCAAGAGGGCGGCAACGGCCTCCTTGCCCCGGGCGAGGGCCGTCGCCCGCCCCAGGGCCTGGACGCTCACTGTCTGGATCGGCTTGTCAGTGAGGGTTCGCGCCCGCTGCAACAGGCGATCCTGCACGCACAGGGGGCTGCAACCCAGGGTGACGATGACCGCGGCGCCCACGTTGGGGTGCGCGATCATGTTGGCGAGCAGGCGCAGCGAGGCCTCCTCGTCGTAGCCGACCTGGCAGCAACCGGTGGCATGCGGCAGGGCGATGACCCGGTTTTCGCCCTGGTCGCCCCAGGACTCGGTGGCGAAGGTCTCGGCGATTTCGCCGGCTTCCTGATTGACACAAAAGACCGAGGGAATGACCAGGAGGTGATTGCGCGAGCCGAAGGGGGTGCCGCCGCGGTCATAGGCCAGCAGGGTCTCCGGAGCACCGGCGTCCCCGGGGCCACGACCGACCGCCGGCAATGGCCCTGCTGGCATTCCTGGCCCTCGCCCTCCTGGCCCATCTCGCCCACCTGGCTCACCTGACTGACCTGGCCCTCCCGCCAGGCCGCTGGCGGATGCCGCGCCGGAGACCGGCGCCGGGATCGGCCGGCGCGGCCGGAGGTGGGAGGGGCGGTTGAGGCCTGAGGTGGTGATGCGGCTCGCCGCGGCCAGGGTTTCAAGTTGCGCGGCGGAGGGCGAGAAGGCATTGGGATATTCGCGGATATTGCCGCCCAGACGCTCGAACCCCTCCGTGCCGGCGCGAAACACCTGATGCACCACCTGGCCCGGCTGGATGTCCTCCGCGGCCTCACCGATGGGGACCCGGTCCTTGACGATCGGCTCGTGCCGGGGGATAGGCCGGGTGGCGACCTTGTAGTAGCGGCGCACGACCAGGGGCCCCGGCGCGGAACCCGCAAGCCAGACTGGCTGCTCGGCCGCGATCGTCAACGCGCCCAAGGTGCCGCCTTCCCCACTGAGCAGGGGATAGGTCTCACCAGGCATCAGTTCGCTCAGGGCGATGGCGACGTTGTCGTCGGAGTCAAAGGCGATGAGAACTTGCTGATCATCCATGGGCATAGTTTACCGCCAAATTTTCTGGGGCCTGAACCGACAATGGTAGGGTAACCCGGTATAACATCCCCGTCATCAGCCTCCTCCATTTCCAATTCACGCCGAGGTCTTCGCGGTCATGGACCCTCTAGAACGTATTGCTCTGGCCTTGGCGGATACGGGCCTCATCAGCCTGGACGACTTCCTGCCACCTTCGCTGGTAGCGCAACTGGCCAGCGAGGCACAAGCACTAGGGGAGGGGACACACCTGCGCCCGGCGGGCATCGGCCACGGCGAGCGCAGGCAGATCAATGAGCAGATCCGCACCGACCAGATCCAGTGGCTGGATCCCGCCACGGCCACCCCCGCCCAGCGCCGTTACCTGGAGATCCTGGAGGAACTGCGCCTGGCTATCAACCGCACCCTCTTCCTGGGCCTGTTCGAGTTCGAGGGCCACCTGGCCCTCTATCCCCCCGGGGCCTACTACCGTCGGCACCTGGACCAGTTCCAGGGCACCCAGCACCGGCTGGTCACCGTTATCCTCTACCTCAACCCGGATTGGCAGGAAGCGGACGGGGGGCAATTGCGCCTCTATCCTGATCCCGCCGACGACGGCCGCTATCAGGAGCTGCTCCCGATTGCCGGTCGCCTGGTCTGCTTTCTGAGCGGTGACTTTCCCCACGAGGTCCTGCCCGCCCGGCGCGAACGCCTGAGCATTACCGGCTGGTTCAGAAAGCGGGATTGATCAACGGCGGGATGGGTCAGCCGCCGCCTTATTTAGCCCCCTGATCCCGCGACCTGGTCAATCGCCCGGCGGCAGCGGGATTTCTTCCGCCGCCACCAGCAGATTCGTCAGTTTTACCGCCTGCGCCTCACCCGCCGTCAGCCAGTACACCTGGTTAGCGGCGAGTTCCCCCTCCCAGGTTACCAGGTTCGCGTCGACCCCCATCTCTTCCAGATATTCGTAGCGCAGGAGCGCCACCTGCTCATCCTCGGCGACGGTGCCACCGCGACCATCGGCCCGGCGCGCCGGATGCAGGCCGAAGCGGCTGTCGGGGGTACCGACGCGCCGGGATCCGCCGGCGAAGGCGTAGATGCAGGCACTGGCACAGATGCCGGTGACCGCCGTGTTGGCGCCCAGTTGGCGGATCAGTCGCCCCATGCGCATCGCTGCGCCGAGATGCCCCCCCTCGTTAGCCAGAAACACGACCAAGGCGGGCGCCATGCCCCCGCGCCCCATGACCCGGGCCATCTCCCGCAGGCGCGCATCCTGATTCGGCTCGATTTTCCCAGCAACATAGACCACGTCATCCACCGCCTGCATGTTAGCGCCACTCTCCAGGATCTGCCGGACCGTGACCGGCCTGACCGGGGTGACCACCGCTTGTTCAGCGTTCGCTGCACCCAAGGAGACGATCGCCCGGTCAGCGCCCGATGCAGTCAGCCCACCCGCAGCCGCCATGGCCGGCCGGGGGGCCTGGTCCACCAAGGCGGAGGGCGCGGCGATGGATTGGCTGGGCAGGGCAAAGGCAAAGGCAAAGGCAAAGGCACTGAGGAACAGACACCCCTGAAAAGTCAACCGGCTAAGGATTGACAGGAACGGAAGTCGCGCATATGCTGCACTGCAACATTCATAGCTTCCGTGGAGTTTCAACAGATCCATGAACGATTCCCTCAACGCGGTTAACCACCTCTCCGACCACAGCCTGGCGCGCATGGCGAGCCTGACCGACCTCAGCCTGGGCATCTTTGACCGTCTGGCCGCCAAGCAGATGGCGGCCATGGATCTGCTGGTGGAACATGGCAACGACATCCTCGCCCACGCGGTCGGCGCCAAGGATATCGAGACCCTCCTGAAAGGCCAGTTCGAGGCCACGCAGGATCTTACCAGGCTCATGATGGCCGAGTCCCGGACCAGCCTGGCCATGGCCAGCCAGGCGAACCACGAGTTCCAGTCCTGGTTCAAAAACAACCTGGCCGAGGTGACCGCGGACCTGCAACAGGCCGTTCCCGCCGTTTAAGCGGCGCAGGACGCGCCGGTACGGTCCAGGGAGGGGCCGGTTCCGACGAGGGACCTTTCCACGGGGAAGAGGGATCAGGCCAAAAATTCGCAGTAGGATTCTTTTCCCCCCTCTCCCGCATCCCGGTTCAAGTAGACATTAGCCCACTCCCAAGGATGATCAGGGCTTACAGAATAAGGCCAAACGGAATAGACGCTTATAGATAAGCCTCGACTTCGGCGCCTAGGTCCAACCGTGCCCGGAGCCGCCGGCACAGCATGAAGGTACCCACGAACTTGCGGTGCAGGAAAATCGTGGCGGGATCGGGGCGGTGCCCGAAGGCATCCTCAAAATAGAGGTCACGACCACGGACGAAGGTCCGCTCGAAGAGATCGGAGGCCCCGAAGTCATAAATCCCCTGGTGACGCAGGGGCTCGGCGGTGAGCCGCATCAACTCGGTCAGACCGGCCGCCTGCTCCACGGACGCCTCCGCATCCAGATAGCCCAGGGCCACGGAAGATTCACGCATGCCGGCGGCATCCCCGGCGATCGCCGCCCGGGCCAGCGCCCGATAATGGCCGACCAGGACCGGCGGCACCGGTTGGGTGGCACCGAAATCCAGCAACACCAAGCGACCGGTCTCGGGTTGGTACAGATAATTGCCAAAATTCGGGTCGGTCTGGACCAGGCCGAAGTCGAACAGCTCCCGCAACGAGAGCCGCGCCAGCAGTCCCGCCGCCCGGTCGCGTTGGGCATGCCGATACTGGGGATCGGCCAGCCGGTCGATGGGGATGCCCGTCACGAAGTCCATGGCGAGCACCCGGGCAGTGGAGAGGTCGTGATGGACCTTTGGGATCAGGAAATCGGGGTCGCCATCGAGCCGCGCGGCATA
>SACH01000194.1 GCA_009928645.1 Gammaproteobacteria bacterium | reverse complement strand
AGCAGGCATGAGCAAAGGCGCAAGGATATTGAGCGATGTTATAAAAGGAACGTATCAAATGAACTCGGCTCAACAACCAAGGTAACAAAGTAGTATTAACACGGGCACAATATTCCTGGGATTGAAAATGCACTGATGGTCTAACAAATTGTCTCTATCCCCATGATTGCCTATAGACTCCTTCTCCTCCTACTCGCCCTCCTCGCCGCCGGCGTCCTCTGGCAGCGGGAGCAACTGGCCGCCCTGGCTCTGGTACGCATCGATCCGGTGCCGGAGACCAGGACCCTGGTCGCCGAGGAGCGCTATGCCGAAGCCGCGGACTATCTCGGCTTCTTCATGGACTATGACTATGTCCAGCAGGACCCGCGGCGGCCCAAACGCTCTATTCCCAGATCGAGGCCGTCCGCGCCGGTCCCGCTCACCAGGCGGACAAGTTCGCGGAGGGCCTCATCCAGGGCACCCGTGATGAGGTGATCGGCCAGGCCGCGGGCGTCGCCAGAGATTTCTTCGTCATCGGCGACCTGCGCGATCTGCTCCACCAGGGCAGCCAGTGGGTCAAGGACGAGGAGGTGGATGAGGTCATCTGGTCTGGATACCGTGGCACGGCATTGGCAGAATACCGGCATTAGCCTGGCTGAGGCCCTGATCAGATGGGCTCTATTCAGATTCATTCCCGAGGTCTATTGATGGCTCCGATCCTGCTTACCCAGGGGGTTAGAATGTCACGGCCCCTGCCCGTTCTCGTCACCGGAGCGACCGGACGCACGGGCGCCCTGGTGCTCGAAAAGCTCCTCAAGCAGCCCAACCTCTTCGCGGCGCGCGGGTTCGCCCGCTCGCCCCGCAAGGTCGAGGACCGGTTTGGCGTGAGCCCGTATTTCCACTTTGGTGATATCAAGAATCCCGCTGACCTGGCCCCGGCCCTGGAGGCTTGCCAGGCCCTGGTCATCCTCACCAGCGCCATCCCGGTCATGAAGGCCCCGCCAGAGCCCGGTCAGCCACCCGAGTTCAGCTACGCCGAGGGCGAATGGCCCGAGCAGGTGGACTATCACGGCCAGGTCAACCAGATCGAAGCGGCCCGGGCCGCCGGGGTCAATCACATCGTTTTGATGGGCTCCCTGGGCGGCACCAACGACCAGCACCCCCTTAACCAGATGGGGAATGGCAACATCCTGATCTGGAAGCGTAAGGCGGAGCAATATCTCCGGGCTTCCGGCATCGACTACACCATCGTGCGGGCGGGTGGGCTCTTGGATGCCCCCGGCGGTCGGCGCGAATTGCTGGTGGGCAAGGATGATCAACTGCTCAATCAGCCACCCGCGGGGGTGCGCCCCGTCATCCCGCGGGCGGACGTCGCCGAGATTCTGGTGCAGGCCCTGTTGTTACCCGCGGCGCGGAACAAGGCCTTTGATGTCATCGCGAGGCCCGAGGATGACCCTGATGCCCGGGTGACCGAGGATTTTGCGGCCTTCTTTGCTCAAATCCCACCGGGGCCGTAGTGGCGCCGCTCGTCTCGGTATCCCCTCGGCGTAACCAGTGCTTGAGACAGGTTTTGCCTTCGCTGAGGACCATCACTGGTTGGCGGGCCCCTGGGAGGCAGGGACCCGCCGGAGAGGCTATTGATAGGCCTGGATCACGGGGTTGTAGGTCGAGGTGGGCTCCAGTTTGTCGATGGTCAGGATGCCGTAATCGCTAGCCGGATCGCCGGGCCAGTAGCTGAAGTCGCCCTGCACCGTCTGAATTTGCTTCAGAATCGCCCCGTGGGTGTAAGCGCCGAACGCGCCCTCCGTATCATTGCCGCCCTGTTTCCAGACCTTGTCCGAGAACTGGAAGTGGCAGGCGCCGAGAATTTGCTCCGGGTGGGCCTTTTGGTAGGTCAGCACCCCTTCTAGCTGGTCCTTGATGTAGTCCGGGGTGTAATCGCTTTTGACGCGGCTGTAGCCGATTTCGGTGAAGAGGATGGGCGCGCCGAATTGCTGGTAGGTCAACTGCACCCAGCCCTGACCCGTGCTCTCCGCGTTGGCGAAGAGGTAGTCCTTGGAGTTGTAGGTGTTGGGGCACAGCATCAGCCGGTCCCGGTAAGGCGCGGTGCGGGGATCGGTCAAGAGCTTGCTGAACTGGTTCCAGCCCGGCATGTTTTGACCACCTGGAGCGTAGGGGGCGCCGCGGGGGACAAAGGTCACCGGTATGCCCACGGGCACGCTGGTGCTGAAGCCCTGCTTGTCGGCCTCCTGGAGGAAGCGTGCCACCAGGCCAATGGCCTGGCCGTATGCCGCATCATCGTTGTCCAGCTCATTGGAGATGATGACGCCGGCCACGGCCGGGTGCCAGTCGCTTCCGGCGCTGTTGCCGTAGTTGCCGAACTTGAAGTAGAGGGGGACTTGAGCATCCCAGGCCCCTGGGTTCTGCGGCAGCCAGTTGCTGATGGGCACCACCACCTTGATCCCCAGCTTATGGGCGTAATCCAGGAACTGGCTGTGATCGTTACGCGGGTCCCAGTCATAGAGGCGGATCAGGTTGATGCCCATGCCCGTAAGGGTTTTCAGGTCATCCCGGCAGTAGGGGGCGCAGCTTTGCGAAAGATAGGACTGGTTTCCCCATAGCGATGCCACTTCCTTGCGGGCGATATCGCTGCCGAAGTAGATGACATGGGTGTTGGCCGTGGAGGGGTCGTAGCCCTTGCCGAAAGCCTGGTAGGCCGTGCCCTTGCCTGGCAGGGGGAAGCGTGAAAAGGTCCCCGAATCGATGTTCAGATTCACCCGCTGTAAGGTCTCCACCGGTCCGGACGTCTGGCCCAGAAGCGTGGCGGTATAGGACACCTGCCCTCGGGCCTCGTCAAACAGCGGTTCGGTCAGGGTCAGGAAAAAGAGTTTCAAGGCACCGCCGGCCGTGGTCCCAAACAGGGCCGCGTTGGGCGGGTCGTCGCCAAACAGGTAATCCCACTGCGGAAAGAAGTAGGACAGGGGCGCCTGGTCCGAATAGCGCCCCGGTGCGTTGTCCACCCAGAACATCTCCGGGCCGGTGTCGCTTAGCACCAACTGGAATTCATTCGCCCTGCCCGTGGGATAGAGATCGGCCCCGTCGGCGTACTGGATGTAGGACACGACTTCCTGGTCGTCCTGGGCATTGTTGAGCACGTTGACCGTGACCTCGGAGAAATTCAGGGGGGTGGCGGGCAGCGGGTCCAGGGTGTGGTTCAGCATTTCCGCCTGGAAACTCATGCGGTTGGACGCCGCGTCATAGGCAGGGTCGGACAACACCATGTAGAGCCCCTCCTGTCCACCCTGGGCGCCCAGGTCGAATTGAATCGTCGCGTTGGGATTGATATCCCCGTAAACCCAGCTCCACACGGTGTCCACGTAATCTTTCAGCGGCGTGTTGCCCACGGCCCGGCCCGGCCGATCCGTGTACCAGAGGGCCACGGGGTTGAGGCCCTCCAGGGTCAGCCGCCATGACGATCCCCCGGCTGGCAAGCTCCCGTCAGCGGCGGGGTCCAGCGGGGTCAGGTTCCCCTGCCGCGCGGCCAGCAGGTAGATGCGCGTGGCGTAGGGTGAGGCGTCCCAAGGTGCCGGGCCGCCCTTGTTGTCCCCGCCGCAACCGACGAACATCATGGCGCCAGCAACGGCCAGAACCATCAAAGCCCAAATAGGTTTATATTTCATGGTGTCCCCCTGTTCCAGTTAATGCCCATGCCATGAAGCTGGCCTTGCGGCCGTGGAGCTTTCCTCAATCGCCCGAAACTATAGTCGCTCTCATGACCGCATGCCCTAGGTTATCCCCAGGGACAAGGTAACAGTCTGGTTGACGGGTGCGCCGGAAAAGGCCCACCAGCTCCTGAGACCGCATCCCTACGACCGCTTGCGCAGTTGGCAGGTCAGTCGTAACGTCAACCGGGTACAAGAAGAAGGTCCAAAACTGAATAACCGATGCTGTCCGTAGCACCTCCACCCCGAGATACGTGCCATGTCCATTCACCATTTTGATGATGACAATTGGCCCCCAGATGATCCTAGCGATGAAGAACTAGAAGTCCTGATTCATGACCTAGAAGAGGAGCCAGACGACATACCGGAAGAACAAGAGGAGCTGCCTTTTGCAGATGTTGAGGTAGATGACGAGGAAATTAATCTGCAAGCCTTATGACATCAGCACAGAAACAGGCCATGAAAAGCACCGCCGTTCAAACTTTCTGCCCACCTTCAAGGCCCTGATGCACGCCAAATTTTACATAACCTGATTGATTTTTTTAATAAATCCATCAAAATGTTGAGCTGTTTGTCGTGCGTACCGTTTTTTGGTTGAACGGCGGGTTTGTTTTTCAAATGACTTGCTGAAAATATATCTGCCGTTTGTCGACATCAGTACCACCCTTTTTCTCGGGAGCAGTCATGAAGCAATCATGGCGAATATCTATGGGCTTGTCCTGCTTAGCCCTTATGTGCGCAATAAACAGCAGTCAGGCGAACGAATTTACACCAGCCGTGGTCTGGGATCATGGCGCTATGATCTACGAGAAATGTGAGATTCCGGATTTTGATTGTGTATTACGGTTGATGCAGTCATCCGGAGCCAGTCCCGAGGCCATGGCTTTCCTGCAACGGGAAGAAGCCTGGGTAGTGGAATTCACCGAGTATGGCCAGACAGACCTGTTACGGTTGGAGACCTTTCGCGCCAATACCAACCAGTACTATGCCTTGGCCAGTCAAGCGGAAGGGGTGGTG
>SACH01000193.1 GCA_009928645.1 Gammaproteobacteria bacterium | reverse complement strand
GCGGCCATGACGGCGGCGTCCACCCCCGTGGCGCAACCGACGGCCAGGCGGTAACCGGTTTTAAGCAGGGCGGAGCTGATGAGGCGCGCGGATTCCGCGGCGCCGGGCGACAGGCGGCGACTACCCCCGATGGCGAGGATGAACGGGGCGGCGGCGGTGCTGGTGGACATGGGAGACCCCCTATAGGTGGTGGTTGTTTTTGGCTGAGGGCACGAGATGTGGCATGCCCCCCCGGGCCAGAGGGGGGCGGTGCGGGCTAACCCTTGACGCGCGAGTGAACGATGCAAAACGGCACGGGGCCGACATACCCCGGCGGCGGCTCTTGAATGCTGTAACGATAAAGCCAGCCGTCACCGATACCGATGGGGCGGCGGCTGCGGGGAAACAGGGCCGAGGTTTGGCCCTTGGCATGCTCAGGCAGTGACTGCCAGGGCGCTTGTTTTTGCCACATGGCGGCGGCTCCTGTGGTGGATGCCCCCCGGGGCGGGGGGCCAGGTGGATGGGCTAAGCGGCCGAGGTGGCGCGGTAAGCGGCACCCAGGCGGGCGCGGGCGGCGGCGGCCGTGACCCCGGCGGGGAGCTGGACCTTGCACACCCAGGCCGGCTGGGACTGCGAGAGCGGGAGCGCCTGGTAGACGGCGCAGCGGTACCCGGGCTTGACCCAGGCCTGAAAGCCGAGGCCCATGGCGACTTGCGCCAGCCGGGCCGCGGTGTGCTGGGACTGGAGCGGGACAAAAAGACACGGCGCGGAGGGGAGTTGCCCCGCGCGGGGCGCGCGCCATGCCCAGATGGACCGGGACGACGCATGCAGGCGGGCGACGATGCGGCCGTTGAAGCGGGCCGGGACCGAAAAGAAGCGGGAAGCGGAAGCGGACATTGGACACCCCCCAGGTGACCAGCCCCCGACCAGGGCGGGGAACCCCCAAGAGGCTGGCCCCATGCCAGCCTCCTATACGCTATTATAGCCTAAATAAGGCTATAATGAGGGAGTGTAGGAAAAAAAGTTACGTAAAAGTATATGGTTGGCTGGGATTGAGTCGGCGACTACCTCGCACGACCACGGCCGGACCGGGCCATGACCCAGCTGGCAAGCCGCACACGCTCAACCACCCTAAGGCCAGGCCACCCCAAGGCGCCGGCCGGTGCCGACCCCCCGGCCGGGACCCACCCCCTGGTGGCTAGAAAGGGTGCAGACCACCATCCCGCCAACCAAAACAGTGCGCGAAGCGCCACCGGTGGGGCGCGGCGCGAGGTGTGGGTAGATGACAGGGCGCCCGTTCCGCGCCCGTAGACCAAGGCAGGAGCCGCGAAGGCTTGCCATGGACGGCGTGCGATGGCCGTGTAGCCGGCCATGCCTAGCCCCGTGCGTGGCAGGCAGGACCACCTACCCTCTACATCCAACCCCGGCAAAGAGCGCGACCACGCCAACCCAAACACTGCGCGAAGCGCCACCTTGGTTTGCGGGCCGGCCGTGCTGACCGGAAGCGACCAGGCCGATCCCGCAAACTCAAAGCCAAGGCAGGAGCCGCGAAGGCTTGCCAGGGATGGCGTGCGGGGGCCTTGCGGCTGACGATGCCTGACCCTGGGCGACGCCAGCGAGACCACCCACCCTCACAAGCTAGCCCTGGTGAATGGCGCGACCCCGCCAACCAAAACGCTGCGCGAAGCGCCACCTTGGTTTGCGGGCCGACTGTGCTGACCGGAGGCGACCAGACCGACCCCGCAAACTCAAAGTAAAGGCAGGAGCCGCGAAGGTTTGCCAGGGAAGGCGTGCGGTGGCCCCGAGGTTGCCGCTGCCCGAGGTGGAAGCCTGACCCCTGAAACCTGCAACCAAAATCCAAACACTGCGCGAAGCGCCACCTTGTTGGACTGCGGGGGCCATGCGGTTGCCAGTGCCTGACTAGGTGCCCGGCGCTTGCCTTCGGGCTGGGATGGACCCCTGCCCGTCTTGCCATGGACGGCTCGGCCCGCAGGGAGCGGGCCAGCGTAGCCGCCCGAAGCGCAGCGAGGGGGGCGAAGCGTCGAGGGACCGAAGGCAGCGAGGAGCCCACCTACCCCATGACGGGAGCGGAGTGCCGGACGGCGTAGGGGTGGCGGCGTAGCGTGCGGAGCCGCGACCCCGGAGACGGCTGGCGCGAAGCGGGCAGAGGGCGACCCACGAGCGAGAAGCCGGCAACGAGGTGAGCGGCCGGAGCGGGCCAGTGCAAGCCCGCGAGGTGGAGCTTGCGGAACCTGGCGGGTGACGTGCTGGACGGCGGAGGGCGCGGGACCCGTGCGGGGAGGTGCGGCCCCCAGGCCCGGCTACCAGGCGCGGGCAGGACGCCCGCGGGGATACAAGGCAGGAGGCCGGCCAGGGAGGCTCTTGCGCGGGCAGGGACGCCGGCGCTTCTTCGGCAGGAGGCCTCTCCCCGCCGGGAGCGGGAAGGTGAAGCCGTGGGAGTGGACGGGCGGCCGGAGAGAGGGAGCGGATGAACGGAGCCGGAGCGCAGCGGAGGCGGAGTGAAGGAGCGAACGAACGCAGGACTCCCGGGAGCGACCAGGGCGGAGCGATACAGGGACGTGGCTACCACCTCCCCCCAGCGGGGGGCAGGGGGGAGAATGGAATCTTCAGGTCCTGGCCGGCGTGCCGAGTTTGGCCAGGGCGCATGATCACCCGCGAGGACGGGGCACGCGGGCCAGACAAGACCGGAGGGGCGACTACCGAGGAGCCAGCCGAGCCTGGCGGCGCGCGGGGTTTGCGCGCGGCCGGGCGCTGCCTTGGCCTTGCGCCCGCGATACGGACCGGACGACCCCAGCGCGGCTGATCGCCGGCAAGCGGAAGGCACGGGAGCGGAGTGAGCGAAGCGAAACGTAGCTCCCGGCCTTCCGCGCAGCCGGGCGAGGGCGCTGAAGGTTTAGCTCCCCCCCGGAGGGGGGGTCGGGGGGGGAATCAACTCTTCAGGTCGTGACCGACCCCTGACAGGACGGGTTCGCGGCAGGACCGCCGCGCAACGGTACAAGGACGTACCCCCCGCCCGATCAGTGCGGCGGCGCCGGGAATTGACGGGATCAGGGGCCAGATGACGCCCGGGTGCCTGATCCGTGGAGCTGAATCTCGGTCAGCGGCGGGCTGGTCTCCTCTTCCGCAGTAGGGGGGGAGTGATAGCAGCAGCAGGGGGAATTATCCGGAAATCCCGGATAACTGGAAGCCCTGGGCGAAAAGCGGTAGTTGGGCGAAATCTTTTCGCCCAATGCGCACAAGCCTGAATTGGCACCAGAAGCACAACAGCAGAGGGAGGAGCAGGATGAACAGCAGCAGGAGGACAGACGAGATCGCGATACGGCATCGACGCCGGATGTCGCTACGTCGGTCAGGATAGCCAACGCGGCGCGGGGCTAACTCGACAGCATAAGGTCGTACGTTGGGGCCTAAGTCGGCGAGGGCATCCAGACCCCCCCGTGAGGGGGGGCAGGGGGGGCGATCAAAACCGGGATTTCTTGCCATGCACCCCCCAGGGGGGGGCTGGGGGGGAGATGTCCACACCGGTCGGGACGGGCGCGGGCCTTGCCCCGCCCGGAGGTGCCGTGGTGTTCAGCGGGACCGCAGGGCGGGAAAAGCAAGGCGCGTTACAGGCCCGCACAAGACCCTGCGGAAGCCGGGAAGAGTGCAGGGAGCGGAGTGCGGACCCGCCCGCACCCTGGCGCCGGTGTTGGGCGCGAGGGGGCGGAGTGGGGCCGCGCGGAGCGGAGCTGAAGTCCGCGTGGTGCTTCCCGGAGTCCTCTTACTCGCGGTGGTGGTGATCGATGCGGGCTGGTATGGAACGCGACGAAGGTTTGAATGCTGTTTTGGGAGGTTGACCGGGGGTGGTTCGCCTCCGGGCGCGCAGGGTCTTGGCTGGCAGGCCATGGGGGCGTCAGGCTGTCAGCCCACGCGCAGGCGGAAAAAGCGTTGATTCCCGGCTGGTGGTGGCTGGTCGGCGAGGTGGTCTGGTCCCGGTCCGCAGAACCTGCTCGCAGGCCGTGCTCGGTGCGGTCGCGGGTCCAGGTCACGGGTCCCGGCTGGTCGGCCCTGGTCGGTGGGGTCAGCCCCGGGATCGCTCCAGGTCGGCTGGCGAGCGGTCGGTCGGTGGTCCCCGGGGGTCAAGGTCCAGCGGTCGGGCCCAGGGTCCAGGTCGGCCGGGGTCGTTGCCCGTGGTGGTGAAGCGGCCCCGGGCGCGATGGCGCTGGTCCGTCCGGATCGGTCGACCCATCAGGCCCGTATCAGGTCGAATGTCTCGGTCATGGTTCCAGCCTCGGCGGCGGTGGTCCCGCAGATCGGCGATCACGGGTGTCGACCCGGTCGGTCGCTGAGGTCGCAAGGGTGGCGGTGTGCCCGTCGCAGCGGTCCAGCCCTCGGCGAGGGCGGTCTCTGTCAGCGGTCGGCAGGTCGCCAATCGGCTTCAGGTCGGCGGTCGCTGGTCGGGGCGGTCGTCGCCAGGCGCAGGTCGCCAGCCGGGTCGACGTCGGCGGCAGGGGTCGACGGCTCGGGTCGGCCAGGGTCTAACCGATGTCGGCGAGGCGGGTCGGAGTCGGGCGATGTCGGTGCAGGTCGGCGATGCGACGGGTCCGGCCATCATGCTCAGCGGTCGGGCGATGAGGTCGCAGGTGTGGCGGCGGCGCGGTCCAGGCGTCGGTCGGGGGGTCCTGATGTCGGCGGGGATCTGGGTCGGGGCGATGGTCAGCGGGTCGGCATGACTCGAAC
>SACH01000192.1 GCA_009928645.1 Gammaproteobacteria bacterium | reverse complement strand
CCCGCGGTGATGGCCACCAGGCCGGCCAGGGCGCCGTTGAGGATCAGGGTCAGATCGGCCTTACCGAACAGGAGGCGACCGACGACCAGGGCGGCCAGCAAGCCAGAAGCGGCGGCCAGGTTGGTGTTGACGAAGATCACCGCGACCGCGTTGGCCTCGGCGACCCCGGCGATCTTCAGGGCGGAACCGCCCGAAAAGCCGAACCAGCCTAACCAGAGGATAAAGGTGCCGAGTGTCGCCAGGGGCAGGTTGGCGCCGGGAATGGCATGGATGGCACCGTCCTTGCCGTACTTGCCCCGGCGCGGGCCGAGGAGGAGCACCCCGGCCAGGGCGGCGCTGGCCCCGGCGAGATGGACGACCCCCGAGCCCGCGAAGTCCTTGAAGCCCAGTTCGGCGAGAAAACCGCCGCCCCAACTCCAGTAGCCCTGCAAGGGGTAGATGAAGCCAGTCATGACCAGGGCGAAGAGCAGGAAGGGCCAGAGCTTCATCCGCTCGGCAACGGCACCGGAGACGATGGACATGGCGGTGGCGGCGAAGACCGCCTGGAAGAAGAAATCCGCCAGCCGGGCATGGCTGCCATCTCCGGGGGCGGGCAGCGCGGCCTGGATCCCCAACTCGTCGCCCAATGCCAGAGGCCAGTCAAGCGTGGGGATGAAGCCGCTGCCCCCGGCGGGGTACATGAGGCCGTAGCCCAGGAGCAGGTACATCAGGGAGGCAATAGCGAAAAGGGCCAGATTCTTGGTCAGGATCTCCGCCGTGTTCTTGGCACGCACCAGACCCGCCTCGAGCATGGCGAAGCCGGCGGCCATCCACATCACCAGGGCACCGGAGACCAGAAGATAGAAGGTATCCAGCGCATAGGCCAGATGGGTGACTTGTTCCATGGGCATCAGACCTCGTCAGGGGGCGAGCGGATCGCAGGCACACGCGGCAGGGTGGCAGCGCCTGGGAGATCTTGGGATCTCCTGTGACCTCTTGGTAGATTTAGCACGCATCATGCCAACCGCCGCACTGGTGGCGGCGCCGAACATCGACCGGCGATAGGCATATAATCCGCGCCATCGCCCCAGCCCCCCGCTTACTGGCCGAATGCCAGCCCCATCCCAGGTGACACCATGTTTGACCCCAAGCACCTCGACGACCTCACCCGCCGCCTGACCGGCAGCCTGCCCCAGGGGCTCCAGGCCCTGCAGCAGGACATGGAACGGAACATGCGCGCCGTGCTGGAGGCCGGCCTGACCAAGCTGGACCTGGTGACGCGCGAGGAATTCGACGTCCAGAGCGCCGTGCTGGCCCGCACCCGCGCCAAGCTGGAGCACTTGGAGGCCCAGGTGGCGGAGTTGGAGAAGGCCCTGAAGCTCGGCGGCGCTAGCGGTGGCGGTAGCACCGCGCCCTGAAATACCCTGCTGACCCCTTGCGAGATCCGCCGCCGATGTCTGGGCCAGGCCAGCCTTGAGCCTCTGCATCCTCCATAGCCGCGCCCGGGAGGGCATGGCCGCCCCGGCGGTGACGGTGGAGGTCCAGGCCGCCGGCGGCCTGCCGGCCATGAACATCGTCGGCCTGGCGGAAATGGCGGTACGCGAGAGCAAGGACCGGGTGCGCGGCGCCCTGCACAATGGCCGCTTCCAGATCCCCGCCGGACGGATCACCGTCAACCTGGCCCCGGCGGACCTGCCCAAGGAGGGCGGGCGCTTCGATCTGCCCATCGCCCTGGGGGTGCTGGGGGCCTCGGGGCAGGTGCGGATCAAGGCCCTGCCGGAGCTGGAATTCCTCGGCGAACTGGCCCTGTCCGGTGACCTGCGCCCCGTCCAGGGGGTGCTGCCGGCGGCCCTGGCGGCCCGGGACGCCGGCCGCGCCCTGGTCCTGCCGCGGGAGAACGCCGCGGAGGCCGGCCTGGTCAAGGGGCTGCGCATCCACCCCGCCACTCACCTGCTGGAGGTCTGCGCTCACCTCAATGGCGAGGCGCCCCTGGGGACCCACCAGGCCGCGGATATCGACCCGGTGGAGACCTTCTACGCCGACCTGAGCGAGGTCCGCGGCCAGGCCCACGCCAAGCGCGCCCTGGAGGTCGCCGCCGCCGGCGCCCACAGCCTGCTGTTCATCGGCCCCCCAGGCACCGGTAAGTCCATGCTCGCCAGTCGCCTGCCGGGCCTGCTGCCGGCCCTGAGCGAGGGGGAGGCCCTGGAGGTCGCCGCCATCCGCTCGGTCAGCGGCCTGGAGACCTTCGACCCGGCACGCTGGCGCCAGCGTCCCTTCCGCTCCCCCCACCATACCGCCTCCGCCATCGCCCTGGTGGGCGGCGGCGCCAATCCCCGCCCGGGGGAGATCTCCCTGGCCCACCTGGGCGTGCTCTTCCTCGACGAACTGCCCGAATACGAGCGGCGGGTACTGGAGGTGCTGCGCGAGCCCCTGGAATCCGGCCACATCCACATCTCCCGCGCCGCCCGTCAGGTCCGGTTTCCCGCCCGCTTCCAGCTCATCGCCGCCATGAACCCCTGTCCCTGCGGCTATCTCGGTGACCCGGGCGGGCGCTGCCGTTGCACCGCCGAGCAGGTCGCCCGTTACTGCGCCCGCCTCTCCGGGCCCCTGCTGGATCGGATCGACCTGCACGTCGAGGTGCCGCGCCTGCGGCCGGAGGAGATGAGCGCCGTGCTGGCGGTGGGCCGGCCTGGCACTCCCGATGGCATCCCACCCGACGCCCGATCCGGCCGGCGGGGCAGCGCCCGGACGGTCCCCCTGGCCAACCCGCCAGCCGATCTCGGGGCGGAGATCCTCACCAGCGCCCAGGTCCGCGCCCGGGTGGAAGCGGCGCGGGAGCGCCAGTTCAGCCGCCAGGGCAAGCCCAATCAGGCCCTGGAGCCCCGGGAGATCGACCATCACTGTCGCCTAGACGAGGCCGGCCAGCGCCTCATGACTCAGGCCATGGCACGGCTGGGCCTCTCGCCCCGGGGCTATCACCGGGTGCTCAAGGTGGGGCGGACTATCGCCGACCTGGCCGGGAGCGAGGGTATCGCGAGCACTCATCTCGGCGAGGCCATCGGCTACCGGCGGCTGGATCGCCAAGCTCCGGTTTGACCCTTCCGTCCAGAACAAACCTACCCATCGCCTATCGACTTGAGCATTTTCCCGGGTGGGGTGACGCCTGGCGGGGGACAACCTGAATCCATCCCGGGAGGCTTGATGACCGCATCCCCGCGGTCCAGCCCCCCCCAGACACCCCCCGAACCTCCCTCCGCCCGGTCTCGACCGAGCATCATATTGTCTCGGGTATAGTTACCTTGACCCTGCATCCTCGATCACTCTCGACCCCATCATGCTCCAACTCCGCAACCTAGAACTGCGCCGTGGCACCCGCCTCCTGCTGGAGGGCGCCGATCTCACCGTCTATCCCGGCCAGAAGGTCGGCCTGGTGGGGGCCAACGGCTGCGGCAAGTCGAGCCTCTTCGCCCTCATCAAGGGGGAACTGCACCCGGACGCCGGCGAGGTGCTGGTGCCGGCGGGCTGGGAGATCGCCCATGTCGCCCAGCAGACCCCCAGCGGCGACCAGCCGGCCATCGATCTGGTCATGGACGGCGACCGCGAGCTGCGCCAGGTCGAGCATGACCTGGCCGCCGCTGAGGCGGCGGAGGACGGCCTGCGTCAGGGCGAGCTCCATGCCCGCCTGGAGGCCATCGGTGGCTACACGGCGGAGAGCCGCGCCGCCCGCCTGCTCCACGGCCTGGGCTTCAGCCCCGGCGAAGAGCGCCGCCCGGTGGATTCCTGGTCCGGCGGCTGGCGTATGCGCCTGGGCCTGGCGCGCACCCTCATGTGCCGTTCCGACCTGCTGCTGCTCGACGAGCCCACCAACCACCTGGACCTGGACGCCGTCATCTGGCTGGAGTCCTGGCTGCGGGCCTATCCCGGCACCCTGATCCTGATCTCTCACGACCGCGACTTCCTCGACGCCATCGTCCGCCAGATCGCCCACATCGAGCAGGGCCGGCTCAATTATTACACCGGCAACTACACTGCCTTCGAGGCCCTGCGCGCCGAGCGCCTCAGCCAGCGCCAGGCGGCCTTCGTCCGTCAGCAGCAGGAGATCGCCCGCATCCAGGGCTTCGTCGAACGTTTCCGCGCCAAGGCCACCAAGGCGCGCCAGGCCCAGAGCCGCCTCAAGGCCCTGGAGCGCATGGAGCGGATCGCCCCCGCCCACGTCGACAGCCCCTTCCACTTCGCCTTCCGCACCCCGCCCGGTCTGCCCCGGCCCCTGCTGACCCTGGAGGGCGGTCGCGCCGGCTACGGCGAGCGCCTGGTCCTGGACCAGATCAGACTGGACCTGGTACCCGGCGACCGCGTCGGCCTGCTCGGCCCCAACGGCGCCGGCAAGTCCACCCTGATCAAGGTCCTGGCCGGCCGCCTGCCCCTGCTGGCGGGGGAGCAGCGCCAGGCCCAGGGGCTGCGCGTCGGCTACTTCGCCCAGCACCAGATGGACCAGCTCCGCCCGGATGAAAGCCCCCTCAAGCACCTGCAGCGCCTGGCCCCGGAGGCCACGGAACAGGTGCTGCGCGACTACCTGGGCGGCTTCGACTTCGCCGGCGACAAGGCCCTGGAGCCGGTGGGGCCCTTTTCCGGCGGCGAAAAGGCGCGCCTGGCCCTGGCCCTGGTGATCTGGGGCCGGCCCAACCTGCTGCTGCTGGACGAGCCCACCAACCACCTGGACCTGGAGATGCGCGAGGCCCTGAGCGAG
>SACH01000191.1 GCA_009928645.1 Gammaproteobacteria bacterium | reverse complement strand
TCGCCCTTGGCCTGCTGTCCACCTTGCTCTGGAGCACGAGTGCCATGACCGTCACCCCGGACGAGCAACGCAGCACCCTGGCCGACCAGTCAGCCATCGCCGTCACCATCTACAACGAGGACCTGGCCCTGGTGAAGGACCGCCGCCGCCTGGAGCTGCCCGCCGGGCGGCTGGACCTGGCCTTCCGCGACGTCAGCGCCCGGATCCAACCCGAGACGGCCCTGCTGCGCGGCCTGACCGCCGGGGCCGGGTTGCGCGTCATCGAGCAGAACTTCGATTTTGACCTGCTCACCCCCGCCAAGCTGCTGGAGAAGTACGTCGGCCGCCCGGTCGGCGTCATCAAGGTCCATCCCACCACCGGCGAGGAGACCGAGGAGGCGGCCGAGGTCCTGGCCGCCACCGAGGGCACGGTGCTGCGCCTCGGCGACCGCATCGAAACCGGCGAGCCCGGGCGGATCGTCTTCCGCGAGCTGCCCCCCAACCTGCGCGACCGCCCCACCCTGGTCATGAAGCTGGACAACGGCCTGGCGGGTCCCCAGGAGGTGGAACTGTCCTACCTCACCGGCGGCCTGTCCTGGAAGGCCGACTACGTGGGCGAACTGGCGGCGGACGACAGCCGCCTCGACCTCACCGGCTGGGTCACCCTCAACAACTCCAGCGGCACCGCCTATCGTGACGCCCGGCTCCAGCTCGTCGCCGGTGACGTCAATCGGGTGCGGGATCAGATCCGGCCGGCGATGGCGATGAAGGAGATGCGGGTCATGGCCGCGCCCGCCCCGGAGATGGCGGAGGAGGCCCTGTTCGAGTACCACCTCTACAGCCTGGCCCATCCCACCACCATCGCCGACAACCAGTCCAAGCAGGTGGCCCTGCTGGCGGCCCAGGGGGTACCTACCCGCAAGGAACTGCTCTTCCTGGGCCAGGATTACTACTACCGTGCCCAGCAGGGGGAGATCGGCGTCAAGCTCAAGGCTAGCGTCTTTCTGGAGTTTGACAACCGCGAGGAGGCCCGCCTGGGCCTGCCCCTGCCCAAGGGCGTGGTGCGCATCTATAAGCGGGATTCCCAGGATCAGGCCCAGTTCGTCGGCGAGGACCGCATCGACCATACCCCGAAGAACGAGCAGGTGCGTCTGAAGCTCGGCGAGGCCTTTGACGTCACCGCCGACAAGGTGCAGACGGACTTCGTCAAGCTCTCTGGCATGGGGCCCTGGCAGTATCAGTTCGAGACCGGCTACCGCTTCAAGCTGCGCAGTTCTAAGCCCGAGGCCATCAGGGTCAAGGTCCGGGAGCCCATCCCCGGCGACTGGCAGATGCTGGAAACCAGTCACCCCCAGCGCAAGGTCGCCGCCAACCTGGCGGAGTGGGAGCTCGAGATTCCCGCGGAGGGCGAGACCGAGCTCAGTTATCGGGTGCGGGTGCGCTTCTGAGCCGCCCCCCGGTTGACGGGGTACCCTCCAGCTTAGGGGGCGGGATATGGTTCGCCGCTGAGGCTCAATCCTCCGGCCGCATATGCGGGAAGAGGAGCACGTCGCGAATCGAGGCGGAATCGGTGAAGAGCATCACCAGGCGATCAATGCCGATGCCCTCCCCCGCCGTGGGCGGCATGCCGTGCTCCAGGGCGCGGACATAGTCGGCGTCGAAGTGCATGGCCTCCTCGTCACCGGCATCCTTCTCCTGGACTTGCTTGCGGAAGCGCTCCGCCTGATCCTCGGCGTCGTTGAGCTCGGAAAAGCCATTGGCCAGTTCGCGGCCGCCGACATAGAACTCAAATCGGTCGGTGACGAAGGGGTCCCGGTCGTTACACCGCGCCAAGGGTGAGACCTCGGTGGGGTACTGGGTGATAAAGGTCGGGTCCTTGAGCTGGTGCTCGGCCACCTGATCGAAGATCTCCATCTGCACCTTGCCCAGGCCCCAGGTCGGCTTGATGGCCAGCCTCAGCCGGCCGGCCAAGGCACGGGCGGCCGTCAGGTCGGCCAGGTCCGCCGCGATGATGCCCCGCTCCGCCCCATGGCGCAGGATGGCCTCCCGCACCGTCAGGCGGGCGAAGGGCTTGCCAAAGTCGTAGGTCTCCCCCTGGTAGCTGACCAGGGTGGAACCGGTCACCTCCTCCGCCATGCCGCGCAACAGGTCCTCGGTGAGGTCCATCAGGTCCTCGTAATCGGCATAGGCCTCATAGAACTCCACCATGGTGAACTCGGGGTTGTGGCGGGTGGAGAGGCCCTCGTTGCGGAAGTTGCGGTTGATCTCGTAGACCTTCTCGAAGCCGCCCACCACCAGGCGCTTGAGGTAGAGCTCCGGGGCGATGCGCAGGAAGAGCTGCATGTCCAGGGCGTGATGATGGGTGATGAAGGGCCGGGCCGCCGCGCCGCCGGGGATGACCTGCATCATCGGCGTCTCCACCTCCAGATAGCCCCGCCGGTCCAGGTAATCGCGCAGATACTGGATGATGCGGGTGCGCGTGCGGAAGGTCTGGCGCGTGCACTCGTTCATGATCAGGTCCAGGTAGCGCTGGCGGTACTTGCTCTCCTGATGGGTGAGGCCGTGGAACTTCTCCGGCAGGGGGCGCAGGGCCTTGGTCAGCAGGCGCAGGGCCTCGACCCGCACCGATAGCTCCCCGGTCTTGGTCTTGAACAGCACCCCCTCGGCGCCAAGGATGTCGCCCAGGTCCAGGTCACGCTTGAACCAGGCGTAGTCCTCCTCCCCCAGGGCATCGCGCTGGATGAAGAGCTGGATCTGGCCGGACATGTCCTGGAGGTGGCAGAAACTGGCCTTGCCCATGACGCGCCGGCTCATCAGCCGCCCGGCGACCTTGACCCGCGGGCCCAGGGCCTCCAGCTCCTCCGCCGGCCGGTCGCCGTACTCGGCCACCAGTTCCCCACCCATGACGTTGCGGCGGAAGTCGTTGGGAAAGGCGATGCCGTTCTCGCGCAAGGCGCGCAGCTTCTCCCGGCGCTGGGCGATGAGCTTGTTTTCGTCGAGGGGTTGCTGGTCAGGATGGTTCATGGGTATTCGCGCTTACTACCAAGGCCGTGGGTAGCCACGACCTGAAACATTGCCGCTTGGCGAACGAGGCCGGCACCGGCATCGCCTGCACTTCCGGGTCGGGACCCCGCATCCAGTCAGGCCACCAGCCAAACGGGGTGGGCGGGGTTGGGTGGATTAGAAAAGCGCCGCATTATGGCTCAGAAGCCCGGCGGGCACTAACTGCTGCTTACCCCGGCGGCCTGGCACGCCTATGCCACTTCAGGCTCAGGCCCCAGGTTGGGCTGTTTCCCGTCTGCTTCTCCCGGCGCTCCGAGGCCGAATTTTCCGACAAAGCCCTCTACCAGGGAGCCATGGCCGACAGGCCAACTCACCCCAGCCCTGCTCAGCCCTTCGTCCAAGGATCCTCTTCTTGAGAGCCGGTTGCAGCCCTCGTGGTATCAGCGGGACCCGAAGTGCTCACGGAACTTGTGGCACCTGGAGAACTGGGGGCACGCTCGGCAGTGCCGTCAGTCGCATCCTCATTCCCCTCGTTTCTCGCCCGGTCACTCGCCACTCCGGTCTTCCCCCACCGGCCAAAGGCCGGACGCTGGCTTTTCCGCCACAGACCCCCAGCGCTGAAGCAACCCCAGCCCCACCGCAGCCAGTTGAGCAGGCTGTTGGCCAGCCACAGGGCCCAGGCGAGCATGAGCAGACGGTAGACCCACAGGGGCACGGAGATCACCCAGGGCTGCGGCAGGGTCTCGGCGCTGCGGTCCTGGTACCAGAGGAGTTGGGTGATGCCAGAGGCACTACCGGAGCCGTTACCGGCGATCTGCATCTCCGGCTGTCCCAGCAGGCCCTCGGCGATCGCCGCGGCCAGGGCGCCCAGGGCCTGGAAGCTCAACAGGACCAGGCCGATCTGCGCCAGATTGAAGGCCCGGTCGTTCAGCCCCGGCCCCTTGGCGCCGCGCCAGGCGAGGGCCAGCAGCCAGGCGACGACGAGCACGGCGCCGGCGGCCGGGGCCTGGGTCAGGCCGAGCAGCAGCAGGCCCCACTGCCAGGCGCTGGCGGGGCTAAGGGGGAGACGCGCCAGGGCCAGGGCGGCCACCAGGATCAGGGGGATCAGGCTCCAGAAGAGTACCGCCGGCCCCAGGGTTGGCCCGCGCGCCCACAGCACCCAGCGATCCTGACCCAGTTCGATGCGGGTGGCGGCATTGACGCTGGGCGTGCCCAGGCCCACCGCCGGGGTGGTGAGACGGGTGGCGATGCCCCGATCCTCGTTCCAGGTCAGCACCGCCTCCTGGGTCCCCGGGTGAACCGGCAGCAGGACCTGCCCCTCCTCCTGGCGGATGGGCTGGGCGATGCCATCCAGGGTCACGGTTTGCAGTTCGGCGCCCGCCGGCAGGCTGACTGGCTGGCGACCACCGCGGGAGGCGCGCAGGATCAGCCGCAGGCGGGTCTCGGTGGCCCGGTCACCCGGCCGCAGGGTCAACTCGCTGGCATCGACCGTCAGGCTGGTGCCGGGGGCGCCGGCCGGGCGGCTGATCGTCAGGCGCAGGGTCTCCCCCGCCCAGGGACGCCATTCGGGTTGCCACAGGCCCGCCGGACTCTGGTGATGGACCGGGGCCAGGCCCGCGACCTGGACATGCCAGATGGGGCTGGCGTCCAGGTGCCAGATCTCGGTCCAGTCCGGGGTCGCGGGGGCGGTCAGGGTCAGCTCCGCCGCGGGCGTGAGTTGGGACTCCCAGACCAGATCAGTCTCCCCCGCCGGCAG
>SACH01000190.1 GCA_009928645.1 Gammaproteobacteria bacterium | reverse complement strand
GCGGCGGTCAAAGGCGGCGGACGCCAGAAAGCGCAGTCCGAAGCCCAGCTCATCTTTCAGGACACGGGCGATGCGGATTACGCCGGTCTCCTCAACGACATCCGGGAGGGCCGTCGTGCCATGCTCGAACATCCCGAGGCGGACATGCCCGGCTTCGCCCCCCGTTGGGGGAACCGCGCGTGTGAACGCAGATAAAAAGCACCGACTGCGGCTTGCCCGTGTCTTCAGAACAGCATGCCCTCATGCCGCGCCCGGCCGGCGGCCCCGGACCCGGCGCCGGACCGGGCGCAGTTTGTCGCCGACCTGTGGCCCCATGCCGAGGCGGCGAGCGCCGCTACCGGCATTCCCGCGCACTTCCTGGTCGCGCAGGCGGCGCTGGAGACCGGCTGGGGCGAAAAAGTGCTCAAGAATGCCCAGGGAATGTCGTCATATAACGTATTCAATCTGAAGGCGGGGAGCCGCTGGGACGGGCCGACGCTGTCCCTGCCGGTCCGGGAGTATGCCGAGGGGGCACCGGTGACCGAGCACGCCACGTTCCGGATGTACGGGTCCTATGCGGACGCGTTTGCGGACTACGCCCGCCTGCTGACCCAGGCCCCGCGGTATGCCGCGGTGCTGGGCCAGCGGGAGGCAGCGGATTTTGCCCGCACCCTGCACCAGGCCGGCTTCGCCACCGACCCCGGCTATGCCGCCAAGCTGGAGCGCATCATCACCGGGCCCACCCTGCGCCAGGGGGCGCCGGCCACCAGTTAACGCCGTCCCGCCCGGGCGCGCCGCCGGGGTGGGGGAATCCAGATCAGCCACGCAGGTAACGGGATGCAGAGTTTGCTCAATATCGGGGTCGCCGGCCTCCTGGCCGCGCAGCATCAACTGGCCACGACCAGCCACAACATCGCCAACGTGGCGACACCGGGGTATCACCGGCAAACGGCGCTGCAGACGACGCCGCCGCCGATCCGCACCGGCTACGGCTATGCCAGCCAGGGGGCGCAGGTCGAGGCGGTGATGCGCTCCTATAACCAGTTCCTGGAGAACCAGATCCGCAACAGCGAGACCAGTCTCGCCGCGCACAGCGCCTACCGCGGGCAGGTCGGCATGCTCGACAACATTTTCGCCGATCCCGAGACCGCCCTGTCCGCCAGCATCGACCGGCTGTTTGCCGCGGTGCATGACATCGCCAATGAACCCTCGTCGGTGCCGGCGCGGATCGCCTTTTTATCCAGCGCGGAAAACCTGGTGGCGCGCTTCCACTCCTTCACCGGGCAACTGGAGGATGTCCGGCTGGGGGTGGAGGGACGGATCGCGGAAAACATGGCCGACGTGAACCGCTACTCCGACGCCATCGCCACGATCAACCAGCAAATCGTCATCAGTGAAAGCGCCGGGGGCGGCCAGCCGGCCAACGACCTGCGCGATCAGCGCGATCAGCAGCTGCTGGAGCTGAACCGGCTGGTCAAGGCGTCGGCCGTGCTGCAGGCCGACGGCCAGATGACGGTGTACATGGGCTCCGGCCAGCCCCTGGTGGTCGGGTCCACCGCCAGCGTCCTCACCGCCTTTACCGCGGGCGAGGACCCGACGCGCACGCAGATCGCCCTGCAGGCGGCGGATGGCTCGCGCATCGCCTTGCCGGAAGACCTGCTCGGCGGCGGCGGCGCCCTGGGCGCGCTGATGCAATTCCGGCGCGAAACCCTGGATTTTGCCCAAAACCGCATCGGCTTGCTGGCGACGACGCTGGCGATCGCCTTTAACGAACACCATGCCCAGGGTATCGACCTCTACGGCGGCGCGGGCCAGCCGCTCTTCACCGTGCCCGCCGTGTACACGGCACCCGGCGCGGCGGCGACGGTGACGGTCGACCGCTCGGCGTTGGGGGCGCTGACCGACGCCGATTACGAACTCGAATTCGATGGCGCCGCCTATACCGTCACCAACCTCGCGACCGGGGCGCGCCTGACCGGGCTGGGGGCGGAGACGGAAGCCCGCTTCGAAGGGCTGGTGATCACCCCGCGCGCCGGCGGGCTGGCGGCGGGGCAGGCGGCCATCATCCGGCCGACGCGCCACGCGGGCCTGGAAATTGGCGTCGCCCTGCGCGATCCGCGCGGCTTTGCCGCGGCGCTGGCGGCGGATGAACCCGCGGCCGACGACGCGCCGTTCCGTGATTTCGCCGACAACCGCAATGCCAACCGCCTGGGCGCGCTGCAGACCACCCGGCTGTTGCTGGGTCCCGCCACGGGGAGCGCGACGCCGGAAAGTACCCTGGGCGATGCCTATGCCTCCATGGTCAGCATCATCGGCAGCCGCTCGCGCTCGGCGCAAATCGGCGAGCAGACGCAGGAATCCCTGCTGAAACAGGCCATGGCGACGCGCGAGGGCCTGTCCGGCGTCAATCTGGACGAGGAGGCGGCCAACCTGGTGCGGTTTCAGACCGCTTACCAGGCCTCCGCCCGCCTGATGACCGTGGCGCAACGGCTGTTTGATGACCTGCTGGCGGCCATGCGCTAATCCACCCGAGGAGCCTCCCGTGTTTCGCATCTCGACCAACCTGATGTTTGACCGCAGCACCACCTCGATGCTGCGGCAATCGAGCGATCTGCTCAAAACCTCCCAGCAGCTGTCCTCCGGCAAGCGCATCCTCACGCCGTCGGACGATCCCTCCGGCGCGGCGCGCGCCCTGGCGCTGTCCCAGTCGATTGCCATTAACGACCAGATGATCCGTAACCAGGCGTACGCCCAGGAAACGATGCAACTCCTGGAAGGCACGCTCGCCGGGGTCACGGAAAACCTCCAGCATCTGCGCGAACGGTTCATTTATGGGGCGAACGGCACCCTGTCCGGGGCCGACCGGCAGATCATCGCCCGGGAATTGCGCGAGCAGTTCGGCACCCTGCTGGCGATGGGCAACGCCCGCGACATCAATGGCAACTACATGTTCGGCGGCCACGAATCGAATGCGCCGCCGTTTCAGGGCGACCTCGCTACCGGCGTGACCTACGTCGGCGATGACGGCGTGCGCGAGATGCGCGTCTCCCTGTCGCGCGACATTGGCGTCACCCTGCCGGGGCAGGCGGTATTTGGCGATCTGTTCGACACGGTGGCCGACTTCATCACCGCGCTGGAGGGTCCGGTGCCGGAGGAGGGGGGGCTGAGCGTGGCCCTGGACCGGGGGATCAGCGGGCTCGACCGGGCGCTCGACAACGTGCTGAACGTGCGCGCGCGCATCGGCGCCCATGCGGTGGAATTGGACCAGCTGGGGCTGATCAGTGAGGAAACCGACCTGCAATTGCGCACCATGCTGGCCAATTATCAGGAAATTGATTACGCCGAGGCCATCTCGCGCTTTGCCCGGCAACAGACCATGCTGCAGGCGGCGCAGCAGACCTTCATGAAAATCAGCGGCCTGACGCTGTTCTCCTACCTGCAATGAAGCGAGGGCGGGGCGCCCGCGGGGCGCTGGGCGGCGCGCTGCTGAGCGCGGTGCTGCTGGCCCCGGTCATGGCCGGCGGCGCGCCGGGGGTGGTGACTGATACCGGCGTGGTGGGGCGGCCGGCACCGCGGCTGACGGACACCGGGGTGCTGGGAACCCGCCCGGCGCCTGGCGCGCCCGCGCCCGTGCCGGGTGCCGGACCGGCGCGGACCTGGCTGTTCACGGATCAGCGCGCGCCGGGTTGGGACATCGCGGTCACCCCGCTGGCGGCGGACCGCTATCACCTGCAGTTGGCGGCGTCGGCGCTGGCCGCAGGCGGCGTGGGCGAGGCGCGCCTGGCCTTCGCCCGCTGTGGTCAGCACCTGGCGCGGGCGCAGGGCGGGGAGGACTTCGTCATCCTGAACTACGAGGAGGGGCTGACCACCGGGCTGCTCGCCACCCGGCGGGTAGCCAGTGGCGAAATCCAGGTCGCGCCCGCGCGCGGGCGCTGAGGCCGGCGCTCAAGGGACGAAACTCTGCACCAGGGAGCCGACCAGCAGGGTCCAGCCGTCGACCAGGACAAACAGGATGATCTTGAACGGCAGGGCGATCAGGATCGGCGACATCATCATCATGCCCATGGACATGAGCACGGACGCCACCACCAGATCGATGACCAGAAAGGGGATGAAAATAATAAAACCGATCTGGAACGCGGTTTTCAACTCCGAGGTGACGAAGGCCGGCACCACCACCCGCAGCGGCAGGTCGTCCGGCGTCGCCACCGGGGGCAGGCCGGCGAGACTGACGAACAGGTCGAGATCCGGCTCGCGGGCCTGATTGAGCATGAAGCGCTTGAGGGGGACGGCGGCGCGTCCCGCGGCCTCCTCGAAACTGATCTCGGCGCGCGCCAGGGGCAGGTAGGCCTCGGTGTAGATCGTGTTCGCCACCGGTTGCATGATAAACAGGGTCAGAAACAGCGCCAGGCCCAGCAGAACCTGATTGGGCGGAGCGGTCTGGGTGCCCAGCGCCTGACGTAACAGCGACAGGACGATGATGATCCGGGTGAAGCTGGTCATCAGCAGGACCAGCGCCGGGAGGAAGCTGAGCAGGGTCAGCAGCAGCAGGGTCTGGATGGTCAGGCTGTAGGTCGCCCCGCCCGCCGCCTCCGGGGTGGCGGTGACGGCGGGCAGCGCCTGCGCGGCGCACACGGCGGGCAGGAGCAGCCCCCCCAGCAGCAGACCGGCGCCACGCGCCCAGCCGAGGGGACGGCGCTTAGGCATCGGGCGTCCCCGCCAGCGGCGGCGGGGTGGCCGCGGCTGGCGCCGGGGGCCGGGGG
>SACH01000189.1 GCA_009928645.1 Gammaproteobacteria bacterium | reverse complement strand
CGGACAGGAGGGGTTGCCAAGGCCCCTGAACCAGGGCAAGCCCTAGAACAGCGCGGGATTTTACGTTGCATGAGGCGCCGCTGTCACGCGCGATGAAAACGATCAGCAAGCCCGCCGAGCCCTTATGGGCCCTGCGCATCTTAGTGCCCTTCTAAGCTGTGCGGCTTTCCCAACTGACGGCGAGGCCCTGGTCGCGGCCTGCGCCGCCCTTCGTGCCTGATACTGCCCCGGCACACCCCACGGCACCTGCCGGCCATGGCCTGGGCCGGTATAAAATCGGGTTCGAGCCCTGGCTGCGAACGCAAATCCTGACAGTTCGGGGCGAAATCCAGGTCTCTTGTACCTTCGCGGGAGAATCCTCCATGGCGGATAGCATCCGTAAATCGCAGCGGCTCTGGACCAGCACCCCCATTCACGGCAGTCGCCTGCCGGACGCCGAGGCCATCAATCAGCGCATCCGCACGGCCTTTGAGCACCTGGAGGCAGAGGACTTCGCCCGCCGCACCCACTTCATCGGCGGTCGCTTCGAGAATCTCTATCTGGATCGACAGCGCATCCCGGAACTGGAGATCGTCCTGGGGCATGCCGAGTCCTGTGCCCGGGCCATTCTCAGACTGGGCCGCCGCCCCCTCCGCCTGGGTTTCTGGTTCAACGCCCAGGAGCCCGGCCAGGAGACCAGTCGGCATACCCACGAAGAGGAGGACGAACTCCTCTCCGGTGTCTATTACGTCACCGTCCCCAAGCATTCCGGGAAACTGGTCCTGCTGGACGGCCCGTTGACCACGCGGATCATGCCCAAGGCCGGCCACTTCCTCTTCTTCCCCCCCAGCCTGCCGCACCGGGTGGAGGTCAATCGCAGTGCGGAGCAACGCCTGTCCATCGCCTTCAACCTGGGACCCCGGCCGGAGGACTGAGCGCCGCTACCGCGGCTACTCCAGGATGCGCTTGCCCAAACCACGCCCAGTGGGACATGGCGAAGCTCTGAGCGCCGGTATCCCGGTGACCCTCACTCCAAGACCAGACGTTCCACCTCCGCCAGGATCACCAGGTGGCCATCGAGGGTCGTGAAGCGCCGACCTTCGATGGCCGAGCGCCGCGCCTCATAGCGGGCGATGGTACCGGTATTGACATTGATCACCTGGATTCCGACCACCTGGTGATTATGCCCCCAGTCGAGATACAGCCACCAAAGGCTGCCCGCCACCATCGCGGACAGTAGGCCATAGGCCAGCAGGCGGGCATAAAGGGGGGCAATGAGGGGCGGCCGGGGCATGGGTGGCCGGGGTCCCCGGACCAGGCGCAAGCGGGCGCGGATGATCAGGTAGGCACCGAGAATAACGGCCAGGGTCAGCACAATCTTGGCGAACATGGCGGCAACGTTAGCACAGTTGCCCCGCCCCGCGGTTGCGCGGTGCCCATACCGAGCCGTAAGATTCCTGGCCATGAAGACTGGAGCGACCGCCTCGTTGAGCCCCTTTTATCGGCTGATCAGCCGCTTGTGGGCGCTATGGCTGGTCGTGCCCCTGGTCGCCTGCAACGAACCCCCCGCCCCGACCATCAATCTCTACCGGGCCATTCACACTGGGGACCTGGATCAGATCAAGCGCCACCTCTATGGAGGCACGGACATCAACCAGCCGGGACCCGATGGGGACTACCCCTTGCATGTCGCGGCCGAACGGAGCCATGTGGTTGTCGTGGAGGAACTCCTCCGCCACGGGGCGAGCCCGGAGGTCAGCAATAGCGCCCGGCGGACGCCCCTGGAGTTGGCCCTTCTGGCTGGCAAGACGGAGGTCGCGCACCTGCTGGTCAACAAGGGCGCTACGGCGGAACCCCAGTCCTTGCTGTTCCTGCTGGTGGATGCCGCGGTCTCGGACCGGGATGCCCTCGCCTTCGTGGTGGCCCGGGGGGCCGACATCAACGCCGCCGACGCGGCTGGCGACCGCCCCTTGCACCGGGCGGTGGCACAGGGCCAGTTTCTGCTGGTCAAGCGGCTGATCACTCTGGGGGCGGAGGTCAACCTGACCAATGCCCTGGGACTCACCCCGCTGGCCATGGCCCAGGCCAGGGGCCGACGCGACATCGCCGCCCTGCTGGAATCCTTCGGCGCCAGCCCTACCTCACTCCGGCCTTGAGCCCCCTACCGCACGAGAAACAGAGACATTGTCATGGCGGAAACCATCGAAGAATTGACGGTCAGCTACCGGGATGGCGACATCGAGACCGTCCAGGAGCTTGACAAGGTCGTCCTCTCCAAAGGCGCCTGGACCACCATCCTCTTCCGTTACCGGGACTGGGACCGGGCCAAGGAAGCCTATGGTCCGGAGAAATACGGCATCCGGCGCTATCAAAAACGCAATGGCCAGTATCAACAACAGTCCAAGTTCACCATCTCCAGCCGGGCCCAGGCCCAGACCCTGATCGCCGCCCTGCAGAAGTGGGTGGCAGCCGACTAGCGGCAGGGTGAGCGGATTGGCTGTCCTAGGCCGGGGGTGGCATACCGCACGGGTCAGCGTCCGCCCGCTGCCCATTGGCGTCTGGCAGGTGCCCGACCAAAGTTAGCCTGCCCCCCACGGAAATTCTTTTCTTATTAAGGGCGTGGCACGCCGCCTCATGACGGCTGGCCGATTCCCGCTGGCGGGCAGGAACCGAAAGAGGCCGTCCTCACTGCATCCCCTCGGGGAGGACCGGGGGTTGAGCCTCTCCAGGCAACGGCGGGGCCGCCATCTCCGGTGCCGGCTCGGCACCCTGCCCCGCTGACGTTTGTCCCTCCCCCCCCGGTGGTGGAGCGACCGGACCCGCCCCGGCGGGCGCGCCCCCCTGACCGCCCCCCTTGGCGTCCAGGGTCAGGCGATTACCCTTGTCGTCGATGGTCAGGGTGAAACGGCTGAGGACGCTCATCCCCAACAGACCGCTGTTGCCCAACATCTGGTCCTCCAGAAAGGCCGCCCGGACATTCTCGATCCGGCTTTGTCCCAGCCAGACCGCCGGCAG
The DNA here is from genome assembly GCA_009928645.1 of Gammaproteobacteria bacterium. Classification (GTDB taxonomy): domain Bacteria; phylum Pseudomonadota; class Gammaproteobacteria; order Chromatiales; family Chromatiaceae; genus M0108. The sequence continues at coordinate 1,749 of SACH01000189.1, read as the reverse complement.
GCTGGCGATGCGCGCCTGCACCTTGCCATTGGCGGTCTGCATCTCACTGGGGCGCAGGCCCTCGCCGTCGATCCCCAATTGCGACAGCAGGGAGGCAGGTAGGACCACGAAGTCGGCCCCGGTGTCCACCAGCAATTCCCGCGTCATCCGTTTACCGCCGGCACCCTCCAGGGAGATCTGCACGGCATGCTGAGTTCCGCGCCGCGTGGTCTTAAGCTCGATGTGACCGCTGGCGGGCGCGCCCCCGGCCGGGGTGGGAGTTGGCGGGGGTACATAGGCCGCCTTCTCGCCGAGGATGATGACCCGTTCCACGCCCCCATCCGGCTTCTGAACGATGATGTGGTCGAAATCCACCAGGAGCTTGCGCAGCCGCGGATAAAGCTCCTCGCCACTTGCCCGCCCGCGGGCCTCCTCGGCGATGGCCCCCGCGCCCACCAGGGTGAAGCCATGGGCCGCGGACAGGCGCTTCAGTTCTTCGCCGACCGGCACCCGGGTCTGCACGCCGGCCGTGGTGGTTGGCTGTGGCGTCTGTGCGCCGGTCGCGGTGGTTGGCTGCGGTCTGACCGGCGGCGGGTTCCTGTTACTGGCTGGGGGCAGCTCGCCGGGAGGGGCTTGGGCCGCCAGCCAGCCGGGCGACAGGACCGAAAGCAGCGGCAGGGCGAGAACCCACCCATGCAAACGCCAAATACCAGGTGAAGAGGGCTTCATGCAGGCCAGGCCTCGTTGCTTAGGGGAGCGGAATCTGAGGGCCAGTATGGCAAGCCCGCCTGCTTTCTCCAAGCCTGTTCTCGGATGTGGGCATGCAACAGGGCGGTCGACAGTCACGGCTCGGTCGTGGGACCAGCCGGTTGCGTCACAGCGATGATGGCGACCAGGGGGCGCCAGGCCCAGAAGGCGTAATGGTTGAGGGGTGGCAGGTACATCTGGGAGATCTGACCATCCAGATAGAGGGCGTTGGGGCAGTCGAGGCGATCGCGAAACAGGGTGCCAAAGTCATGGAAATTAGTCTCGCCGTCAGAGATGGCGAACACCACCCGCCCCGCCCGATCGACGCCAACCCCATTGCGCACATAGCGACTCTCGTACCCAGGGATGAAGCGGGGATGCAGCGCGCCGTCGATGACCAGCATGGGACCGGACTGGACGGCATAGCGGACCGGCGCCGGGGGGCGATACTCGTCCGTCTGCACGACGCCCGCACCCTGGGCGGTGACATAAAAGACACCGTTGGGCTTGAGGAAGAAGTTGCCGCCCCCTCGGCCCCGATTGAGGGGGATGAGTGTCGTACCATCCTCGATGTAGAGCCCCAAGGGCGCCAGGTCCCGCGAATAGATGCCGCCGTTGACGGCAAAGGTCAGTCCCTCGCCCCGGGCAGCCAATTCCTGACGTAAGGCCTGAAGGCTGGCATAGGGACTGCCATCGGGGCGCTTCCAGTAAAAGTGCAAGCCTTGTTCCTCTCCTGGATCAAGCCGGTAGACGTCATATTCCACCCCCTGATGCTGAACGGAAAAGGCGGTGGCCGCCATCACCGGCAGTGAAAGCCATAGCAGCAGTGACACCAGCCCCCAGAGCAAACACCGGGGCCACACGACCCGGTCTTCACCCTGGGACTGGACCGGGACAGAATCTCCCGGAAAAGCCCCCGCGCCTGCTCGCTGCCCTCTCATGGTCATCGCACCCTCTTCTACCAGAACAGATTCAAGCCGCCATGCTAACCGGCCGGTGACAACTTGGCATATCGGGGTTGCA
>SACH01000188.1 GCA_009928645.1 Gammaproteobacteria bacterium | reverse complement strand
TCCTGGCGGCCGCCCTGGTCCTGAGCCTGTGGGTTGGGCTCACCGGCGCCCTCCATCTGGATGGTCTCGCCGACATGATCGACGCCTGGGCCGGCGGCCGGGGTGACCGCGAACGTACCCTGGCCCTGATGAAGGACCCCTGCAGCGGCCCCCAGGGCGTGACCGGTCTGGTGCTGGTCCTGCTGCTCAAATTCGCCGCCCTGGCGACCCTGCTGGACTGCGCCGCCTATCTGCCGCTGCTGCTGGCGCCCTTACTGGGGCGGACTGCCCTCCCCTTGCTGTTTCTGACCACCCCTTACGTCCGCCCCGGCGGGCTGGGCGCCGCGCTGGCGGCTGGCCTGCCCCCACGGCCGGCCAAGATGATCCTGATCCTGGTGGGCCTCCTGTTACCGCTGGTTGCTGGGACCATGGGCCTGCTGGCGCTGGTGACGACCTTGGCCATCTTCTTCGTTCTGCGCAGGACGATGATCGACCGCATCGGCGGCACCACCGGCGACACGGCCGGCGCCCTGATCGAGATCGTCGAGACCCTGACCCTGGTCGCCATGGGCCTGGCGGGCTGAGACCTCACCAGGGGCGGCCTTTTTCCGGTCGGTTTTTACCGCATGCATTTCTCCCTGGCCCTCGTATAATGGCGGCCGCCAAGGATCACCCCGCCACGGGTTGACGGGCGTTCGGAGAGGTGCCGGAGTGGCCGATCGGGCTTGACTCGAAATCAAGTGAAGGCGCAAGCCTTCCGTGGGTTCGAATCCCACCCTCTCCGCCACCTATATAACAATAAGATATTTATTTTATATCAGTTACTTAGATTGCCATTTTCTCAGGCAGACTCATAGACCAAGGCTGGCTAATCCCAAATGCTCGATGCCGGACGCTACAAGGCCAACTTCAGCCGAGGCGGGCTGATGGTGCCGGAGAGCCGCATCATTGCCGATCTGCTGCTGCGGGGCATCGACCCCCCGGGCTGGAAGCAGGCCATCGAGGTCGATAACCTCCTCGCCAAACGCTCGCCGACCACGGCATCCACCAAGGCCACACTGATCCGTGGACGTCTCAGGACGCTTACCCCCGCGCTCTGGCGTCTGATCCGCGACGGTAGCAAGCCGGTCGCGACCCATGCGGTTCTGGCCGCGACGGTGAATTACTCCCCCCTCCTCGGCGATTTCCTGGAGCTGGTCCTGCGCCCGCTCTTCCGCCGGTTCGAGCCAAGCCTGAAGCCCCAGCACTGGGATCGTTACCTGGAGGATTGCCGCACGCGGGACCCGGACATGCCCGCCTGGTCGGCGGCAACCCTGGAAACGCTGCGGACACGGGCCTTTGGCATGCTGGCCGAAGCGGGCTATCTCTCCGACGCCCGCCAACGGCGACTCCAGCCCCTGCGACTCGCCCCCGAGGTCGCCCAGGCACTCAAGGATGCCGGCCAATTTGAAACGCTGCGAAGGCTGACGGCCGGCTCCCCGGATAGCGAGAGCCTCGGGGTTGTGATGGAAGCGAGCGTGGTTCCGGGAGCGACCGGGGCGGCGGGTGCGACCGGCGTTGCGGGAGAAAGCGGGGCTGTGGGAGCGACCGGGGCGGCGGGAACGAGCGGGGCTGCGGGTGCAACCGGGGTGGTGAAAGCGAGCGGGGTTGTGGGTTTGACCGGGGCCGCTGGAGCGACTGGGGTTGCGAGTGCGAGCGGGGTTGGGGGACCAAGCGAGGCTGCCGGAGCAAGCGGATGAACAACGACTTCGATACCCGTCTGAACAAGATCCTCGACCGCCTCACCGCCGACGACTTTCTGAGCGGTCGTGGCCTCGGCAACGAAATCCCCTTCTACGCCTTCGACTACCCGCCGGAGTTCGAGTCGCGGATGCGTGAGCACATCGCCTTTCTGCTGCAACAGCTTCCCAAGCGGCGACCGGGCCTGCGGGTCGCGCACATCAACCTGTTTGCGCTGATCGTGCAGTACCTGAAGGAGCGCGGCTTTTACGCCAAGGCACTGGACCTCCAGACCCACAAGGGCGACGCCGCGCTGCTCAAGGCCCTGGCCGCCCCCCTCGATGCCGGCAAACTCGCCGCCGCTTTCGCCGACCAGGCGCGGCCCGAGTCACAGGACTTGGTGCTCGCCTCCGGCATCGGCTCCGCCTACCCGCTGCTGCGCACCCACAATCTGCTGAACAACCTGCATCACCGCATGGGCGGCACGCCCCTGGTGCTGTTCTACCCCGGCGTCTACGACGGCCAGTCGCTACGGCTGTTCGGCACGCTGCAAGACAAGCCCTACTACCGCGCCTTCAGACTCGTCGCTTAGGAGCACGCCCATGCCGATCCCGCCCAGCCAGATCAGGGCGCTCTTCAGCAAGCCCGTCGACCGCCCCATCAACGGCGTCATCAAGGCCGATCAGGACGATGCCGCCTCGGTCTGGCAGGAGCTGGAGGAATACGTCGTCACCAAGGAGCTGGATCGCCACCTCCGCGGCTTCTTCACCGCCTTTCTCAACGCCAGCGACAACGTTGGCGATCCACGCATCCTCGGCCTCATCGGGGTCTGGATCTCGGGCTTCTTCGGCTCGGGGAAATCGCACTTTCTCAAGATCCTCTCCTACCTGCTAGAGAACCGTGAGATCAGCTACCAGGGCCAGACCCGGCGCGCCTTTGACTTCTTCGACGGCAAGATCCAGGACGCCATGCTCGCCGCCGACATCAAGCGCGCCGTCAAGGGCGACACCGAGGTCATCCTGTTCAACATCGACAGCAAGGCCGACAGCGGCAGCGGCCGCGACGTCATCCTGCGGGTCTTCCTCAAGGTCTTCAACGAGAAGCGCGGCTACAGCGGCGACCATCCGCACGTCGCCGACATGGAGCGCCGCCTCGACGGCCTTGGCAAGCTTGCCGACTTCAAGGCCGCCTTCCACGCCGTGGCCGGCGTCGCCTGGGACGCCGAGCGCGACGGCTACAGCTTCTACCTCGACGAGATGGTGCAGGCGCTGGCCGACGCCCTGGGCAAGAGCCCCGAGGGCGCCCGCGGCTGGCTGGACAAGGCCGAGGCCGACTTCGCCGCGCTGCTCACGGTGGAGAACTTCGCCGGCTGGGTGCGCAAGTATCTCGACAGCCGCGGCCCCGCCCATCGCCTGGTCTTCCTGGTGGACGAGATCGGCCAGTTCATCGGCCAGGACACCCACCTGATGCTCAGCCTCCAGACCATCACCGAGAACCTCGGCACCGCCTGCGGCGGGCGCGCCTGGGTGGTGGTCACCTCCCAGGAGGACATCGACGCCGTCCTCGGCGAGGTGCGCGCCAGCAAGGCCAACGACTTTTCCAAGATTCAGGGCCGCTTCAAGACCCGGCTGTCCCTGTCCAGCGGCAACGTCGACGAGGTCATCCAGAAGCGTCTGTTGGCCAAGACCGACGCCGCCCGGGCCGAGCTGACCGCGCTCTACCGCGCCAGCGCCGACATCCTCAAGCACCAGCTCAGCTTCAGCCACGTCGGCATGACCTTCAAGCCCTATGCCGACGCCCAGGACTTCGCCAACGTCTACCCCTTCGCGCCCTACCAGTTCCAACTGGTGCAGAAGATCTTCGAGGCCATCCGCCGCCATGGGGTCACCGGCCTGCACCTGGCCCGCGGCGAGCGCTCCATGCTCGACGCCTTCCAGTCCGCCGCCGTGCAGCTCGGCGCCGAGTCGGTGGGCGTGCTGGTGCCCATGGATCGCTTCTACCCGGCCATCGAGAGCTTCCTCGAAGGCGTGGTCAAGTCCACCATCGACAACGCCGAGGGCAACGACAGACTGGAGCCCTTCGACGCCCGGCTCCTCAAGACCCTGTTCCTGATCCGCTACGTCGACGAGATCCGCGGCAATGTCGACAACCTGGTCACCCTCTTCGTCGACCGCATCGACGCCGACCGCCTCGCCCTGCGCCGCCAGATCGAGGCCAGCCTGCTGCGCCTGGAGCGCGAGACCCTGATCGGGCGCAACGGCGAGGACTTCTTCTTCCTCACCAACGAGGAGCGCGACATCAGCCGCGAGATCAAGGACGTGGATCTCAGCCCGGCCGAGGAGACCAAGCTGCTGGCCGAGCTGATCTTCGAGGACGTGCTCAAGGGCCTGCGCAAGCACCGCTTCCCTGGCAACAACAAGGACTTCGGCCTCACCCGCCTGTGCGACCTGCACCCCCACGGCAGCCGTACCGATGGCGACCTGGTGCTCTCGGTCATCACCCCCCTGGCGGACGACTATGGCCTCTACGATGAGACCCGCTGCCTGCTCAACAGCGCCGCCGAGGGCGGCCAGTTGCTGCTGCGCCTGGACGACGACCAGCGCCTCGCCCGGGAGATCCGTGCCTTCATCCAGACCGACAAGTATGTCAGCCGCAAGAACGACGGCACCGCCTCCCACACCACCCTGCGCATCCTGCGCGAACGCCAGGAGGAGAACCGCGAGCGCCGCCAGCGCCTGGTCCTGCAACTCGAACAGCTCTGCCGCGAGGCCGCCGTCTTTGCCGTCGGCCAGCCGCTGCAACCCAAGGGCGCTTCGGCCGCCATGGCCATCGCCGACGCCCTCAATTACCTGGTGCGCAACAGCTTCAACAAGCTCGGCTATCTGACACACCTCTCCGCCAACCCCCAGGCGGAGATCCGGGCCGTGCTCAGCGCCAGCGACAGCGACGATCTCGGCTTCTCCCTGGAGGCCGGCCAGGGCAACCAGCAGGCCATCACTGAGCTGGCCCAGTACGCCGACCTCATGAGCCAGGCCAGCCGCCAGATGGTC
>SACH01000048.1 GCA_009928645.1 Gammaproteobacteria bacterium | reverse complement strand
GGCCGCCGCCCCCGGCGGACCTCCAGCCAGCCCGGATCAAGAATCCCGCCAACGTGGAGAACCCGGCATGAAGCATGAGGCAAAGATCCTGATCGTCGACGACGAGCCCGCCGCCATCCAGATGATGCGCAAGACCCTCCAGGGCATGGGCGTGCTGCGCTATGCCACCGGGGGCCAGGAGGCCCTGGCGTTGGTCGCCAGCGATCCACCGGACCTGATCCTGCTCGACGCCAACATGCCCGTGATGGATGGCTTCGCCACCTGCCGCGCCTTGCAGCGGGACCACGCGGGTATCCCGGTGGTCTTCGTCACCGCCAGTGGCGACTTCGCCCACGAGATCCGCGCCCTGGAGGCGGGGGCCAGCGATTTCATTTCCAAGCCCATCAACCCGCCGGTGGTGCGCGCCCGGGCGGCCATGCACCTCAAGTTCAAGACCCAGAGCGACCTGCTGCGCCAACTGTGCAACCGCGATCCCCTCACCGGCGTCGCCAACCGCCGGGCCCTGGAGGAGCGTCGCTAGTCTGGTGCCGAGCAGCAGGGCGGGGTTCGCCGCGCGGGGTGGGGCCGGGGAGATTTTTTATTTTGGCATCATTCCGACAGGTCGGAATGGGGTTCAGGTGGTCGGAGGTTCAAATCCTCTTACCCCGACCAGACGAAAAGGCTTAGACCACAAGGTTTAGGCCTTTTTTCGTTTCACCACGCGGTTACCGCTGGCGTGAGCGGCGAGCCGGGGCAGCAGTCGCAAACCGAGGGCGATGTAGAGCAGCAGGGATAGACACAAGATCGCCGCCAGATTGAACACATAGGTGGCCACCAGGAACGGACCCAGGCGCTTGTGGCCGGCAAGGAAGTGCGCCCCGCCCCAGGGGGATTCCGGCTGTCGGTAGATCGGCAGGGTGCGATGGTAGAGCCCGTCCCGCCCCTGGGCGATGGGCTCCAGGTCATGAAGGTTGAGGACCTGGCGTTCGAGGGTGCCGTTGGTGTGCCGGGTGCGCAGCGCCACCAGGCCCTCCGGGCCGAGTTCCGCTGTCAGGCGGGCCTCGATGTCGCGCCGTTCAGCCGCGGCCGCGCGCCGCTCGGCGAACCTACGCTGGCGGGCCTCGTCGAGAAAGGCGTTCAGGCGTTGGCTGAGGCTGACGTCATCCAGGGTCCCCGCCCAGTCCTCGGCCGTCACGGGCGGGGGGAGGCCGGTACGGGCCGCGAGCGCGGTGATCTCCCGCTGTAGAAGCTGTCGATCGCTCTGGCTTGGGCTTTGGTCTTGGTTCTGTTTCTGACGCTGGAGATCCCGATCGCCCCTGTCCTGATCTCTTTTCCCTGCGGGGCCAGTGCCCTGGGCCGTGCCCACCTCCGGAGATCTGGCGGCCGTGTCGGTAGCGCCCACCAGGGTCAGGGCCTGGACACGGCTTCTGAGCTCCGGCAAGTAATAGTCGAGATCATCCTCGGCCAGGCGGACCCGGGCATCGACGGGAAAGAAGTGCCGCATGTAGGCGTTGTCGCTGTACAGCGCCACCACCAGGGCCTCGTAGCCCCAGCGCGAAGGCAGGGCATTGGCATAGGCGGGGACCTGGCGCTGGCGATCATCCGCGGGGATGAGGTCGTCAAAGGCGATGATCACGCCGCTCAGCAGCATCTGCGGCACCAGCAACAGCGGAATAAGGATGTAGATGGTCACCGCCGAGCGCAGGGTGGCGGAGATATTGAGCCCGAGCAGGGCCGCGGCGAAGGCGCAGGCGAACAACAGCAGCCAGGCCTTGCCGAACAGATCGGGGATCTCCAGCAACGGGATGGCGACGGCCAGGTAGAGCAGCATCTGCAGGCCGACCACCACGGCCAGGTAGAGGGTCTTGGCGTTGATGTAGCTCCACCCGCTCAGGTGCAGGAAGCGCTCGCGTTGCTGGATGCGGGCGTCGCGGCAGATCTCCTCGGCGCTGACGCTCAAGCCCAGGAAGAGCGCCACCACTACGCTCATGAACAGAAACACCAACAGGTTGTGGTTGGTGTGATAGGCGTAGTCGGCACCGGTCGCGCCCCGGGTGATCAGGGCCAGCACCAGGGCGAGCAGGGGCGATTCCAGCAGGTTGACGGCGAGATAGCCGCGGTTGGCCAGGCGGGCGCGCAGGTCACGGCTGAAAAAGATCTTGAGCTGGCCCACGCGGCTGGGGCGGTGCAGGCCGGCTTCCGGGGCCGGCAATGTAGCGGTCGGCGAAGATGGTAACGAGGATGCCGTGGATGAGGTTGGCCTTGTGCGCGCTGATGGTTCGTAACTATCAGTTTGCTCAGGGCTCTCAAGGTGTTCCGATGGCTCAGTCGGCTCGTGAGATTCGGAAAGTACGGTAGGAACGAGGGGTTCGGGAGGTATGGGAAGCTCAGGAAGCTCAGGAAGCTCAGGAAGCTCAGGAAGATCAGGAAGATCAGGAAGATCAGGAAGATCAGGAAGATCAGGAAGATCAGGAAGATCAGGAAGATCAGGAAGATCAGTTAGTTCTGGCGGCGCCAGGCGTGCCGTCTCCACCTCCGCCTCCTGGTAGAGACGGTGCCAGGCCTGGGGGCTGATGCGCCGCTCCCCGGTGGCCTGTCCAGCGGAGTCCAGCAGCTTCTCCTCGACGATGGCGAAGATCTGTTCCGGGTTGACGCTGCCGCAGCCGGGGCAGATGGCCTGCTCGGCGCCGGGCAGGCCGCCGCGGCTACGGAAATAGGCCACCGCTTCCAGGGGCGAGCCGCGAAAGATGGGCCAGCCGCCCTGATCCAGCACCCAGAGGGCATCGAACTGGCGGAAGATCTTCGAGGATGGCTGATGGATGACGACGAAGATCAGCTTGCCGCTGGTGGCTTGTTGCTTGAGCAGGCTCATGACCATCTCCGCGTCCGCGGAGGAGAGGCCCGAGGTCGGCTCGTCGACGAACAGCACCCCGGGCTCGCGGATCAGCTCTAGGGCGATGTTGAGGCGCTTGCGCTGCCCGCCGCTGATGGTTTTTTGCAGCGGGGACCCGACCTTGAGACCGGCAGTCTCGGCCTGGCCCAGGTCGGCGAGCAGGGCCCGCACCCGCTCGACCCGCTCCGCCGCCGGCAGGTGGGCCAGGCAGAGCTGGGCGGCATAGTCGAGGTTAGCGAAGACGGTCAGGTCCTCGAACAGCAGATCATCCTGGGGGATGTAGCCGAAGACGCCGGCTACCGCGGCGGGTTCGCGGTGGACGTTGCGGCCGTTGAGGAAGAGGGCGCCGTGATCTGGTCTCAGGGTGCCGTTGAGGATATTGAGTAGGGTGGATTTGCCCGCCCCACTGCCGCCCATGATGGCCACCAGGCGCCCGCCCAGTTCCTGGAAGGAAAAGTCGTGCAGGCCGGCCTCGCTGCCGGGGAAACGAAAGTCCAGGTGCTCGCCGCGCAGGACCAGGGCCGAGTGGTTGGTGGCCGCGGCGGTGAAGGCCGCCACAAGCTGAGGGGCGGTAAGCTCGTTGCCCCAGCGGTCACGCACCACCTGGCCGGCGCGTAGGGGCTGGACGTCGCCGAGTGCCAGGACTCGGCCTTCCAGGGTGAGGGGCTCGTCACCCAGGGGGGCGACAAGCAGCAGCCCGTCCGCCGCCAGCCGCAGCACCGCCAGCCGGCCGCGAAAGGCATCTGCCTCTTCGCCCCCCATCAGACGACCCTCGGGCCGCTTCCGGGCGGTGGCGGCTGGGTCGGCGATGAAGGCCAGGATGGCGTCCAGGGTCGCCGGGCTCAGGCCCAGGGTCTGACCAAGGAGACGGGCAATGCGGCGGGCGGGGCTGTCCTCCAGGCTGGGCCCCGCCAGGACCAGAAACCGCAGTACCGCCGCCTGGCGCTCGACGCCATGGAGCAGGGTCTGGAGCTGGTCCCCCAACCGGGCCGCTTGGGCCAGGAGTTCCTCCGGGGCCTTGCCCTGGTGAAGTTCGGCGAGGTCGTCGAAGAGGCCGATATAGGTCGCGGCATCGGCCAGACGGACGTGGTCGTGAAGGTAGGCCAGCACCCGTCCCCGGGCGGCCGCCCGGGCGCCGCCCCGCAGGCTCGCCGCTTGCAGGGCGAAGAGGTGCAGGACGGCGTTGAGCAGGCGTTCGGGGATCATGTGGGCGGAGGTCGGGACAACCGGATCAGCGCGCCGGGGTCAGGATGGCAGCGCGGATGCTGGAGATATCCTTGTTCACTGCGGCCCACTGGGCCTTGATGGCGTCTGTTTCCTCAGGGGTGGTGTCGGCCCGGAGGGCAGAGTGCATCTTGGCGATGATGTCCGCTTTGGCAATCGTCCTGCCATTGACGGTCAGGTCCTTGTCGACCGGTGCCGCGACCTTGAGGAGCGTTAGCATGACCTCTTCCCATTCCCCACGATCAGGCTGACCTTGGGCGCTCTTATCGAGAGCAAAGTCGCCCGCACCCTGTAAGGCGTCGTGGAATTTGCCCCTCATATAGGCTTGCTGGATCGTGAAGCCGAACAGCGAATCGACCAGATATTCGGCGCTGCGCGGGTTGGCCATCAGGACCGGGACGTCCTGGATGTAGCTCGCGGCCAGGTGCCCGAAGGTCTTATCAAGGTCAATGCCCTGCGGATCGGCGGCCGCCCGCTTGAGGGTGGTGAACAGGGCGCTGCTGAGGTCTACCTCCGCCCGCAGATCCAGTCGGTCCTGGACATCCTCGATCACCGCCACCGCCTCGGCCACCGCCTTGCGCTGCTTGAAGGTGGCGGCGTAAAGGGCGTCGAACAGCTTGATGCCCGCGTACATGCGCAACTGCTCGTCACTGAGCCGTTCGGCCAGGTTGTTGGGCGCGAGGAGCGACGGCTGCCAGGTGATCCCATGCGCCGACAGGCGTTTGAAGAGGTCGAAGGCATTGTTGATCTTTTGTTGCGCGAGCACGCGCTGGACTTCTGCGGAGATCTGCTCCAGGGAATGGGTTGCCTGAGCAACGGTGGCCCTGTCCGCCCCCAGGGTCGGCATGGCCCAGAAAGTCAGGGATGCTATGAATGCTAACCTATATGCTTTCATTGAGATTCTCTCGTCTGTCATCGTGTTGCACGGGATAGAGGACAAGGTGCGGTACAGGGGCGCGTCACCAAAACCAAGCCAGTAATGCTAGCAGTCTTGAGGGGCCCGCGGCGTCATTTGCCATAAGAAGTGCAAGGCAAGGCCCGGATCTTGCTGACGGTCATAGCTCCATCCCCTCAAAAGTTGATACAACTAATTTTCAAGTTCGCGGGGAGCAATCAAGCGGCAAGACCCTCCCCAGTCGAACACGACACCAAAGAGGATATTTTCGGCACAATCTTCCGCGCGCAGCGCCTCCGTTCGTCGGGCGGGCAGACCGTCCGGGTAAAATGCGATATTCCATCCGCCTCGGAGATCGTCATGTCATCCCTTCTCTACCTCATTCCCAAGAGCACCCACCTGGCCTGGGATCCCCGGCTGGAGCCCCTGGACCTGGAACAGGAACCCGGGGTCGAGATCCCCCTCCTCGGCTATGTCAGCGCGGGCCGGCCGGTGGAAACTCCCGAGGATCACGAAATGGTCCGCATCCCCAGCCACATGGTCCGCAAGGCCAGTTATGCCCTGCGGGTGCGGGGACACTCGATGACCGACGATCAGATCCAGGACGGAGACATCATCGTCGTCGAACAGCGCCAGACGGCGGCAAATGGGGAGACCGTGGTGGCCCTGATCAATGGCGACAAAGTGACCTTGAAGCGCTTCTATGTGGAACCTGAAGGGGTGCGGCTGCAACCGGCCAACCCGGAGATGGAACCCCTCTTCCTGCGCCATGACGAAATCGAAATCCTCGGCATTGTCACCGGGGTGATCCGCATGCCGGCGTGAGGGGGTAAGCAGGATGGGGCTGAGTAGGATGGTGGTGAATAGGACGACTTGCCAGAGACTTGGCCCTGAGTTACTGCCCCGAAGAGGCTACCTTTCAGCGGGTTGGCGCGGGCACTGGCCGAGCCACGGGAGCAGCGGGCCGAGGCAGTGGAGCAGAGCTGGCGGCTCGCCGAGTTAGTGGAAACACCCATGAAAAAGGCCGGGGGTGACCCGGCCTTTTGTCAGGTTGACCGGACCTCAGGTCCGGCCTCGTTCAGCTCAGGCGACAGCCTTGAGCTTCTCGGTTTCCTTGACTTTCTCACCTTCGAGTAGGGTACCGCCCTCGCCGCGGATTTGGATCTTACGGGGCTTCATGGCCTCGGGGATCTCACGGCGCAGTTCGATATGCAACAGCCCGTTCTCCAGGCGGGCATCCACTACGCGGACGTAATCCGCGAGCTGGAACTTGCGCTCGAAGCCACGGTTGGCGATACCGCGATAGAGGAAGCGGCTTTCCTTGTCATCCTCGGCGCGCGAGCCAGAGACGGTCAGGATGTTCTCCTTGACCTCCAGACTCAGTTCGCTGGGGGAGAAGCCCGCGACCGCCATGGTGATACGGTAGTCGCTTTCGCCGCTGACCTCCACGTTGTAAGGAGGATAACCGCCCGGCTCGGAGCGATAGGCGTTCTCCAAGGCGGACGACAGCCGATCGAAACCGATCATGGAGCGGAAGAGGGGAGAGAAGTCGATGTTGGTCATGGTCATATCCTCAATGAGCAATATGTACTGGGGTGCGTATCCGAGCTGGATCACGCGCTTTCACGGACCTCTTGTGAGCGTCCGCAAATGGAAAATAGTATCTCCGCCACTAGTGTCAAGGGCCGGCGGAGAAATTTTTTGGGCTCAGTGGGCGGTCGCCAGGACCGTCAGGTGCACTCCCCGGTCCTGCTTTGCTTCACCGAAGCCCTTGAGGCTTTCGGTAAAGAAACTGCGGGGAAACAGGAACGGGGAGGCATCTCGATCTCAAACGGGTTAGTGAGGTTAATCCTTTGTCCGGCTTTGAGTTTTTTTTAGCGGCCTTTGTCCAGGCTCTGCTTCAGGAGCGCGCCGAAGCTGCCCATGCCGCTCTCCGTGGGCGGAGTGCCGGCGGCATAGGCTGCCAGGTCCGGCTTGGCCTCGGCGGCCTTGGCCTCGTCCAGGGTCAGGCTGATGCGGCGCTTGTCCAGATCGACGGCGAGGACGCTGGCCTCGAGCGCCTGGCCCGGGCTAAGCACCTCTTGGGGATGGGTGATGCGTTTGCCAGTACCCAGTTCGCTGACATGGATCAGGCCCTCAATGCCTGGGGCCAGTTCGACGAAGGCGCCGAAGGGCTGAAGGCGGGTGACCTGGCCCTGAACCCGGGCGCCGACCGGGAACTTCTGGGCGGCCTCGGCCCAGGGGTCCCGGGCCAGGGCGCGGATGGAGAGGGCGATCTTCTCCGGACGCTTGGGGTTGTCGGTCTTATCGATGCGCAGCACCGAGACCTCCAGAGGCTGGCCAACGCTCAACATCTCACTGGGGTGCTTGACGCGGTGGAAGGCCAGTTCGCTGATGTGGATCATGCCCTCCAGCCCCCCCAGGTCGACGAAGGCGCCGTAGTCCTGGAGGGAGGTGACGGTGCCAGTGAGCACGGCGCCCTCCTTGAGATTGGCGCGCAGGGCCTCGGCGCGGGCGCGCTGTTCCTCTTCTAGCACCAGCCGGCGGGAGACGACCAGATTGAGGTGGCGGCCGCCCTCGAACTTGGTGATGCGGAAGTCGAGGTGCTGGCCGACGAACTCGTTGAGGTCCTCGACGAAGCGGATGTCCATCTGGGAGGCGGGGCAGAAGGCGCGCTGGCCGGCGACCTGGACCTCGGCCCCACCCTTGATGACCCCGGTGACCCGACCCTGGACCGGCACCTGCTGGCGGTAGGCCTGCTCCAACTCGGCGGCGCCGTGGAGGTGGCGGGACTGCTGATTGCCCAGCCGCAGGCTGCCATCCTCCTCGACCCCGGCGACCGTCGCCGTGACCTCGTCGCCCACCGCTACGCTGAGCTGGCCCTCGGCGTCGCGCAGCGAAGCGGCGTCCATGACGCCCTCGGCCTTGCCGCCCAAGTCGATGAAGACCTGCTCCTCGGTGATGGCCACCACCCGGCCCTTGACCTGATCGCCGGGCTTGGCGGCCTTGTCGGTGGTTCCTTGGTGGGTCTGGTCGAATTCGGCCAGCAGGGCCGCGAAATCGTTACTGTCGTTCATGCGCGCGTCTGTCGTTGCGGGGAATGGAAGTGAAAGGAAACTCAGGAGTCTGGAATCAACGCGGGGAAATAGGGGAGCACTGGCGGATGGCGACTCATGAGCAAGTGAAGGTCAACTCCTAGGGATGTCCTGGTCAGAACCTGGGCCTCGGGGGCATCCCCGGGCGAGTCCGGTGCCATTGGGGTAGGTTACCCCGAGTCCTCAAGCAGTAATTTCGACAATGCTATCCCTTAAGTCCGGTTCAATCCGGGTAAGCCACCCCACAGCCACCCAGGCCGCAGTAGCCCCGGGGATTCTTGGCCAGATATTGCTGATGGTAGTCCTCGGCGTAATAAAAGTCCGGGGCAGGCAGGACCTCGGTGGTAATAGCCCCGCGCCCGGCGGCGCTCAGGGCCGCGGCGAAGTGGTCCCGGCTAGCCTCCGCGGTCTGGCGCTGGGCCTCGTCGTACCAATAGATACCCGAGCGGTATTGGGTGCCCACGTCATTGCCTTGGCGCATGCCCTGGGTCGGATCGTGGGACTCCCAGAAGATCTTGAGGAGTTGCTCGTAGCCGATCGCCGTTGGGTCAAAGACCACCCGCACCACCTCGTTGTGGCCGGTCATGCCGGTGCAGACCTCTTCGTAAGTGGGGTTGGGGGTAAAGCCCGCCGCGTAGCCGACGGCCGTGGTCCAGACACCCGCCTGTTGCCAGAAGCGCCGTTCCGCGCCCCAGAAGCAGCCCAGGCCGAACAGGGCCAGCTCCAAACCCGGCGGAAAGGGTGGCAGCAGGGGCTGACCGGTGACGAAGTGGCGGTTAGTGACCATCATGGCCAGTTGGCGACCGGGCAGGGCCTCGCGGGCCGTGGGCATCTGGGGCTGGCGGAAAAAATGGAACATCGGGGCCTCACGGGAACAGGCGGGAAATTCTAAACCCATTTCGGGTACAGCGATTTGAAATCAAGCTCAGGAGCCCAGGAGCTCTGAGGTTCCGGCTGCCGGCGAGGTTTCCGCGTTCCGTCGCCTCGGGCACAATGGTGGCCCCACCAAGTAACCGACTGAATGCTGACCGTGCACCCCATCGAACTCATCACCCTGGATCTGGACGAGACCCTCTGGCCCTGTCTGGCGCCCATCCAGCGCGCCGAGGAGGCCCTGCATGACTGGCTTGGCCAGCGGGCGCCGCGGCTGACCCAGGCCCTGAGCCAGGATGACTTGCGTGCCCATCGACGCGACCTGATGGCGCGCCAACCGGACATTTCCCATGACGTGACGGCGATCCGTCTGACCTCGCTGCAATTACTTCTGGACGAATTCGGTCATGATCCCGCCCTGGCGACGGAGGGTATGGCCCTGTTTCTCGCACACCGCAATCAGGTCGAGCCCTATCCGGATGTCATTCCGGTGCTGCGTGTCCTGGCAGCGAACTACCGGCTGGTTTCGGTGACCAATGGCAACGCCGATCCAGAGCGCACGCCCCTGCGTGGCCTCTTTCATCGGTCTCTGACCGCAGCCGGTGTCGGCGCTGCCCGGCCCGATCCCGCCCTCTTCCAGGCGGCTCTGGACTGGGCCGGATTGGCGCCCCACCAGGCCCTGCATATCGGTGATCATCCCGTCTACGATGTCCAGGCGGCCCGGGACCACGGCCTGCATGTCCTCTGGCTCAACCGCGAGGGCCAGTCCTGGCCGCAGGAACTGGAGCCGCCTCCAGCGGAGATCCTCGACCTGCATGGACTCCTGGATTGGCTGAGTGACGCAACTGACGGTCATGAGGGCGCGCGCCACACCCCAGAACATGAAAGACGTTGTCGTGACTTTCACGCGAACTCTCATGAGGCGGCGCGCCACCCCCCTGAAAATGAAAAATTTTACTGTGACTTCCACGCTCATGGTCGGCGTGTCACCCGCAGCGCTGCCGGAGCGGATGGGGTGCACCCTGACGGGGGTATGCGGGCCAGTGGTCCTGGTGATTCTGGTGAGGGTCAGGGTAGCTGCCAGGTTCCCACCCCAAGTATGTCTTCGCCCACCCTGATGGAAGCGAGAGGTGACCGCCATGGCCGATGACAACGGGCAGGGGGTATCTGGGCCGGTAGCCGGGATGCATTTTGAACGGCTGGCGAGCGATGGCCTGGCCCGCCGCGGGCGCCTGGTCTTCCCCCGCGGTCTGGTGGAGACCCCGGCCTTCATGCCGGTGGGCACCTATGGCACCGTCAAGGCCATGACACCGGAGGAACTCCGGGAGTCCGGCGCCCAGATCATCCTCGGTAACACCTTCCATTTGATGTTGCGCCCCGGCCCCGCGGTGATCGCCGCCCATGGCGACCTGCATGATTTCACGCACTGGTCCGGGCCTATCCTCACTGATTCTGGCGGTTTCCAGGTCTTCAGCCTCGGCGAGTTGCGCAAGATCAAGGAGGAGGGCGTCCACTTCCGTTCCCCCATCGACGGCGCCCGGGTCTTCCTCGGTCCGGAGGAGTCCATGGCCATGCAGCGCGCCCTGGGGTCGGACATCGTCATGATCTTCGACGACTGCACCCCCTATCCAGCGACGCCAGAGCAGGCGCGGGTCTCCATGGAGCGCTCCCAGCGCTGGGCGGCGCGCAGTAAGGCCGCCCATGAGGACAACCCCGCCGCCCTCTTTGGCATCGTCCAGGGGGGCATGTACGAGGATCTGCGGGCCGAGTCCCTGGCGGGGCTGACGGCGATCGGCTTCGATGGCTATGCCATCGGTGGCCTGTCGGTCGGGGAGCCGGAGGCGGACCGGCTGCGCATCCTGGACTTCCTCGCCGACCGCCTGCCGGCGGACCGCCCGCGTTACCTCATGGGCGTCGGCACCCCGGCGGACATCGTCCAGGCGGTGCTGCGCGGCATCGACATGTTCGACTGCGTCATGCCCACCCGCAATGCCCGCAACGGCCACCTCTTCACCTCCGTCGGGGTGGTGCGCATCCGCAACGCCCGTCATCGCACGGATACCGGCCCTCTGGACCCCGACTGCGACTGCTACACCTGCCGGAATTTCAGCCGTGCCTATCTCCACCACTTGGACCGTTGCCATGAGATCCTCGGCGCCCGGCTCAACACCATCCACAATCTGCGTTTCTACCAGAGCCTAATGGCCAGGCTACGTGCCGCCATCGCCGAGGGCCGGTTGGAGGAATTCGCCCGGGGCTTTCTGTCTACCTCCCCCGCGCGTGGGGGATGTTAGGGCCATCAAGCTCGATGGCTAGGCCGCAACCGCAACCGGGGCGGCTTCCGATTCCAGAACGTCTTCATTGCAGCCGGCTGCGGACCAGCAGGGTCGCCAGGGTCAAGGTCACCAGGGCGATCACCACCAGGGGCCAGGTATGGTTCCAGACCTCGCCGGTGGGCAGGCCCTTGAGGAAGCTGCCCTGGACGATGATCAGGAAGTGCTTGAGGGGGATGGCCTCCGCCAGCCATTGCAGCGGGAGGGGCATGTTCTCCACCGGCGTGGCGAAGCCCGACATGAGGATCATGGGCACTACCACCGCAAAGGTGCCGAGAATGGCCTGCTGCTGTGTGGCGCTGATCGCCGAGATCATCAGTCCCACCCCGACGATGGACAGGATGAAGAGGATCATGGCGGCATAGAGCAGCAGCGCCGAGCCCTGGAAGGGGACGCGGAACACCAGGATGCCGATGGCCACCATGAGCATGCCCAGGGTGCTGCCGATGAGCAGGCCTGGCACCGTCTTGGCGACGATGATTTCGGCGGAGCTGGTGGGTGACACCAGGAGTTGGTCGAAGGTGCCCAGCTCCCGCTCCCGGGCGATGGAGAGAGCGGTGACCACCAGGGAAACCACCATGGCCATGATGCCGGCCAGGCTGGGCACCACGAACCACTGGTAGATGAGATTGGGGTTGAACCAGTGGCGCAGCCCGATTCGCTCCGCTGGCAGCAGGGATTGGGGGGTGAGCGTCAGGCCCAGGTTGGCCGCAATCGTCTGGACATAGCCCAGGGCCACCTGACCCGAGTTCGCGCGGCGACCATCGACGATGACCTGAAGCTCTGCCGGCCCTCCCGCCGCGATCTGGCGGGAGAAGGTGTCCGGGATCTCCAGGGCCAGGAGGGCACGGCGCTGCTCGATGGCGGCGTGGAGATCCTGGCGGCTATGGACCAGCTTCAGGGTGCCGACGAACCGGGCGGCCGCCAGGTCGGCGACCAGCTCCTGGGCCCAGCGCCCGCTATCGCGGTCGAAGACGACCAGGCTGGCGTTGGTCACCTCCAGGGTGGCGGCGAAGGAGAAGACCAGCAGTTGGAGCAGGGGCGGCCCCACCAGGATGAACCGGGCGCGGGGATCGCGCAGGATGCTCAGTAGCTCCTTGACGATCTGGGCGCGCAGACGGGTGGGGAACAGCGTCATGAGGCTTGGCGTCCTGGGTGGGTGTGGTCGGCGTTGCCTCAGGGGTCCAGGCTCTTGCGGGTCTTAGCCCGCGCCAGGACGAAAAAGACCACGCCGATGGTCAGCATGGCGGCCATGTTGGGCAGGAAGACCGCCCAGGCGTCCCCCGCCAGGAAGACCGTCTGCAGGGAGGCGATGAAGTAGCGGGCCGGCACCACCAGGGTGATGGCCCGGATGGGCGCCGGCATGGAGTCGATCTCGAACAGGAAGCCTGAGAGCAGGAAGGCCGGCAGGAAGCCGGTGAAGAGGGCGACCTGGGCGGCGATGAACTGATTGCGGGCGATGGCGGAGATCACCAGGCCCTGGCCCAGGGCGGGGACCATGAAGACCGCCGACAGCAGCAACAGGGCCCCCCAGGAACCATGAAGCGGCAGGCCAAAGACGCCGATGGCCAGGGCCGCTGACCCCAGGGTGGCGAGGAGGCCGAGGACGAAGTAGGGCAGCAGCTTCCCCAGCAGGATCTCCGCCACTCGCGCCGGGGTGGCGAGCAGGGCCTCCATGGTGCCGCGCTCCCACTCCCGGGCCAGGACCAGGGCGGTGAGCAGGGTGCCGATCATGGTCATGATGATGCCGATGGCCCCCGGCACCAGGAAGCGCCGGCTCTCGATCTCGGGGTTGAACCAGAAGCGTGGGCGCGGATCGACCAGGGGGGTAGGTGCCAGGCCCTGGCCCTGGGCCCAGCCCGTCACCACCCCCTGGGCATAGTTGGCGACGAAGTTGGCGGTGTTGGGCTGGGAGCCGTCGGTGATGATCTCGACCAGGGGCCCCCGGCGCGGATCGGCCAGGCGCCGGGCAAAGTCGGCGGGGATGACCACCAGGCCGTCGAGATCGCCGGCCTCGACGCCGCCGATGACCTCCCGCGGATCGCGAGCGGGGGTGACCCGAAAGTAACGCGTCCCGGCGAAGGCGGCCGCCAAGGACTGGGCGCGGGGATCTTCCGCCGTCAGCACCAGGCCGATGGGCACCTGGCGGATGTCCAGGGAGACGGCATAGGCGAAGAGAAACAGCAGGATCACCGGCAGGACGAAGGCGATGAGGATGGCCGAGGGGTCGCGCACCACCTGTAAGCCCTCCTTGCGCACCAGGGCCAGCAGGCGGGGTAAGGAGAAGCCAGCGGAACCGGTCATGTCGCCAATCTTGGGGAGCCGGGCGATTCCGCCGCGCCGCTCCGCTCGATGAGGCGGATGAAGGCCTGTTCCATGGTCGGTTCCTCATCCGGGTGCAAGGCCACCGCCGCCTTGAGGGCATCCGGGGTGTCGAGGGCGATGACCCTTGCCTGGTACATGAGGGCCATGCGGTCGCAGTACTCGGCCTCGTCCATGAAGTGGGTGGTCACCAGGATGGTCACCCCCTTGCGCACCAGGCCATTGATGTGGGTCCAGAACTCTCGGCGGGTAAGGGGGTCCACGCCGGAGGTGGGCTCATCGAGAAAGAGGACCGGCGGGCGGTGCATGAGGGCGCAGGCCAGGGCCAGGCGTTGCTTGTAGCCCAGGGGGAGCTCCTCCGGCGCGCGGTCGAGGAAGGGCTGGAGCTGAAAGGTGTCGATCATCTCGTCAATGCGCTCGCGCTTGTCCTGACCCGCCAGACCCTGCACGCCGGCGTAAAAGCTCAGGTTCTGGCGCACCGACAGCAGGCCATAGAGGGAGAACTTCTGGGCCATGTAGCCCAGTCGCCCCTTGGCCGCACCGCTGGCGCGGCGCAGGTCCAGCCCGGCCACCCGCGCCTCGCCGGCGCTGGGCTTGAGCAGGCCGCAGAGCATCTTGAAGGTGGTGGACTTGCCGGCCCCGTTGGGACCGAGGAGGCCGAAGATCTCCCCGGGGCGGACCTGAAAGCTCACGTCGTCCGTGGCGGTGAAAGACCCGAAGCGCCGGGTCAGGTGGTGGCACTCGACCACCGCTGTTAGGCCCAGGTCCACCGGGGGTGTCCGCGTCGCCAGGCCCGAGGTGCCCCCGGGCCCTCCCCCGAGCAGGTCGACGAAGGCGTCCTCGAAGCGTGGTGGCACCGGCTCCAGCCGGGCGCCGGCCTGGGCGGAAAGGGACTGGAGCGCCAGCAGGTCGGGCGGGGCAAAGGCTGTTGCCTCGCCGCGCAGCACGACCCGGATCGAGGCCCCCTGGAGCACGCCATCACGGACGGCGGGCAGGTCCAGGGCTTGCTGAAGCAGTTCCCGGCGGTCACCCGTGAGCGCGGTGAGGCGAAAGCTACGGTGGGCGATGCGTCGGGTCAGGTCGTCTGGGGGGCCGGCGAAGACGAGCTGGCCCGCGTTCAACAACAGCACGGTGGCGCAGCGCTCGGCCTCGTCCAGGTAGGCAGTGGCCCAGACGACCGCCAGCCCCTGAGCGGTGAGGGCGGCGACCATCTCCCAGAGGTCCTGACGGCTGATTGGGTCCACGCCGACCCCGGGCTCATCCAGCAGCAGGACCCGGGGGCTACCCAGCAGGGCACAGGCCAGACCGAGTTTCTGTTTCATACCTCCGGAGAGGTCGCCGGCCAGGCGACGGGTGAAGGGCCCCAGGCGCGTGAAGGCCAGCAGCCGATCAAAGGCCGGCCCTTGACGGGCGCCGTCCATCCCGCGCAGGGCGGCATGGAGACGCAGGTTCTCTATAACCGCCAGATCTTCGTAGAGTCCGAAGCGCTGGGGCATGTAGCCAACCTGATCGGCGAGGCGATCGGTATCGCGCTGGGTGTCCAGGCTGAGGACCTGGATTGTGCCGGCGCTGGGCATCATCAGCCCTGCCATCAGCCGCATCAGGGTAGTCTTACCCGCACCGTCGGGGCCGACCAGCCCCGTGAGTCGCCCAGGGTAGATATTGGCGGACAGGTCCTTGAGGGCCTGGACCGGGCCAAAGACTTTGGTAACCCCATCCAGACGCACCGCCGGCGCGGTTACGTCTCGCGCGGCATCTGACGCTGATGCCACTCCGGCCATTCCGGCCTGCACGGCCAGCAGGGTCCCCCGGTTCGGCGCCGCGCCCAAGCGAGCACTCATCCAGGAGGAGCCGGCGCGTCGCCGCCGGGCAGAACCTCGATGGTCACCGGCATGCCCTGCCGTAGTTGCTCGTCGCCTTGGGGGACGATGATCCGCAGGCGATAGACCAGGTCCGTGCGCAGGCTGGTCGTCTCGACGGCCTTGGGGGTGAACTCGGCCTTGGGCGAAACGAAGCCGACCACCCCGGCATAGACCTTGTTGGAGCCGTCGGTGGTCACCCACACCGGTGTTCCCGGCGCGACCTGGCCGAGCTGGGGTTCGGCGGCGAAGGCGCGGATATAGACGGGGTCCGGCAGGGCGAGGGTGTAGACCGGGGTCTGGGCGGTCACCATGCTACCGGGTTCGAGGATGCGGGCGAGCACGATGCCGTTGGCGGGGGCGACCAGCCGGGTATCGTCCAGGGCGGTCTGCGCCTGGGCCATGGTGGCCTCGGCGGCGGCCAGGCTGGCCTCGGCGGCGCGGATGTCTTCCCGCCGCGCCCCTTCCCGCTGCAGGGAGTGGCTCTGTTGCGCCATGACGAGCCCTGATGCCGCCTCATCATAATCGGCCAGCACCTTGTCCAGCTCCTGCTGGCTGGCGAACTGGCTGGTGGCCAGCTCGGTCTGGCGCTTGACCTCGGCGGCCAGGCGTTTCTCCAGGGCGGTGAACAGGTCCACCTCCGCCGCGGCCCGCTGGATCTCCTGGGGGCGATTGCCGTTGCGCAGCTTCTCAAGCTGGGCCGCCGCCAGCTCATGGGCGGCGTCCGCCGCGGCGAGGGCGTCTCGGTAGGGGCGGGCATCCAACTCGGCCAGCAGGTCACCCTGGCGCACCCGTGCCCCCTCCTCAAAGGCCATGGACTCCAGGCGCCCTGGTTGGCGGAAGGCCAGCTCGACCTCGCGGACATCGACGTTACCGAAGAGCATCAGGTTTGCCGCTCCCTGGTCGGCCCTGCCAAAGAACCACCAACCGGCGGCGGCACCGGCTGCCAGGAGGATGAGGAGCGAAATACGAAGGGGGACGGGCATGTGCTATGAGTGGGTGAGGGTTACAGGTGGGGGGCGGGCCGCTTCGTCAGCCCCGGCTTGGGCTCACAGGCAGGTTAGCATCCATCTGAATACAAGTGACGCACTTCCTGCTAAGGTTCATCCCGATCTAAGTTGGCTGATGGGCGCTAGGTTGGCTGGCGGAAAGTATCCACCTCGCGCCTCGGAAAGGATCATTATCACCGCCCCCGACGCCATCCCCTGGAATCCGCTCGGACCCCTGAACCCTACCACCTGGTCAGCCTTGCCATGAACACCAGCCCCATCATCATCCAGAACACCCCTAGCGACAATATCAATTACTCTGAATGCAAGATCATCCTTCAACCCCATCACTTCATTAGTGCCCAGGGTTTCAAGGACTTCTGGAAGATCGTCAAGCGTACGGCCAAGAAAACCGGGGTGGAGGTTTTTGAAGCCAAGGATGCCTTCGTCAATCAGGTCCGGGAGGTCCTCTTTTACGACACCCCGACCCATGACCTGTACAACAACCACTTCATCGTCCGCCTGCGCTCTTTCTACAAGGACGGCTGGCCCGATGGCCTGCCGGAGTTGACGGTCAAATTCCGCCATCCGGAATTTGCCGCTGCGGCGGCGGTGGATGTCCGACCGGCCACCCCGACCACCTCGGCCCGCATCAAATTTAAGGAGGAACTCCTGCCGCTACGGGAAGGTCTGGGCGGTTTCCGGATGATCTACTCGCACAACTGCGTCATTGCCATGCCCCGGGAGCAAATGAATCTGGCGATGGCGGACATGATGCGGTCCTTTCCCGCCTTGGCCGCAGCCCAGGCCAACCCAGACCATCGCATGACCCTGGTCAACGACTTCGCCGTCGAAGAGGTGCAGGTGAATATCGGTAGCCTGGGCTTCGGCCCCGGCCCCAAGGCCAAGACCACCATCGCCGTCTGGCGTGACCGCCAGCACGAGCGGGCCATCTGTGGGGAGTTCGCCTTCCAGGCCAAGTACGATCGCCGCGAGAGTCTCGATAAGGACACCCTGCATCGCGCCGTGGAGTTCTACAAGGCCCTCCAGTTGGAGGCCTACGAGTGGGTCAGCCTGGGCACGACCAAGACCGCCATCGTCTATGGCCTGGGCGGCCAGGGGACGACTAATCGTGAATGATCACGGCTAGCATCATCTGCCCTCCCGGCTTCAGCCAGCGCTTCGGTGCTTCTTCGGGGTGGGCTGCTCGCTAACGGGGAGCGGCAAATTTGGGGACAGCCCCTTTACCTTCCATGGCATAATGCCGCGGCAAATTTTGACCCTGGCGTTGCCTGGCGACGCCTTCCCAGTCGAGGACCAACCATGAGCTTTTTCATCTCCGATGCCCTGGCCCAGGAGGCCGCCGGTGCCGCCCAGCAGGGCGATCCCCTGTTGAGCCTGCTTTTTCCCATCGGCCTGGTGGTGATTCTCTATTTCCTGATGATTCGCCCCCAGGTCAAGCGCCAGAAGGAGCATAAAAAGATGGTCGAGGCCATGGCCAAGGGCGACGAGGTCGTCACCGCGGGTGGCATTGCCGGCCGTGTCATCGACCTGGGCGACAATTTTGCCCTGGTGGAGATCGCGGACGGCGTGCAGGTCAAGATGCGCCGCGTCGCGGTGGAGTCCGTTCTGCCCAAGGGTTCCCTCAAGGAACTCTAAGTCATTCTCCAGGCGCCGCTTCTGGCCCCCGGACCCGGCGCCCGGATTCCTCCTCTGTCGCTATTTCGCCCTCTTTCGCTATGAAGATCCTCGTAGCGGACCCGTGGACGCATCGCCTGGCCCGCCGTGATCCCCGCGAGACCTTATCCCCATGAATCGTTATCCCCTCTGGAAAAACCTGCTGATCCTGGGCATCGTCCTGCTCAGCATCATCCTGGCCCTGCCGAACGTCTTCTCCCAGGACCCGTCCATCGAGGTCGCGGCGGCCCGCAAGACCGAGATGACGGCCGCAAGCGCTGACGAGATCCGTGCCGCCCTGGAGAACGCCAAGGTCCCCTATAAGCGTATCGATACCCTCGACAACGGCAAGCTTTTGGTGCGCTTCACCAGCTCCGGTGACCAGTTGCGCGGTCAGGAGGCCATCGAGAATACCCTGTCCGAGCGTTACCGCAGCGCCCTGACCCTGTCCACGGACCTGCCAGGCTGGGTCCAGGCCCTGGGGCTCAAGCCCATGACCTTGGGGCTCGATTTGCGCGGT
The DNA here is from genome assembly GCA_009928645.1 of Gammaproteobacteria bacterium. Taxonomy (GTDB): domain Bacteria; phylum Pseudomonadota; class Gammaproteobacteria; order Chromatiales; family Chromatiaceae; genus M0108. The sequence goes on along the minus strand of SACH01000048.1, from coordinate 4,516 downwards.
GGCGTCTACGTCCTCATCGACGTCGACATGGAGGCCGCCGTGGGCCAGGCCCTGGAGCGCTACGTCGAGGAGATTCGTACCCAGTTGCGCGACGCCAAGGTGCGCTACATCACGGTCAGCCGGGTCCAGAACCAAGTGCTGGTCAAGTTCGCCGATGCCCAGGCCCGAGAGGCCGGCTACACGATCATCGCCAAGGAATTCGGCGACCTCAAGCTGGAGAACGTCGATCAGGGGGGGGATTTCCTGATCACTCTGGCCATGACTTCTATGCAGGAAAAGCAACTCAAGGACTTCGCCCTCCAGCAGAACGTCACCACCCTGCGCAACCGCGTCAACGCCTTGGGCGTGGCGGAGCCTAACATCGCCCGTCAGGGCGACCGGCGCATCGTCGTCCAGTTGCCCGGCGCCCAGGACCCCGGACGACTCAAGGAGATCCTCGGCGCCACCGCCACCCTGGAATATCGCCTGGTGGACACCGAACACAGTGTTGCCGACGCCGAGGCGGGCAAGGTGCCGGCGGCCAGCCGTCTCTACCGCGATCGCGATGGCCGGCCGGTGCTGCTCAAACGCCGGGTCATCGTCACCGGCGACCAGATCACCGACGCCGCCTCCGGCTTTGACCCCCAGAGCGGCACCCCCATGGTCACCGTCGCCCTGGACGCCCCCGGCGGACGGCGCATGTTCGACATGACCACCGAGAACGTGGGCAAGCCCATGGCCGTGGTCTTCATCGAGAACCGCACCATCACCAAGCAGGTGGACGGCAAGCCGGTCAAGCAGACGCAGAAGGTGGAGGAGGTGATCAGCGTCGCCACCATCCGCGAGCCCTTCGGCCGCCGCTTCCAGACCACCGGCCTCGATAGCTCAGAGGAGGCCCACAACCTGGCCTTGCTGCTGCGCGCTGGCGCCCTGGCGGCCCCCATCCAGATCGTCGAGGAGCGCACCGTCGGCCCCAGCCTGGGGCAGGACAACATCGACCAGGGCCTGATGTCGGTCATCATTGGCTTCCTCGCCGTGGTGGTCTTCATGGGGGTCTATTACAGTTGGTTCGGCATGGTGGCCAACGTGGTGCTCCTGCTCAACCTGGTGCTGATCGTGGCGGTCATGGGGCTGCTCGGGGCGACCCTGACCATGCCCGGTATCGCCGGCATGGTGCTGACCATCGGCATGGCGGTGGACGCCAACGTCCTCATCTTCGAGCGCATGCGTGAGGAGATCCGCAACGGCAACACCCCCCAGGCCTGCATCGCGGCGGGCTACGACAAGGCCCTGTCGGCCATCATCGACGGCAACGTCACCACCCTCATTGCCGCGGTAGTGCTGTTCAGCTTCGGTACCGGCCCCATCAAGGGCTTCGCCGTCACCCTCACCGTGGGCCTGATCGCCTCCATGTTCACCGCCATCACCTGCAGCCGCGCCATGATCAACTGGATCTGGGGTGGCAAACGGCTGAAGAGCCTGCCCGTCTGAGGAAGCCGCCATGCGCGAGATCAAGATCCCTTACATCGATTACATGGCCCAGCGCTGGAAGGCGCTGTATTTCTCCGGCGCCCTGATCCTCATCACCTTCGTCTCCCTAGCGATCCAAGGCCTCAATTTCGGCCTGGACTTCACCGGCGGCACCGTGATCGAGCTGGGTTACCAGGAGCCGGTGGAGACCGCGACGGTCAGCCAGGCCCTGGAAGAGGTAGGCCTGACCGGGGTCACCGTGCAATATTTCGGCAGCAACCGCGACGTGCTGCTGCGCATCCCACCCAGCGGGGAGACCAACAACGCGGCTTTGAGCCAGAAGGTCTTCGACACCCTGGCGGCCGCCGCCGGCGGTAAGGTCGAGATGCGGCGGGTGGAGTTCGTCGGCCCCCAGGTGGGCGAGGAGCTGACCGAGCAAGGGGGTCTGGCCGTCCTCTATTCGGTGTTTGGCATCCTGATCTATGTTGCCCTGCGCTTCGAGTGGCGCTTCTCGGTGGGCGCCGTGGCGGCCACCGTCCATGACGCCATCATCGTCCTCGGCGTCTTCTCGATCTTCCAGTTGGATTTCGACCTCAACGTCCTCGCCTCGGTGCTGACCGTGGTGGGCTACTCCCTCAATGACACCATCGTCATCTTCGACCGAGTACGGGAGAACTTCCGCAAGGTGCGCAAGGGTACCCCGTTGCAGATCATGAACCAGTCGGTCAACGAGACCATGTCCCGCACCATCATCACCGCCGGCACCGTCTTCCTGGTGGTGATCGCCCTCTACCTCTTCGGCGGCGAGACCCTGCGCGGCTTTTCCCTGGCCTTGCTCGTGGGCCTGGTCTCCGGTACCTGGTCCACCATCTACATCGCCAGCAACGTGGCCATTCTGCTCGGGGTCAGCCCGGCCAACCTGGCGGTACCCAAGAAGGAAGGGGAGGGCGCGGGGGCCCAGGTCTAGCCTGAAAGACGCCGCCTTCGGGCGGCGTTACCCCTAATATTTTCTTGATGATAGGGGTTTGGCGTGACCGGTCATGAGCTTGACGTGAAAAACGCCACCTGAGTCTTTGCTCGTCAAGGGGCGGAGAGACACCCTGATGAAAATGAGGCCGACGCTACGGAGCCACGCTTGGCAACCCTGATCCTCCTTGTCTATGCCTTTTTTCTGGCGGCCATCCTCCTCTACAACCTGCTGCAACTGAATCTGCTGTTCCACTATCTGAGGCGGGGGCAAATCGCCCCCGCGCCGCCCCTTGACCCGGCGAGATTGCCCCTGGTCACCATCCAGCTTCCCCTCTTCAACGAGCCCTATGTCGCGGAACGGCTCATCGACAATATCCTCGCCCTGGACTATCCCCGGGACCGGTTCGAGGTCCAGGTCCTGGACGATTCCACCGATGGCACCACCGCCCTGTGCGAAGCCAAGGCCGCCCACTATCGCGCCCAGGGGTTCGATGTCCAGGTCATCCATCGCACCGACCGCTGGGGTTACAAGGCCGGGGCCCTGGCCGACGGGCTTCCGCATGCCAAGGGGGAGTTCGTTGCTGTCTTCGACGCGGATTTCCTGCCCAATCCCCAGTTTCTGCGCCGCACCCTGGGGTACTTCCAGGACCCGAAGGTCGGCGTGGTCCAGACCCGCTGGACCCATCTCAACGAGGACTATTCCCTCTTCGCCAAGTTGCAGGCCCTGCAACTCAATGTCCACTTCACCATCGAGCAGATGGGCCGCCGGGCGGGCCACCACTTTCTCCAGTTCAACGGCACCGCCGGCATCTGGCGCAAGGCAACGATCGCCGATGCCGGCGGTTGGCGGGCGGACACCCTCACCGAGGATCTGGATCTGAGCTATCGCGCCCAGATGCGCGGCTGGGAGATCCTCTACCTGGAGGAGGTGGAGGCCCCGGCGGAATTGCCAGTGGAGATGAATGGCATCAAGTCCCAGCAATTCCGCTGGATGAAGGGTGGGGCCGAGAATGCCCGCCTGCTGACGCCCCTGGTCCTCAAGGCCGATCTCCCCCTCGCCACCCGGCTCCATGCCCTGGCCCATCTTTTCAACAGCTCGGTGTTCCTCGCGGTGCTGATGATCGCCCTGACCAGCGTCGCCCTGGTGCCCTTCATGGACCAGTTGGGGGCCTATACCGGATTCCTCTCCCTGTCCCTGCTTGGCCTGGTAGGCGTGGCCACGGTCTACTTCGTCGCCAATCTGCGCCTCCTGCCCCGTCCCCGTACCGCCCAGCAGGTCCTGGCCCTGATCTTCTACTTTCCCCTGCTGCTAACCCTGTCCATGGGGCTGAGCTGGCATAACTCCGTGGCGGTCATCGAGGGCCTGCTGGGCATCAAGTCCTCCTTCGTCCGTACCCCCAAGTTCAACATCGTCGGCCAGCGGCGGGGCAAGATGGATCGGCGCCAGCGCAATCCCATCGGTAAGTCCCTGATCGTCGAGGGGCTGCTTACCCTGTTATTCGCCGCTGCCCTGGGCATGGCGGTCTCGCTCCAGAGCTACGGCTTCTTCATCTTCCACCTGATGCTGACGATTGGCTTTGGCGCCATCTTCGTTGCCTCCTGGCGGGAACGCTAACTGGCGTGAGTGTTCAGGTCCAGTCAATGGAAATAAAGGGCTTTACCCTGACTTGAGCGCTAACCCAGCTCATTGGCGTCCAGCGCCTCCCGCTGCACCAATTCCCAGCCGCTATAGAGTAGCGCGATGGGGTGCAGGGTGGCCGTGCCGAGGGCCTCTTGCACACGCCCATCGGCGGCATAGCGGCTCAACTGTGCGCGGGCCTCGTCCAGCAGCGCGGCGCGCCGCGCCGGCGTATCCTCCGCCCGGCTAAGATATTTCAGCTCGATCAGATAGGCATGGCGCATGTCCGGATAGCGGAAATAGAAGGGCGCCAGATAGAGGTCGACGAAGCCGCCGGACTGCTCGGCCTCGGAAAAGACCTGGAAATAGGGGGAGAGATTCAGCCAGGCGAGCAGGAAGCCCTGGATCATCTTCTCGCCCTGCAGAAAGTCCCGCACGCTGGCCTGACGGGCGATCTCCTCGGCCAGGTAGTCGAAGAAG
>SACH01000187.1 GCA_009928645.1 Gammaproteobacteria bacterium | reverse complement strand
AGGGCGGGGTGGCCGGGGCCGGGCCCAGCGCGGGGTCCCACCACACCAGGTAGGCCGGTCCCGCCGGGGCCAGGCGGGCGGCGGCCGGATCAGCCACCAGGTTGAGGGAGGCGACCTGGCGGACCGGATGCACGGCCGCGGCCCCGGCGAGGGCGGACAGTTCCAGCAGACGATGCAGGGACTCGCGGCCGATCTCCGCCTCGCCCCACGCGCGCAGGGCAGCGGCGAGGGCCTCCGCCGCCTGGCCGGCGGCGGCCAGTTCCCGGGCCTCCCCCGCCGCCAGATGGAGGCGGGCATGCCAGTACTGGCGGACCTGGTCCGCCAGTTGGATGGCCAGGGTCAGCGGCATGCGCTCGCCGCTCCCCGCGCGGCCGAGCGGCAGCCAGGCGGCGATGCGGTCCCGGCGGTCCGCTTCCTTCCGGGTCGGATCAGCCGCCAGGTCGTCTGCGACCTGGTCGTCGATGCACCCCTGCCAGGCGTCCGGGTCATAACCGGGGCGGTCGACGAAGAGTCTGGCGAGCCGTCGCCGCAACCGGCCCAGGGGACCGACCGGCAGGGTGAGGTATTGGAGCAGGATCTCGGCCGGGGGCGGGGACCAGGCGAGCTGCAACAGCAGGGGCAGCAACTGGAGCGGGGGGCGCCAGGCGGAGCTGTCCCCCAGGCCGGCATGGGGCCAGCCCCGGGCGCGGGCCGCGGTGCCCAGGATAAAGGCGTCGGTCCCGCTGATCAGGAGGTGATCGGGTTGCCGGGCCAGCAGGTCACTCAGGGCCAGGGTCGCGCCCAGGGCTTCCTGGCAGTGGTAGAGGCCGAGGCTGCCATCGCCGCGCAGGGTGAGGGGGTCGCCCGGGCGGGCGGGGTCGAGCAGGGCCCGTTGCAGCCGGCCCAGGTCCGTATCCGCCGGAGCGCCGGGTGCGACCGGGGCCGGGGTGACCGTGACCGGGATGCCGGCCGCGGGCAGGGCCGCGAAGAGGCGGCGCAGGGGGGGCGCCCAGTCCGCCGGCTCATCGACCAGGGTGAGACGGTGAATGGCCGCCGCGACGAGGGACAGGCGCGGCAGCAGGCGCGCCACCCGTGCCGCGAGACCGGGGGCCAGGGACGTGAGGCGGTCCTCCACCGCCGCCAGATCGGCCAGGCGGCCGAGGACCTCCGGACCGCAGTGCGGGGACCAGCCATGGTCAAGGGCATCGTCGCGCCAGGCGAGCAGGTGGCTGGCGGTGGCGACCGGGTCGGCGGCCAGGGAGGCGTGATAGAAGCGTGCCGGGCCGTCCGCCGCCCGCAGGGCCTGGAGATAGCCGACCACCCGTTCGGCATGGGACTGGCGGGGCGGGGTCAGGCCCGCCCGGAATTCCAGCCGCTGCAACAGGCCCTCCTGACCGACCGCCTCGCTCCCCAGCCGGGGCGGGGTCGGGTGGGGGGCACGGTGATCAAAACCTTGTCCGACAATCAATTCCATCGCGCGAGTCTCCTGACGGGTTGTTCTTGCTGGCACTGGGCCCGCCGGGTGCCCCGGCACCGGCCCCCCCGGCGGGGGGCCGGGCCCCGGCTCAGCGGCCGCCCGGGTAACGCCGCAGGGGCCGGCGGCTCCAGGGCTCGGGCTGGTCATCCGCCGCGGCGCGGTGGAAGGCGCAGAGGTGGATGATCTGCTCCGCCTTGACCAGGGCACCGCCGGTGAGGTCGGGCGCCCGCAGGCGCCAGTCCTCGCCCTCGCCCACTGCCGGGAAGCGCTCGACCGCGGCCGCGGCGATGGCCGTCATCCAGGCGGCCGGGTCGAAGGGCGCCCGCGCCGGGATCGCCGGGACTGCAGCAAGGGCCGTGTCGAGGGCGTCCAAAGCATAGCACTCCACGAGTTTGGGCAGCATGGCGGCCAGGGTGGCAGGGCTGTCGAACAGGTCGAGCCCGACCAGGCGGCCGTCGATGGCGAACAGCGTGCCGCATTGCCCCGGCCGGGGGCTGAAGGCGGCCTGATAGTCGTCCAGCCGCGCGCGATGACCCTCGTAGAGCGCCGCGGCGGCATGGGTGGTGGAGTGGACGCCCATGCGGGCGGATTTATCGGCGATGTCGGCCCACACGCGCCCCTGATCGCTCTCGCGGGTGCCGCGACGATGCAGGGACTCGCTGACATCGGCGGCCTTGCGGGCGCGGCCGCTGGCGTAGTGGGCGCGGCGGGCGCCGGCGAACTCGGCGGACTGGGAGCGCCAGCGTCCGGCCTCGACGCAGGAGACGGGGATGATGATGGTCCGGCGCGCCGGGGCCAGGACGCTGAGGTTGAGGATGCGGTTCTGCTTGGCGCCGACCAGTTCCTCGCCGTCCAGGAGCAGCACCGGCAGGTCGCCGTCGTTGACGAAGCATAACTGCGGCACGCTGCCGCCCTCGCCGAGTTCGGTGACCCGGGCGGTCCCGTCCGCCAGGGCCTGGTCGAGGAGCCGGTAGCCCGGCTGCTCCGGTCCCGGGGCCAGCAGGGGGTAGAGGGTGAGGTTGAGGTGCTGCAGGGGGGTCCCCAGGGTTACCTGGGCCAGACGGTCGGCGATCATGGTCATGCGCGGGTCCTCGGTGGTGAACATTGAGGCGGCATGGTAGCGGGGGGGTGCGACAAGGTTGGTCGCGGCAGGCGGGGGAGGGCGCCCGCCGGTCGGAGGGCAGGGGCGCCTGGCTGGGCGGAAGGGGGAAAGAGCCGCCGGTATGCGAAGAAAGGTGGGAATCCTCCTTAGTCACACCAGCATAGTTTGTGGATTGGACAGGTTGAACACGTGACGGCAATGCCCGAAAGGGGGACATGCCTGAAACAGCGATGGCAAGACGGTCCTATCGGCGTCAAGGCGTGGCTGGGGGATTGGAGCTATGACGGTCAACCCGCAGCCCCTCAGGGATATTGAGCAGTTCCACGCCCTCATCACAATCCAACGAAGTCAGTTGGGGCACCGGTGCAAGGTCCAAAGTGGTGATCTGGTTGTTTTCACATTTGAGCCAGTTCATGTTTATTGATGGTGAGAGGTGCAACATGGCGAGCTGGTTGTTGGAGCAGATGAGAAAACGCAAGTTGGGAACTGGCGATAGATCCAACGCGGTGAGCATGTTGTCAGCGCAGTAGAGCCCAGTTAGCTCCGCCACCGGTGAGAGATCCAATTTAGTGAGCTGGGTATGAGCGCAGGAGAGCCCAGTCAGCCTTGGCACCGGGGTAAGGTCCAATGCGGTGAGCGGGTTGTCGCGACAGATAAGCACAGCCAGCCCCGGCACTGGCGAAAGATCCAATCGGGTGAGCTGGTTGTTATTGCACCAGAGAGCCTTCAGCTCTGACATTGGGGAGAAGTCCAAACTGATGAGGTGGTTTTCCTCGCAATTAAGTTCGGTCAGTCCTGGCACCGGCGAGAGATCCAAGACTGTGAGCCGATTATCCGCGCAATTCAGTTCGATCAGGCCGGGCACGGGTGAAAGGTCCAGGGTGGTGAGCTGGTTGGACCAACAGTTAAGCTCGACGAGCTTCATCACAGGGGTGAGATCCAATGAGTTGAGAAGGTTGTTACCGCAATAAAGCTTGGTCAGCCCTGGCACTGGCGTGAGGTCAATTGCGGTGAGCCGGGTGTCCCAGCAGCCGAGCTCAGTAAGCCCCGGCACTAGCGTGAGGTCCAAGGCAGTTAGCTGCTTGTTACCGTAGTGGAGCTTGGTCAGCCCCGGTACTGCTGATAGGTCCAATGTGGTGAGTTGGTTATTCTGGCAACAGAGATCGGATAGCTGAGGCACCAGCTTGAGATCCAATGCGGTGAGCTGGTTTTCCTCGCAGTGGAGTGTGGAAATCCCAGGCACTGGTGAAAGATCCAATGTGCATAGCAGGTTATGCTGGCAGTAGAGTTCGGTCAGCCCCGTCACTGGCGTGAGGTCCAATGCGGTGAGGTGGTTATTACCGCAGCTGAGCCTGGTCAGCCATGGAACCGGTGAGAGGTCTAATACGGTAAGCTGGTTGCGCTGGCAGCCGAGCTCAGTTAGCCCCGGAACGGGGGAAAGATCCAACGCAAAGAGCTGGTTGCTATGGCAAAAAAGACCGGTAAGTTTCGGCACCGGCGTTAGGTCTAATATGGATAGATGGTTGTTATGGCAAAAAAGACTGGTTAGCTCCCGCACTGGCGTAAGGTCCAATGTGGCTAGCTGGTTGTATGTGCAGTAAAGTTCAATCAGCCTGGGCACAGGGGTGAGGTCCAAAGTGGTGAGCTGGTTGTCATCACAGGACAGCAGAGTCAGCCCCGACACTGGTGAAAGATCCAAGGTAGTGATTGGATTGTCCTGGCATACGAGCCTGGTCAATTTTGGCACCGGGGTGAGAACCAACTCAGTAAGTCGGTTCCTGAAGCAATGCAGTTCCCTAAGTTCAGGAACCTGGGAGAGATTGAGCGATCCCAAACCGATACGCAGGCATACAAGGATTTGCATTTGATGCAGAACTGGTTGGAATGAGGCAGGCTCTTGTTGCCATTCGTCAACAAAAAACCCCAGCTTCCGGATGAGTAACTCCGGCTCCCAGTCCGCGGGGACAATTGGCAGGCGATTGAAGTCCCAGGCGAGGCTGATAATGGCGCCGTCCTCCACCGCAAAGTCAATCGCCTCGAAGCTTTGCCACTCCATTGGCTCGAGTCGGGTCTGAGTGAACGTGTCGAGCAGGGCTGCGGGAGCCATCCGCAGCGCTGTGGCCCAGCGATGGATCTGGCGGTAGTCTGGCCCACGCAGCAGGTAATCCCCCAGCCGGAAGCGATCTTCACTCGGGTCGCCATCCGGGGCCCGCTGTCCATTGTCCCGGAGTGATTGCGTGAGGTC
>SACH01000186.1 GCA_009928645.1 Gammaproteobacteria bacterium | reverse complement strand
GTGCTGGACGGCGTCGTCCGGCAGATCCTTGACCTGGCGCAGCAGTTCGGCGAGGAGTTGCGGGCGGGCGCGGATGACTTCCTGGAGGTCCTTGGAGACTTTGCCGGCCATGGCCAGGAGCAGGTCGGTGTCTTCGCCCAGTTCCGCCGCCAGCAGGCGGATCTTCTCCTCGGAGGGTGGGGCGAAGTCGCCCCGTTCGATCTTGGACAAGTAGGCGGGTTCGACGCCGATGCGCTGGGCGACCTGGCGCAGGGAGTAGCGCCGGTCGTGGCTGCGGAGCGTCTCGCGCTTATCTCGGATGTAATCAGCAAAGGCCATGGCATGTAGTGTAGCCTACATGTTTGAGGATGCAAGGGCCTTCGTCGAGTTCCCGCCGGGTCTTGGCGTTCTACGCTGACAAGGTGCTCAGCATAGTGAAGGTGTAGCGCTTGCGGCCCACCCTGACCCGTTCTCGCGGGCTGGCCTTACGTTTGCCCAGCGGGATTAGGCGGCGGGTGATTCTCCAGGCATATGACGTAGGACGGTGCCGTGGGCGCTTGGTGGTCTGGTGTGACGGCAAGTAACTGAGGGCACGACCCGCCAGTGGGGGAGACGGTGGCGACCTTTCTGGCAGCGGAAGCGGTGAGGGGTGCCTATTCCACGCCAACTGGACACCCATTCCAGCGCAAGCTGGACACCCGTTCCACGCCAACCTGGACAGTCGGAGCGAAGCGACGCGCGGGGTGGATGCTATTTACGCTGGGGTGGGTTCCTCCGTCAATCTGGGTTGGATTTTTCGCAGGGATTCCCCGGCGAGGGTGAGGGGGTGGGCGTGGTGGACCAGGCGATCGAGGATGGCATCGGCCAAGGTCGGATCGCCCAGGGCGTCGTGCCAGTGGGCCACCGGCAACTGGCTGGTCACCAGGGTCGAGCGGGTCTGATAGCGCTCATCGAGCAGTTCGAGCAAGTCCCTGCGGCGTTCGCCATCGAGGATGGCGAGCCCCCAATCGTCGAGGATCAGGACATCGACCCTGGCCAGGGTGGCCATGAGCTTGAGGAAACGTCCGTCGGCATGGGCGATGGCCAGTTCCTCCAGCAGGCGAGGCAGGCGCTGGTAGAGGGCGGTGTAGCCCTGACGGCAGGCGGCGTTGGCCAGGGCGCAGGCCAGATAGGTTTTGCCCACACCGGTGGGACCGGTGATGAGGATGTTCTGATGGCCGCGGACCCAGTCGCCGGCAAGCAGGCGCCGAAACAGGGCCCGGTCCAGGCCGCGGGGGTGCCGGTAGTCGATGTCCTCGGCCACTGCGGTTTGCTTGAGGCGAGCGCGGCGCAGACGGGTGCTGGTCTGGCGGTTGTGGCGTTCGTCCGCCTCCCGTTCGACCAGCAGGCCCAGGCGCTCCTCGAAGGTCAGGGCCTGGAGGTCCGGGTGTTGGGCCTGCTCGGCCAGTGCCCTGGCCATGCCGGTCAGACGCAGTTGGGTCAGGCGTTCGTAGGTGGGATGGTTGAGCATGGTCGGTCCTGTCAGTGGAAGTACTTGGAGCCGCGCACATTGGCGTGGTCGGGGGGTAGGTTGGCCTGGACCTGGGTGGGCGTCTGACGCTCCAAGGCATGCTTGAGGATCGAAGCCACACTGCGGTAGGTGACGGATTTGATCTGGATGGCGCGGAGGCAGGCGGCTTCGAGGCGATCATCCCCATGGGTCTTGCCTAGCCGCAGGATGCCCAGCGCGGTGCGGTAGCCCTGTTGGGGATGGACCCGGGAGGCCAGCAGCTGCTCGATGGCGGCCTGGGTCTGGGGTCCGACCGTGGCGGCCCAGTCGAGGAAGCGCTGGACGTTCCAGCCCGCCACCGCCTGATGGGCCGGGGCCAGATGGGCCTCCAGGGTGGTGTGGCGGCCCTGCTGCGGGCTCCTGGGATGGCTGGCGATGCGCTCGCCGTTCTTGAGGACCTCCACCACGGTGGCGGTGTAGCGCACATCGACCTTCTGGCGGGCGTAGCGGTAGGGCACCGAGTAGTAGTGCCGGTCGAGTTCGACGTGGTAGTCGATGCCCACGGTAGCGACCTTCCACTGCGCGAACTCATAGCGGATCGGCGCCAGGGGTCGTAGCGCCGGGCGGTCGACCGCCTCGAAGACGCTCTGGCGGGACCCGGGGAGTTTCTTGAAGGGGCGGGCGTTGAGCACCACCAAGAGCGGGCGGATGGCGGTGTTGACCTCGGCGAGGCTGAAGAAGCGCTGGTGGCGAAGCCGCGCCAGGATCCAGCGCTGGGCGAGCAGTACCCCCGCCTCGGCCTTGGCCTTGTCCCGCGGCTTGCGCACCCGGGCCGGCAGCACCGCCATCCCGTAGTGGCTGGCGAACTCCTGGTAGCTGGGGTTGATGTCGGGGTCGTAGTAGCCGGGGTGGGTGACCCCGCTCTTGAGGTTATCGGGGACCAAGAGCTGCGGTGCCCCACCCAGATACTCCAGGCAGCGCACATGCGAGCCGATCCAGTCACCCAGTCCCTGGGTCCAGGTGGCCTCCACATAGGTGTAACTGGAGGCCCCGAGCACGGCCACGAAGATCTGGGCCTGACGCTCCTCCCCGGTGGCTACGTCGATGATCGTGACCGTCTGACCACTGTAGTCGACGAACAAACGCTCCCCAGGGGCATGGCTCTGGCGCAGGGTAACCGGCAGGGCCCGGGCAAAGGCCCGGTAGTGCTCGCAAAAGCCACTGTACTGGTAGCCGTCAGGGTGACACTCCCGGTACTCCTGCCAGAGCAGGTCCAGGGTGACCCCAGAACGGCCTACCTGGCGATGCACCGCCGCCCAGTTCGGCTCGGGACGCTTGACCGTCGCGGCCGGCAGCGGCGGGAATAACGCCGCCTCCAAGGCCGACTCGCTCAGGCCGTCCGGCAGCGGCCAGCCAAACCCGCCCAAGCGCGCCCGGCGCAGGTAGTCCCCCACCGTCGTCGGGGAGGCCCGCACGGCCTGGGCAATCTCCCGGTTGGAGCGGCCGTACTCATGGTGCAACCGCAAAATTTCCTCGATCTTGCGCATGGATAACCTCGTGTATGCCACAGACACCTCCAGGGTCAAAACCCCAGGGTGCCACGGTTATCCCGCGCCTCGTCTCGCTACTTCAGGTGTCCAGCTTGCCCTGGAATCGGTGTCCAGCTTGCCGTGGAATCACTGTCCAGCTTCCCGTGGAATCGGTGTCCACCTTGGAGTGGAATACGCAGAGGGGTTGGCTGTGGCGACGGTACGCCGACACTTACCCACCCTCCACCGGATGCATGACAACATCGGTCAGCCATCGCCTACCGCCAGTACCCTCCTTCGCGCCACCATGGCCGGCATTGTCCGGGTCCATGCCGCGCCGTCTAAGCAGAAAGTTCCTGGACGACCGGGGTCATTTGTCTCAACCGCCAGTGCCGCCCGGTTCCTCATGAGCAAGTTCTTCGCCAGCTCCGATGTCTTCGTTGTCCGGGCCTCCCGCTGCTGTCCGTAACCCAGGACTTTGGCATCGCCCCGGTGCATTTCGACATCTGGGTCGCCAACTTGGCCAGGGGCACAATCACGCTCGCCTGCGGTGTCAATCTCTTCGCTAGCAGAGCCATCGCCGGTTGGCCCCGATGGCTGCCTCTTTCTATTAGCACTGGAATCGGACGCTCATCAGGGTGCGTTGGGTGACAGGTCTGAGGTCTGTCCCATTATGTAAAGCTCTACATAATGCGCCCAAGGTGCTGCTTCGCGGCCCAAGTCACTGTCCGCCGCGCACGAGCCGCACGTAGTTGGCACCACTCTTACCGTTGCCGTAGACGTCGCCATAGCCGAAGCCGACAACCCACGCGTAGTCGGCACTGCTGGCATAGGACGAGGACGACCAAAACCAATTCACAGGCGTATTCGGAAAGGCCGCACTCCAAATCGTGGGCATTTGGTAAGCGCCTTCGCACAATTGAAGTGTAGGCTTCCAGTAGATGGGCTTGCCAGAACTGCAATAGATCAGACTGGCCAACTCATCCTTCGTCGGCAACCGCCAACCCGCCGTAGGAGTTCGCAGGGCCTCATCCCAGATATATTTTGTTGCCTCCCCCGCACAGGTAGCGCCATTCCAGGTCTGTCCCAGACTGCACCGCTGCCATTGCAGCTTGGTGCGGATGTCTTCGACGATTTCCTGATCCTTGCCCAAGAACCGGTAGCGGTCGCTGGGTGAGGCCCTTGAAGCGGTCTCCATTGATCCCGGCGGTGGTGACGAGGTGCCTGGCTCTCCCGCACTACCCGATGCGGGCTCATGTTTTTCTGACCACACAATGGCGCCGGTCACCGCCAGAAGGACCATGACGCCAGCTAACACCAAGCTGAGACCCGCATATCCCCTGTTCGCCGGCCCTGGGGCTGGGGCTGGGGTCACTGGCGTGGGCGTTGAGTTCGCCATGCCAGCCGCGTCCAGGGGAACGGATGCGGGCAGGGCCGCCGTGCGCCACGCCTGCTGGAATTCGCTGATACTCTGATACCGTAAGGGTGCCTTGATCGCCAGGGCCTTGAGCAATACCGCTTCCTGCTGGGGCGGGATGGCGATGCCTAGTTTGGATGGCGGGAGAAGCTCGTCTTCTTCCGTACGATCCAGAGCCTCCGGGGGGACCGAGCCCGTAATGGCCCGGTAGAAAGTCGCCGCCACGCCATAGACATCAGTCCAGGGGCCTTGTTTGCCTTTGCTGCGGTATTGCTCTTCCGGGGCGTAGCCGGGTTTAAGGATGATGGAGAGACTCTTGCTATGTTCGCTGGCGGCATAACGAGCGGCACCGAAGTCAAGGAGCTTGATGCGCCCATCCGCGGTCAGGTAGATGTTG
>SACH01000185.1 GCA_009928645.1 Gammaproteobacteria bacterium | reverse complement strand
CAGAGGTGCAGGATGTCCTGCCATACCGCCTCCCGCTCCGGGTAGCGGTCGGCCATCGCCTGGGCCCAATGCTGGATGGTCATGAGCTGGCCAAGGGCGATGCGGTCGCGGAAGATGTCCAGTTCCTCGGTCGGGCAGGTCGCGGCGAGGGCGGCGCCATCGGTGAGGGTCTTGTCCGGCTCCGGGGGAGCTTCGCTTTCATATTCCCACTCCAGGCGCATTATCTCTCCCAGGATCTGCGCCAGGTGGGTCTCGGCCAGGGGTTTCATGGCGACGGCGTCGAAGTCCAGATCGGAGGGGAAGGCCGCCGGCGGTTGCCGGGGCGCCGCAGAGATGAGGACTACCGGCAGGTCCTGGTGCTGGACCGACTCGCGTACCCCGCGCAGAAATCCCCAGCCGTCGAGATACGGCATGAACTGATCGACCAGGGCCGCGTCCAGGGGCGGTTCGGCCTTGCGCGCCAGGGCTAAGGCTTGGGCGCCATCCTCTGCCAGCAGGACCGCGAAGCCCCAGGCCCGGCAGCGTTCCGCCAGGTACTGACGGCTGGTGGCGAAGTCATCGGCGATGAGCAGGGTCCGGCGCCGTCCGCGATAGCCGATCGGAACCCGTTCGGTGGACGCCCCTTCCTCCTGGGGTGCGCAGCGGGGCAAGCGCAACTCGAAGCGGAAGGTGCTGCCATGAGCGACGCCCTGGCTACTTTGCACCTGGATCCGCCCGCCCATGGCGGTGGCCAATTGCTGGGCGATCGCCAGGCCCAGACCCAGGCCGGGGACGCGCTGGTAGCGATCAAGCCGGCGGAAGGGCTCGAAGATTGCTGCCAGCTCCGCCTCGGGGATGCCCACGCCGGTATCGGTGACGTAAAACGCCAGGTGAATGTCTCCAGGCACGGGTCCCTGTCCCTCGCCGGGTCCGCATGCTGGCGGACGTGCCGCTGCTATCCCGTCACCTGCCCTCACCCGATCCCGCCCCCCCTCCGCGGGGGATGCGGTCGCCCCGGAAGCCAGGGGCGGTGACTCGGCCGGGACGATGCCCAGCTCGATGCGCCCGCCCTGGGTGAATTTGCAGGCGTTCTCCAGCAGATTACGCAGGATCTGCGTCAGCCGCTGCTCGTCGGCCAAGACCCAGTCCCCGTCGCCGATGCCCACTCGGGTGGTGAGCACATTGTCGCCGCGGGCGGCCAGGGGGCGGCAGACCTCACCCAGGTGGAGGGCCAACTGGGTCAGCGACAGGGGGGCCGGATCGAGTCGCGCGGGCTTGGCCTCGCCGCGGCTGAAGGCCAGGATGTCGCCAATGAGATGCAGCAGGCGGTTGGCACTGTCCTGGATGACCCCCAAGTGATCCCGGGCCGCGGGCGGGACCTGACGGGCCAGCAACTGGGCATAGCCGAGGATGTCGTGCAAGGGGGCACGCAGCTCATGGCTCACCGTGGAGAGAAAGGTCGATTTCGCCTGGCTGCTCTCCTCCGCCCGCAGGGTCGCCGCGCGCAAGGAGCGGGTCTGTTGCTCCACCGCCGTCGTCAGGCGCAGGTTTTCCTCCTGCTGCCGGTCGATGAGGGCCTGCCGTGCCGCCTCCCGACTGGCTAGCAATTCCCGTTCCCGGGCCCGCTCGATGTGCCGTCGGTCGAGCCGGTCCAGCAGGATGACCCCAAGGATCAGGCTCAGGGGCACCAGCCGGTAGGTCAGGATCAGGGTGTCATCGTGGATGCGGGGCAGCAGACCGGTCGAGGTCAGGATGCGCACCATGATGACCAGCCAGGACCCGGTCAGCAGGATCAGGACGCCCCACTGATAGCGGCCCCGGCGGCGGGGAGCGAAGACGACCGACAGGGGCCAGAGGAGGGCGAGCACCAGGGTCAGGCGAACCGTCACCCACCGGGTAAACTGAGTGTGTTCGGTCAGGGGGGTGGCGAAGGCCGCGATCAGGATGATGCCGATGAGGAGCCCATAGAGGAGGCGCCACAGGCGCTGACGGTAGAGCTCCAGGAACACCAGGGAGGCGAGGGCGAAGATGGCGACGGTCAAGGCACCGGTGATGGTGAACACCGAGATCATGTGCGGCCGCAGCCCCGGCCAGAGGCTGAGTAGCAGCGGCATTTCATAGGAGAGTTCAAAGAGGACGATCGCGCCCAGCCAGGCACTCGCCAGGATGAAGCGCCAGTCGCCCCAGAGCAGCAGCACGACCAGGATGGCGAGCACGAAGCCGGCAAAGATGAGATAGCCGTCCCGCAGCCGGGCCTGCTGCGCGGCGTAGCGCTCCGGGTCCACGCTGCTTACCTTGAGCCCGAGGAAGCTCCGGTCCTGGATGCGCAGCAGCAGGGTCCGGGTTTCCTCCGGCCCCAGGGTGAGCGAAAAGGTCGCGTGGATGGTATCGATCTCGAGGTCCGCGCGGGGCAGATCGAGTCCCGCGCGCTGGTGCGTCAGGATGGCGCCAGTGTCGGCATCGACCAGGAACAACTGGACGTCACGCAGTTGCCAGGGCAGGACCACCAGCCAGCGGCGGAGCGTTTCCAAGCCACCGTTGCGCACTTGCCCCCGCAGCCAGACCGTCGCCGGCCGATAGGCCGAACTCAGGTTAGCGGGATTCGTCTCCTCCCAGTCCCCCGCGGCGAGGGCCTCGGCGGCGGTCAGCGGCTGGTCCGAGGCCTCCTTGAGCAGCCAAAGCCGGTCCGTTAGCCGCGTTTCCTCGCTACCAACGGCCAGATCGATGATCGGCGACCCAGGCGCCGCCCTCGCCGGGCCACTTCCCAGGCCCAGCGCGAGGAAGAGTAACAGCCACCAGGGCACTGTCGCGGAAACCCCGGCTTTCTCAGGTCTTGCGGGAGATCAGCCAGTAGGTCACGCCCAGGGCGAGCACGGTCGCCGCCGAGGCATAGATGTAGTCCGGGGCCACCTTGTCGAAGTCCAGGACGATGACCTTCCGGGCGATGGCCATCAGGGCGGTGGCAACCACCAGTTGCACGGGCAGGACATCGGCGCCCAGGTAGAGGCGGATATTGATGAAGATCTCGATGGCGATCAGGACGGCGAGGAAGGCGCCGAAGATCTCGAAGAGGTCACTGATGTTGAGTAGCCACAGCGGGGGCTCGCTTA
Source organism: Gammaproteobacteria bacterium (assembly GCA_009928645.1). Classification (GTDB taxonomy): domain Bacteria; phylum Pseudomonadota; class Gammaproteobacteria; order Chromatiales; family Chromatiaceae; genus M0108. Next base: position 1,727 of record SACH01000185.1, on the reverse strand, counting down.
GCCGTTGATAAATGATCCAGATCACGTCTGCCACCCCCCAGAGGATGACCAGTACCATGAGCACCGCCAGAACGCGGATGGCGGCCCGGATCAGGAGATGGAGGTGGCGGACGAGGGGGTCCTCATGCTCCTTGGGCAGTTCCTCGTGGATGATGGCAGAACGGGAAGGGTCTGAATTCATGGATAGTTATCCCTCGGCCAGTCATAACGTCCAGGTGCCCCGGATCCTGACCCGGTGCGCCTCATGCGGGCCCGGGCAGGGAGGGGCGATGGGAAAGCCAGGAAGCGGAAGGATGTCAGCGCTCCGCGGGCTCGACGGTCTTCGCCACGTCCGCGGTTCCCTTGACCCGCTCGCGCAAGGTCTGGACGAAGACGTAGAGGGGCGGGATGACGATGATGCCGAAGACGGTGGCCGCGGTCATGCCCCCCAGGACCACCACGCCCAGGGAGACCTGGCTGGCGGCCCCGGCGCCGCTGGCCAGGACCAGGGGCAGCATGCCGAGGATGAAGCTCACCGCCGTCATCAGCACCGCCCGGTAGCGGAGGCGCGCCGCGTCCGCGGCCGCCTGCTGGATGGGCAGGCCCTCCTCGCGCAACTGTTTGGCGAACTCGACGATGAGGATGGCGTTTTTACTCGCCAGCCCGATCAGCATCACCAGCCCGATCTGGGTGTAGACATTGTTGTCCAGCCCCACCAGCCAGGTTGCCGCCAGCCCCCCCACGGCGGCGATGACTACCGAGAGGATGACGGACAGGGGCACGGTCCAGCTTTCGTATTGGGCCACCAGGAAGAGATAGACCAGCAGCAGGGCCAGCAGGAGCACGACCGCCGCCTCGCCACCCGCCTGGACCTCCTGGAAGGTGGTGCCGCTCCAGTCGATGCCGAAGCCGGGGGGCAGGCTGTCGCGGGCGATCTCCTCCAGGGCGGCGATACCCTCGCCGGTACTGCCGACCGGCGTCACGTTGACGCTGGCGGCGCGGAAGAGGTTGAAGCGCCGGGTGCTCTCCGGGCCGAGCATGGGCTCCGCCGTCACCAGGGACTGGACCGGCACCATCTCGCCGCGGTTGTTGCGCACATGGAGCTGGTTGATATCCTCGGGGGTCATGCGGAAGGGGGCGTCGGCCTGGAGGAAGACCCGGAAGGTACGGCCAAAGAGATTGAAATCGTTGACGTAGAGGGCCCCCAGGTTGGCCTGGAGGGTGAGGAAGAGGTCGGACAGGCGCACCCCCAGGGCCTCGGCCTTCTCGCGGTCGATGTCGAGGAAGATCTGCGGCGTCTGGGCACTGAAAGTGGACATGGCGCGCCGCAACCGCGGGTCTTCATTGGCATGGATGATGAAGCCCTGGAGGGCTTGAGCCAGTTCCTCCGGGGGCTGACCGGCCAGGTCGAGCAGTTCCATCTCGATGCCGCCGGCGGTGCCCAGGCCCTGGATCGGCGGCGCGGCGAAGGCGAAGACCGTCGCCTGAGGGATGGACAGGAGCCGGGGCTGGACGCGGGCCAGCACGGCCTCGGCGCTGCTCGCCGGCCCCGGGCGTTCGTCCCAGTGCTTGAGGACGGCGATGGCCATGCCGCCGCTGGAGCGCATGCCCGCCAGCAGGCTGAAGCCCGAGACGGTCATCACATGGTCGATCTCCGGCTCGGCGGCCAGGGCCTGCTGGACCTGGGCCAGGACGGCGCCGGTCCGCGCCAGGGAGGAGGCGTCGGGCAGGGAGACGTCGACGAAGAA
>SACH01000184.1 GCA_009928645.1 Gammaproteobacteria bacterium | reverse complement strand
CCTCGGCCTACCCCCCCAGGCCGGCGATCTGGTCTGGGCCGAGGTCGAGGGTCAGCCCCTGCTGCGGGAGCTGCGCCAGCACGGCAGCCGCTATTGGCTCTGCGCCCATCACCCGGACTTCGGCCCCCTCCGTCCGCGCCCCGGCCAGGCGCTGCGCATCCTCGGGGTGGTCATCGCCCTGGTGCGCGCCCTCTATCCGGTCGCGGGCTTCCGGCCGCCTACCGGCGCCGGGTCCTGAGCCACCGCTGGCACACACCGGCGCACCGTCGGCCGCCCACCCCCGCCATGGCTCGCATCACCCACTTCAACCCACCCGCGGACATCGCCGTCCTGCTGGGGGACAGCCTGAATGTCAACCGTGGCTCCCGCTACGCCGCGGCCTCGGCCTATCCCAGCAACCACCAGCTCCGCACCAGCCCAAGATGCCCTGGTCCCGCCCCTACAACCTGGGCCAGGTCACCGACTGGCTGATCGCCAATGGCCAGACGCGCTGGCACGCTGGCAGCCGGCCGGCCATCCGCACCGAGATCCTCAATGACCTCGCACGCCGCACCTTCGCCGCCGGGTTCTGGATCGCCCCTGCCCCGGTCACCGACCGCGTCGAGGTGACCTACCCCACCGTGGACCGCGCCGACCATCCACCTCCGGACCCGGCCGATTCCCCTGGACACCGCCAACACCGATTGTGTCTACGCGTATCGCTCGGCCTACTGACCCTTCACCCTGGCCAGCGCCGGGGGCTGGCCGCCCCAGCCCGGCTGGGCCGAGGCCCTCGACGCCGACCGCTCCTTCGTCGCCACCTGGTACACGCAACGCTCCCTACCCCTTCCCCAGGCCATTCGCGGGCGACAGCCGCGGCTTCGTCCTCATCCTCCTCCAGGGCACCATCACCGCCAATGCGGAAGAGTCAGGCCTCAAGCGATGATTCAACCCCCTCACCGAGATCAACTGCTTCAGCTACCAGTCACGCACCGACAGCAACCACAAATCAATCACCGCGGATTGGGCCCTTCTTTACGCCGGCAACGAATCGATCCCGTCGAGACCGATAGCGTAGCCATTCCGCACCGTGGACAGTATCGCGTCCGGGATGGGTGGTCAGGCGGGACTCAGCCACCAATTCCAGGCTTTGGGCGGCAGGCTGGCCGTCAAAGAACGGTAGGATGTTGTTTACTTTTTCGATCCCGTTAAATTCTGCCCTGCGCGCGATCAACCCGCCCGGTCGCAACCGGCGCTCCTCGCCATTTCCTTCTGCCATCGCGCACTGAATAACACCCGTGCGCCTAGGCGTTTCCCCCCCCTTTGGGCGTGATTCCGCTGGTAGATCCGCCAGTTCGATGGCGCATCCCGGGTCGTCCCGTTCACAACAAGCCTTTCCCGGCATGCTCGGTGTATTCGTCAACCCGGCGGATGTAGCGCATGACCGATTTGGGGTTGGTGTGGCGCGAAATTTCCATTAGCTTGTAAATATCGGCCTTGGCCTGGGCGGCCGAGGTCAGGAAGCCAGCACGCAAACTGTGACCCGCGTAGTCGGCGGGATTGAGGCCGCAAGCCAACGCACAGCGCTTGACGATTTCGGCGACACTGCGATCGTTTAAGGGCTGCGCCGTGACGTGATCACCGCGGCGCATGCGGCGAAACACCGGCCCACTGAATATCCCGGCCGCCGTCAGCCAGTCCTGCAGAGCGGTGATGGGGCAATAGGCTTCGCCGCGGATCACCGGGACCACCTGCCCAAGCCCCTGCTGATCGGTCTTGGAGCGCGGTATGTGCACGCGCACCCCCTCAGGGACGAATTCCAGATCTTCCACGGTGATCGCCACCAGTTCGCTGCGGCGCAGCGCGCTGGCGAAGCCCAGGGTGAGGAGGGCCCGATCGCGGCGGCCCTGGCGGGTGGTCGGATCGAGGGTGTCGACCATCTGCTTGAGGATTTCGGCGACGGCCGGGGCTTTCTGGAGCTGCGCGGCGCCATGGACCCGGGCAATACCGGCCAGGGTGGCGCGCACGATATGGCTGGCGGTGGGGTTGTGCTGGTCCGTGAGCTCATGCGCCAGGCGGATGGCGGCCAAGCGGTGACGTAACGTCGCCACCCGCCGCCCCTGCGCGGCTTCTGCGGCCAGATAGGCGGCCACCGTCTCACCGCTGGCGGGTAGGGCCGGCAACTGCTTGCCGTCACACCAGGCCGAGAAGAGCGCCCAGTCAGACTGATACACCCGCCGGGTGGATGGGGCCAGGTTCTCGGCCAGATAGTGCGCCACCCGGGCGGCATCCTCACGCAGGTTGGCCTGGGTTGCCAGCGAGGATGCGGCGGGCGGGGGAAGGAGTGCCGGGAAGCTCATGGACAGGCCAGGGTCTGGGAACCGTCAGGGATGTTAGGGTGGCGTCGGGCGTGGCGGTGACGCGGGCGGCCGGGTGCGCACGACATCCGTGACGCGTTCGGCGCGGCGGACGATCGCCGGGTCGGGACAGCCGGCCTGCCGCAGGTACCGCAGCAGGTGCAGGACCGTTAGCCGATCGTGGAAGAGGTCCGGATCGGTGCCGGCGGTGAGGCGAACAAGCACGTTGGGATCGGCGGTCAGCGCCGTGATGATCTTCGGCCGCGGGGGGGGCTTGATTGCGCACGATGTGGCTGAGATAGGTCGGGGAGATGCCGATCTTGCACGCCCTCCCGCCCGCCCAGCCGTGGCTGTGCGCGACACGCAGGACGCGCAGGGAGTCACTAAACTTCTGCATGGTGGGACTATAGCCCGCTATTTTGCGTTTTGCACCACAGAAGATTGCCAGGAGGCTTGCGGTTATCGAGCGGGAGTTTCGAGCAAGGACCTTACCACGGTGCCGACTGGTTGCCTCGGCCCTCGCCAGCGGTGTCAACGGTCTGCCCGGCCGGGCATCCGACCGGCGGAGCGCGGTACCGAGCGGGTCGGGGCGGTTGGACAGGGCACGACCTCGCGGTTGCCGGTCCACCGCGAGGCCAGGCTGGCAATACGCGAATACCTTCGCACGGCATTGCCGGCCTCAATCATCAATGGATCCTGCAGGTCGACCCGCCGCGCAGCGGCAAGAAGCAACTCCTGCGCTGCTTGGGCGCCATACTGCAGCGTGCCCCTGACTGTTAGCGCTACGATTATCCCTCTATCAACCAGAATGGCCTGCACCTGTTGCACTGGGGCCTGGTACCTCATTGGAGTCAGGACCCCACCATCGGCTTCCGCTTGATCAATGCTCGGTCAGGCGCTGGCCCGGTTGCGGCCCGGGCCTGCTGGAAGTGGTCATTGTTTGGCGAAGCGCAATCCTCGAACAGGTGCAGGCGGGGCAGCCCCATCGGTTCCTGCGGCTCTTTGGCGAGGAGAACCAGTTGGTCCGCCCTCGCGCCCGCATCTGACGAGCCGCCCTCACCGCTCGCCCACGTCACCCTCACAGGACGGGGTGGAGTTCCCGTGACCCGGAGGGGCCTGGTCAAGTTCCATTACTCACCCGAGACTTCTCCCATCACGCTCAGCCCTAGGTAGTGCCGGGCCATCTTCACTGCCTGCCCTGCCACGACCCGGCGCAGCGTTTCCGGGGCCACGACCTCCAAATTACCCCCCGCCCCCAGCAGCCAGCGCAGTAACTGGCCCGTCGATGGCAGCCGCGCCCTGACCCGCAGGTCAAAATCCGACCCCTCGGGCTCATCCGCCAGCTCCTGCTTGTCGGTCAGCGGGCAGGCGCTCAGCAGAGTCGCCAGATAACCCCGCACCCGAATCTCCAGGTCGATCATCTCCCCCTGGCCAAAGTCGGCCCGCCCCTGGGCAATGGCCCGGTCCAGGTCAAAACCCGCCGCCGCCCGCGCCGGTTGTCCCTCCAGGGCCTGAGCGCGGATCATGCGGTGCAGGGCATAGAGCCGCAGGGGCTCGTCCTCGTCGTTCTTGAGGGCGAAGAGATAGGGCAAGGGCCCCCGCTGAATCAGGGCCTGGGGATGGATCACCGCCTCCCCGCGCTGCCCGGCGGCATCCTCGTAGAGTACCCCCAGGGCGCGGGACTGGGCCAGGGCGCGGATCACCGCCTCCAGGACCTGGGGATAGAGCGCCACCGGGCGCAGGCGCAAGCTGTCGGGAACGATGCGCACCCGCTGTTCGTCGAGCAGGGGGCCATCCAACTCATGGAGCAGCCGCTCCCACAGCCGCTCCAGCCGCCGCGCCGGCACCGCCTCGGCGATCAGGTCCCGCACCTGGCGCAGGGTGTACTCCCAGACCAGCTTGTCTTCATGCACGTCCTCGCCCAGGCGCCGGTAACGCAGGGGCTTGCCGCCAGGATTAACCACCTGGACGCGCTCCGTCTTGACCAGCTCATCCAGATCCCGCTGCAGGGCGCGACGGCGGGCGGACGCGGAGGCCGGGCCATAGACCGCGCCGAGCACCGTCAGCAGGCGAGTGCCATCCGGGCAATCGGCGGGGGCCGCGGTGGCCCGGGGCAGGAGGGCCTCCAGCCGGCGGAGGCGATCGATACGGCTTTGGGTGACGGCGCTCATGGGCACAGTATAGGTTCAATCGACAAGGCGTGTCGCAACGCTGGCGTTTAATGCGCCTCACGCCCCACGAGAGGAGAAGCCCATGGCCCGACAACCCCGCCCCCTGTCCTCACGCGAACTCCTGAGCCGCATCGGCCTGAGCGAGGACGCCCCCCACGACCTCATCCAGCATGAGTCGCTGGACGACCTGTTGCAGGATCTGCATGGCAATGTCGGCGGCGTGCTGCGCGAGCGCCTGCGCCGCCTCCAGCAACCCCACCGCTTCCAGGTCGGGGACCTGGTGACCTGGAAGCCCGGGTTGAAGAACCGC
>SACH01000183.1 GCA_009928645.1 Gammaproteobacteria bacterium | reverse complement strand
ACGGGGCGGACGCCGGAAGAGAGGCCCTCGCGCCCTCGGCTCCGCCGAGCTACGCACCCGGGCTGGGGGGTCGGCGCGCGTCCTGCGCGCCTTCAAGGGGCGCGCTCGCTCCGGCTTACCCGTCCACCGTAGAGGGCGTATTATCTCACGACGGCAGGGGTGGGGCGGCGCGTCCACCCGGCGGCCCACAAAAATCCCGCCAGGCCAAGGCCACGGCGGGTGACGGGGGCGCGGTCCGAGCGCGCGCCGCTAGGCGGGGAGAGGCGCCCGCTCAGGCGCCAAAGAAGGTGCGGGACAGGATGCCGATGAGGACGCCGAAGGAGCGTACCGCCTCCAGCGACACCTGCGTGCCTTCGAGCTGGCCCGTGCCCTTGATCTGGCTGGCCAGTTCCTCGTCCTGACCGTCGTCCCGCGTTTTCACGTAGTCAGACTCTTGCATGAGGAGCTGGCCAGTGATCCCGTCGACGCCGGCGAAGAGGTCGCTATCGCCCGCGGCATGGGCGAAGAGGGCTTCGTCGCTGGTCAGCGTGGCGCTGGGCAGGGTCAGGGTCAGGTCATACTGGGTCTGGTTGGCGACGCCAGGGGTGTCAGTCCAGGGCATGTTGCCCTTGAGGGCGTAGTCCCGGTCGCCGCAGCGGGCGCTGAGGTTGATGAACCAGGATTCGGTCTGGTAGGCGAAGATCATGTCCCCGTTCCAGGTGCAGCCCCGTTCCGAGGGCAGGCCGGCGGAGGGGATGAAGAAGCTGCTGAGCTGGACGCTATCGACGCGCTCGTCGATCACCGCGCCGGCGGTCTGCGCGCCGCGCAGCTTGGTCAGCAGCATAGCCTGAAGTTCCGCCGCCCCCGGGGACGGGTTCTCGGGCTTGAGGACCATACGGCCGCTGAACGCCTCGGTCGACGCCGGGACCTTACCCAGGGCCAGGTAGTTGACGCGCAGGGTCTGTCCCTCCACCTCGCCACTCGGCGTCACGGTGAAGCCGCCGGCATACTGGGTCCGCGGCAAGGGCTGGCCCGGGTTGGCGGGATTGACGATCTGGCCCGTGCCCGACACGCTGCACTGCTCGTTGGTGCGCAGCACGAAGGCCTGGGTGCGCCCGGCCTGACATTCCAGGGCCAGGTTGGTGACAACCTTGGCATCCGCCACGGTGAAGCGGAAGGTGTCGTGGCGCGCGGGATCGCGCAGGGAGGGCATGTCGGCGGTGAAGGTGATGTCGACCTGGGCCTCCTGGGCCAGGACCGGCAGACTCAGGCCGCATAACGCCGCCAGGACAAGAGTACGCATGGGTGTCTCACGGGTTGAAAGAGGGGAGGGAATACACGGCGACGCGGGTGCGCCGGAAAGAGCGCGCCCGCGTCGCGTCGCCCGCGGGTCTACGCGGCGGACGCCGCGCTGAGGGCGGGCGCCGGCGGCGCCGCGCTCGCGGCCTGAATGGGAATGACCCGCGGCTTCATGGCCTCGGGGATCTCCCGGCGCAGCTCAATATGCAGCAAGCCGTGCTCCAGGCGGGCATCGACCACGCGGACATAATCGGCGAGCTGGAACTTGCGCTCGAAACCCCGGTTGGCGATCCCGCGGTAGAGGAAGCGCCGGTCCTTATCGTCTTCCGCGCGGGCGCCGGACACGGTCAGGAAGTTCTCCTTCACCTCCAGGTTCAACTCGCCGGCCGCGAACCCGGCGACCGCCATGGTGATGCGGTAGTCGTTCTCGCCGCTGACCTCCACGTTGTAGGGAGGATAACCGCCCGGATCGGAGCGATAGGCGTTCTCCAGGGCGGACGACAGCCGGTCGAAACCGATCATGGAGCGGAAGAGGGGAGAGAAGTCGATGCTGGTCATGTTCATATCCTCAATGAGCAATATGGTTGGGGTGCGTATCGTGCAGGATCACGCCGTGGAAATGGACCTTCTGCAAGCGTCCAGGCGCTAAAATAAAGCTGTCGTATTCTGGCGTCAAGTGCAGGCGCTAACGCTAGGCAGCGATCCGACCGCGGCATCTGCATAGCGCCAGGTATCAACCCCTTTCCTGTGCGGTAAGAAAAAACGACGGTAATGATTGAAATAGATCCACTAGCGCTTGGCCGACGCCTCCAGCACCGGCTGGACACCCTGCGTCGGACAACGTCCACCGTGGCCCACCGCGCCGGTTTGAAGCCCCGGTCACCGCTGACCGACCATCAGGCGGGCGAAGAAGGGGTATAGTCGCGCGCAACCGGCGCCGGGGCACCTTCCCGCCCGCTGGCCACCCGCCCACGCCCATGGCGCCGAGTACGATTGACACCGCGGCGGCAGGCGTCGCGCCACGCCCGTCCGATCACCTGGACCCGCTCGCGCGGCGGCGCCGCCTCTGGCAGGACGGGGTGCGCAGCGGAACCGCCGGCCCGCTCAATCTCGCCGAGCTCACAGTGGCCGCGCGGCGCGCCCTGACCAGCCCCCCAGGAGCGTAGCCCCGCCCCCCTCCTGTCCGGCGCATCGCGGTGGGTGCAGGGTCCGCTCACCCCCCGGCGGCGCGCGGCCCGGGTCCGCCGAGCAGCCAGGGACCTCCGACGGTAGGCTGACGGGGAGCCAGGGCGCCCAAGTCCGGCAGGACCTTGGCCAGAGGCGCCACGGTGTCCGGGGCCGTCGCTGGTGGCGCCAGCAGGTTGAGGATCAGCCGGCGGTGCTGCGCGGTGACCGTGCCGAGCCACAGGGGCGTGCGGCCCTCCAGCCAAGAGGGCGTAGCCCAGAAGCGCAACACCAACCGACGGACCGGCCCCTCCGCTTTGCTCAGGGCGAACGCCTCATGCTGGCCGTCGTGGACCTGCGGGATGAGGGGCAGCTGGTCCAGGGGCAGGGACGGGGAGAGCAGCCGCAGGGCGTTACCCGGAGCGAGGGTCGCGGCCACTTGCCAGCCCCAGCCAGCCACGGCCTGGATCAAGGTTGGGAGCTCGCCGGCGTAGTGCAGGGTGAACGGCTGCCCGGGGCGGCCGCGCAGATCGATCCGGCGGGGGGGCCCGGCCACCGCCAGGGACTCCCAGGCCGCCGGCGTCAGGGGCAGCCGGGCGCGCGGGGGCGTGTAGCGCGCCAGATCCGCGGGGTGGAAGCGCAGGCTGACCAGCGTGAAGGCCACGACCAGCGCCAGGCTGGCGACGCCCTTCAGGCCGCGAGCGGCGGGCGCGGGCCGGGTATGCCGGCGAAAGGCCAGCCCCAGGGCGGCCACCCAGGCCAGCCCCAGCCCGAGAGCGCCGAGCACGTCGGTGAGCCAATGCGCGCCGAAATAGAGCCGGGCGAGGGCCACCCCGGCGATCAGCAGGGCCGCGCCGACCTAGGGCAGCCCGCGCCAGGCCGGCCCCAGGGGGCGGGCCAGCCATACCGCGGGAAAGCCATAGACGACCGTGGCGCGCAGGACATGGCCACTGGGGAACGCCCAGGGGGACAGGCCGGACAGGCCGAGGTCCGGGCGCGGGCCCCGAAGCACGACTTGATGATGGGGCGCCGCGAGCAGCGCGAAAGCCAGGGCGGCCAGCCAGTAGCCCGCCGGGCGCCGCCAGCCACGGGCCAGCGACCAGACCAGGACCGCGAGACCCAGGGGGACGATCACGCCCACATCGCCCAGGCGACTGAAACCGGCCAGGACGAAGTGGGCGCCGGGGCTCTGCAGGCTCAGCGCCAGATGGAGCACGAACTGGTTCAGCGGCCGGTCCGGGGCCGCGGCCATCGTCAGCCCCAGGGTGAAGGCGAAGGCCAGGGTGCCCAGGAGCAGCAGCCCCGCCAGGCTGGCCAGCGCGCCGGCATCGGGAGGCGCGGGGTCCGCCAGGGCGCGGGCGATCTCGCCCAGGCCGGGGTGACCGGCGGCCCACCGCGGCAGCCCCTGCACCCAGCGCCCGGCCCGGGGCGGTAGGACCGGTCGCAGCGGCGTGCCAACCAGCCGGCCAGCTAGCGGATCAGGATCAGGATCTGGGCGAGGATAGCCAGGCGTCCCGTGGCCTCGGCGGCCAGTTCCAGGGAGGCCCCGAGGATGATGTAGGCCGGGTCCAGACCACGGCGGAGAGGATGTTGGCGAGAGAACTTCTTGGGCGCCATGCCCATCATGCCCGCCACCACCGGGATCACCGCCCGCACCGGACCGACGAAGCGGCCAAAGGCGACGCGCTTACCCCCATGGTCGCGGAAGAATTGCTCCCCGCGGGCCAGGCTGTCCGGGTAGCGGGAGAAGGGCCACGGCTCCTTGAGTCGCTCCCGGTTATGGTGACCCAGCCAGTCGCTGACGCCGTCGCCGACGACGGCCCCCGCCACCGCCCAGCCCAGCACCGGCCAGAAGCGCCGGACCCCGGCCGCGATCGGCACCCCGGTTGACGCGCGGCCCTGGGCGTCCGCTCAAGACCGGTGGCGTCGTGGCGATACAGGCCATACCGTGAGCATCAGCACCCCCGGGCAGGCGGCGGGGAGCATGCCGCTTGCGCGGGGCGTAATGGTCAGCGGCAACGCCCGCTACCGACGGCCGGCGCGCGGGGGGGGATCGGCGTAAGCACCGGGAATACGCAGGGTATTATTGGCGCAAGAACGGACAGCAACGAGCGTCTGATGCCGCGCTATAGGACGCTGGGGCTGGCGCACGGAATAGCAGGTATGTACCCCGGACGTGGTGCCGATTAGCACGCATGTAGCGAGAAGAAGCGCAGGCGCAACGTGCAAATATGGAACCGCCGTAAATCCCCGCTACCGCCCTGGCATGACCGGGGAAAGGCGGCGGCGAAGCGCCCAATCTGCTCCTGCATGATGAATAAATAGCGCTTGCAAATCGGCCGGCATAGTATATACTGCCAATCAAGATCAAGGCGCACCC
>SACH01000182.1 GCA_009928645.1 Gammaproteobacteria bacterium | reverse complement strand
GGCAGCAGGGTATGGTTGGTGTAGGCCATGGTGGCGCTGGTGATGGCCCAGGCCTCGTTCCACTCCAGCCGGTGCTCATCCATCAGCAAGCGCATCAGCTCCGCCACCGAGATGGCGGGGTGGGTGTCGTTGAGCTGGAAACAGTTTTTCGCCGCGAAGTGGCTGAAGTCCCGCCCGTGCACGCGGCTCCATTCACGCAGCACATCCTTGAGGCTGGCGCTGGCGAGCAGGTACTGCTGGCGCAGCCGCAGCTCCTTGCCGTTCTCGCTGGCGTCGTTGGGGTAGAGCACCATGGTGATGTGCTCGGCCGCGTTCTTGGCGGCGACGGATTCCGGATAGCTGCCGGCGTTGAATTCGCCCAGGTTGAATTCGTCGGTGGCGGCGGCCTTCCACAGCCGCAGGGTATTGATGGTGTCGTTCTGGTAACCGGGCACCGGGGTGTCGAAGGGTACCGCCAGGACGTTATGGGTATCGACCCAGTGGGCCAAGAGGCGGCCGGTATCGTCCTGACGGAACTCCACCCGGCCACCGAACTGGATACGCTGGGTGTATTCCGGACGTTCCAGCTCCCAGGGGTTGCCGTCGCGTAGCCAGTGATCCGGCTCCTCGATCTGAAAGCCGTTGTCGAGGTTCTGGCGGAACATGCCGTACTCGTAGCGCAAGCCATAGCCCTTCACCGGCAGTTGCAGGGTGGCGCAGGAGTCGAGGAAGCAGGCCGCCAGGCGCCCCAGGCCGCCATTGCCCAAACCCGCGTCGGGCTCGCTGGCGGCGAGTTCCTCCAGGTGGAGCCCCAGTTGATGCAGCCCGGACGCCGCCGATTCGGTCACGCCCAGGTTGAACATGGCATTGCACAGCGCCCGCCCCATCAGAAACTCCAGGGACAGATAGTGGGTACGCTTGCAATCGGCCTCGTCCTGGGCCTGACGGGTGCGTTTCCAGCGCTCCATGAGGCGGTCACGCATGACCAGGGATAAGGCACGGTAGGGATAGTAGGTGGAACGGCAGTCCCGGTCCCGGCCCAGGGTGCTGGCATAATAGCGTTTGAAATCCAACGCTAGGCCCTCGGCGGAGAGGGCAAGGGGCGGCAGGTCGAAGAGGCTGTCGTTGGGTTGGCTGTGGGTCATGTCAAGATAGGGTGACATGGCAAGGCTCCGCGGCTGGAAAAAGTGAAGGGTTCGAGTGTTGGTGATCGGGTCAGACGGGCACCGCCAGGCGAGGGCGCGTGTTGGGGGCTCGTCAACCACCCCGTCGATCTCGGGTTTCTCGCCGCGGGAAGGCCCGGAACGGCGGCCGGATCACCGGAGGATGAAGCAATTTTCGCGCCCGGGGCGAGACGTGAAGCGCTCGGCCCGGATTCAGATCAGGCCAGGTGTTTCCACCTCGCTTAAGGCCGTGGCTGGCGTGGGTGCCCCTTCGAGGCGGATACGCAGGGCCAGGTCGTTGCGCGAATCGGCGTTGGCCAGGGCCTCTTCCAGGCTGATGCGCCCGCTCTGATAGAGCTGGTGGAGGGACTCGTCGAAGGTCTGCATGCCGGCGATCCCGCTCTGGCGCATGGCCTCCTTGATACTCTCGATCTCGCCCTTGAGGATCAGGTCGGAGATGTAGCGGGTCTGACGCATCACCTCCACCGCCGGGGCGCGGCCCCCGTCCTTGGCCGGAATCAGGCGCTGGGAGACCACGGCCAGCAGGTTCAGGGCCAGGTCCATGCGCACCTGCTGACGGTGGTTCTCCGCAAAGAAGCTGAGGATGCGGTCGATGGTCTGGTTGGCGTTGTTGGCGTGCAGGGTCGAGACGCACAGATGGCCCGTCTCGGCATAGGCCAGGGCGTGCTTCATGGTCGCCGCGTCACGGACCTCGCCGATGAGGATGACGTCCGGGGCCTCGCGCATGGCGTTCTTCAGCGCTGCCTCATAGGACAGGGTGTCGATACCCACCTCGCGTTGGTTGACGATCGACTTCTGGTGCTGGTGGGTGAATTCAATGGGGTCCTCGATGGTGAGGATGTGGCCGCGGTTGTTGCGGTTGCGGTAGTCGATCATCGCCGCCAGGGTGGTGGACTTGCCCGAGCCGGTGGCGCCCACCACCAGCAAGAGGCCGCGCTTGGCGCTGATCAGCTCCGCCAGGACGGTTGGCAGGGAGAGTTCCTCGAAGGTGGGAATGCGGTCCTTGATGTAGCGGATGACCATCGCCGGCCCGCCCCGTTGACGAAAGACGTTGACCCGGAAGCGCCCGACGCCCTTGAGTTCCACCCCCAGGTTGCACTCCCAGGTCTGGGCCAGTTCCCGCTGCTGGCCCTCGTCCATCACTGAATGGGCCAGGGCCAGGATCTCCTCGGCCGTCAGGGCCCGGTCGCCAAAGGGCAACAGGGTGCCATCGACCTTGAGATGCGGTCGGGCCCCCTCGCTGAAGAAGAGATCCGAGCCGTGTTTGGCGGCCATGACTTTGAGGAAGGGGTCCAGGTTCACGCTCTATTCCGGCCTCGGTGGGGCAGTGAGGGAAGGAATGTGCAGGGAAGCGGGCCAGGCGTCAAGCCCGAAAGGTCGCGGAACGGGGAGGCGTAACCACCAATCTGACCCCATGGTTCCGTCCGACTCGGCCCCCTAACCCACGATAAATTCCTTATGTCAGGATGATATTGAGCGACAAAGCCTGTCAGATAGTCAGGTCCCTAAGCCCGCGGTCAGCAGCCCCTTTCCGCGGTGGATGCGATCGGGCATTACCTCCCCCCTTGGGGAAACAACGGGCTCCCGCAGCGGTTGCAGAAGGCGGCGCTGGACTCGTGGCGGGACTTGCCGCAGTTGGGGCAGTGGTGTTGGCTTTGGCCCTCCTGGCGCATGGCCTGGGTCAACTCGGCGGTGAAGATGCCGGTGGGGACGGCGATGATGGAATAGCCGGTGATCATGACCAGGGTAGCGACCATCTGCCCCAGGGGCGTCTTGGGCGTGATGTCGCCAAAACCCACCGTGGTCAGGGTCACCACCGCCCAGTAGATACTGGTGGGGATGCTGGTGAAACCGTGGGCCGGGCCCTCGATGACGTACATCAGGGCGCCGAAGACCGTCACCAGGGAGGAGACGGTGACCAGGAAGACGACGATCTTGCGCCGGCTGGCGCGCAAGGCGGTGAGCAGAAAATTGGCCTGGGTCAGATACTGCCGCAGCTTGAGCACACGGAAGATGCGAATCATGCGGATGACCCGCACGATCATCAGGAACTGGGCATCCTCGAAGGCCAAGGCGAGGAAGGCCGGCAGCACCGCCAGCAGGTCGATCAGGCCAAAGAAGCTGAAGGCGTAGCGCAGGGGTTTGGGCGAGCAGTAGAGGCGCAAACCGTATTCCAGGGCGAAGAGGGCGGTGAAGCCCCACTCCAGCGCACTGAACAGATCGCGATAGGCCAGGTGGATGGTCTGGATGCTGTCCAGCATCACCACCACCAGGCTGGCCAGGATGGTCAGCAGCAGGGCGGTGTCGAAGCGCTGGCCCGACCTGGTGTCGGACTCGAAGATGATGATGTACAGGCGCTGGCGCCAGGTTAAATCGTTGCGCATAAGCGTGGATCCGCAGGTTTGCCGCACACTACTGTGCTATATCGATAGATCGATTGCGAGTTGCGATGAATTGGTTTGCCCTCCTTGACGACTGTACCGCCACTGCGGCGAAGCCCACCAGCCGGCTCTACACCGGCTTGGTGCGTGAATGCCGGTGCGAAGACCCCGGGCGCCTGGAAGCGGTATGGACCGCAGCGGAGCGGGAGATGCTTGCCGGCCGGCATGCGGTGGTCCTGGCCGATTATGAATGGGGCGCGCGCCTGGTGGGAGCGGGTGACCAGGAGTGGGAGTCGGGGGACCAGGCCTGGGGGGCGGGGGAGCGGGGTGCCCTGCGCCTGCTGCTCTTCACCGACCTGCGACGTCTGTCAAGCGAGGAGGTCGATAGCTGGCTG
Source organism: Gammaproteobacteria bacterium (assembly GCA_009928645.1). GTDB lineage: Bacteria > Pseudomonadota > Gammaproteobacteria > Chromatiales > Chromatiaceae > M0108. The sequence continues at coordinate 901 of SACH01000182.1, read as the reverse complement.
GCGGCGCGGGAGGCGGAAGCCCTGGCCGGTGGGGAGGACCTCCCTCCCGCACCGTTTCCCGCTCCAGCCACCGCCTCAAGTCCCAGTTCCGGCCTCAGCTCCGGCCCGAGCAAGAGCGCTAGCTCCGGCCTCAGCGCCGGCTCCGGTCCCAGCGCTGGCCAAGGCCCCGGCCCCACCCCTTGCCCCGTCCCAGTCCCGGCCCCTGCGGGTGTTTTCAATGTCCACCCCAGCTTGGGGGCGGAAGATTTCAGCACCGCCCTGGACCGTATTCTCGCACTGATCCTCGCTGGCGAGACCTACCAGGTCAATTTCACCTATCGCCTGGACTTCCAGACCTTCGGCTCCCCCTTCAGTCTCTATCGTCGGTTGCGGGCGAGCCAGCCGGTGCCCTTCGGCGCCTTCCTCGCCCTCCCGCCCGGCCCCGGCATTGGTACAGGCACCTGCATCGGCGAACCTACCTGGATCCTATCGTGCTCCCCGGAACTCTTCCTGCGACACCAGGCGGGGCGGCTCTCGGCCCGGCCGATGAAGGGCACGGCGCCACGCGGGGCCGATGCCGCAACCGATGCCGCCCTGGCGCGCCAACTCAGCCGCGACGCCAAAACCCGGGCGGAAAACCTGATGATCGTCGACCTGCTGCGCAACGACCTCGGGCGCCTGGCGCGCACTGGCAGCGTGCGAGTTCCGGCCTTGTTCGAGGTGGAGGCCCACCCCAGCCTGTGGCAGATGACCTCCACCATCGAGGCGGAACTGCCCCCCGCGGTGACCTTTCCCCAGGTGCTCCGCGCCACCTTCCCCTGTGGTTCCATCACCGGCGCCCCCAAGCACCGCACCATGCATTGGATCCGCCAGATTGAAACCCGGCCTCGGGGGCTCTACACCGGCGCCATCGGCTGGATCG
>SACH01000047.1 GCA_009928645.1 Gammaproteobacteria bacterium | reverse complement strand
GACCCTGGAACAACTGGCTCATTGGGCCGACAGGATTCTGGACGCTCGCACCCTGGACGAGATTTTTGAGGAGCATTGAAGCGTCCCGCCACCGGGGGGCAAAATGGGTTTCCTAAGAAACTTCGGCCACCGGTGCCGGTTCGAGGACATAGCTGAATGAGTTTCTGCGCCTACAGGGGCGGGGCGCGGCCCCGGGGGGGGTTGTTTCGCAAAATGGAATTTTTTTCAGCCGCCAGTGGTCCGTCCCCGTCAGTGCTGGGACCCATAGTCTTTCCTCCGATCCTCTCCATCCCCTTGCCCCTCAGGTGGGTGTGCCGGGAAGCCCCGGCCGGCCGTGCTAGACTTTTCCCATGCAGCACCCCATCGACCCCAAGATCGACTGCGTCTTCAAGGCCCTGCTCGGGGCGGAGGACAACCGCGCCCTCCTGATCCATTTTCTCAACGCCTTGGCCGCACCCTGCTGAAGCATGGCGGCATCAGCCTGTTCGAGCTGAGCAAATTCGCCGCCGGCGTGGTCGAAACCGAAGAACAGCGCTGGCTGAAGTTCTTCAAAGACGGCGAGCGCCTGGACGCCGACCAACTCCCGGACTGGATGCAGACGACTGAAATGAGGCAAGCCATGAGCACCCTGAAGCAATTCTCGGAGAAAGAGCGCGCCTATGATGCCTATCAGGCGCGGCAGAACTACTTGCGCGTGCAGAGCGCCATCTACCGCCACCAGCAGGAGCTGGAGGAGGCCCTGGCCCAAGAGCGGGCGGCACGCGAGGACGTTATGGGACAGATGGAGACTGCCTTGCGCCAAATAGAGGCTGAACGGTTGGCGAAGGAAGCTGAGCGGCAGGCGAAAGAGGCTGAACGTCAGGCGAAAGAGGCCGCCTTGCTGGACACGGAAGCCGAGCGGTTGGCGAAAGAAACCGAGTGTCAGGCGAAAGAAGCCGCCTTGCAGGACAAAGCGGCCGCCTTAGCCGAGGTCGCCCGACTTCAAGCCCTGTTGCGCACCGCTCAACCCCCGGGCGATGGCTAAGCCCGCATCAATCGCTGGTTCGCCACCTTACATGAACCCCGACTTCCTCATCATCGGCGCCGGCATTGTTGGCCTGGCCCAGGCGCGCGAGCTCAAGCGCCGCTATCCCGGCCAGCAGGTCACAATCCTGGAATAAGCGGTAGCGAGCGATGGCGCTGGCACAGGAAGATATCGAATTCATCAAGAAAAATCTGGGTAACATCGCCCAACTGGACGCCTGGCCCGACGGCATCTTCGGCTCCGCCTGCTTGGCAGTCTTGATCGGCGCCGAGCGGAACTGATTGCTGATGCGGCGCATCGCGGATGAACAGTGACTGCCCTTCGAGATGAAAGTGCCGACGGCGAATCCCTTTCCGCACCATCCCCAAGCTCAAGGTTCTCTGAGCTAGCCATGAGTCACCCTTCGGTGGTCTTCGTCTTCGTCGGACTGATTCTGCCCAATCTGGTGCCGACGATCGCCATGATCACCGGGGTTGGCGTGCCGGTACGCACGGCCGCAATTCTGGGCTATTTCCTAGCTGCCCTGCTATTCAGAATCGCCCCCGTGGTCATCGCCTCATGCGTATTTCTGGGGGTGCTGGCCTACGATGTAGTCAACATGATAGCCCTCATGTTCTCGCTCTCACCGCTGGAGATCCTGGGAGCATTGCGTTATGCCGCGGAAGTACGGTTCTACGCCGCTCCGGCCTATCTTGTCTCGGGTCTATCCTTCATTGCCGTGGCTGCGGTAACCATCACCCTCCTCATCCGGCGCCGCCCGCTGCTGAAGCAAGCCCGTTTGCGAATGCCACTCCTATTACTTGCCGCAACCGTTGGACTAGACCTCTGGTTGACACACTCCCCTTATTATTCCTTCTCCGCGGCCTATGCCCATGGCAAACCTTTTCGTTCGGCCCTGCTGGATAGTGGACTCGAGCCGCGTCTTGAACAGACCCGTATCAATTTTCTAATGGTCATGGTGGAAGGGCTAGGTCGCTTGGTTGACAATCGCCAGCAGGAACTCCTGATGGCCCCATTCCGCGACCCAGCACTCATGGAACGTTATGAACTGCGAGTGGGCACCACTGAATATTTCGGATCGACAACCAGTGCCGAGATGCGTGAACTATGCGCTTCCCGTGCACCCTATACCGAACTCACGGTCGAGGGTGCCTTAATCGACTGTCTACCCGCGCGCCTAGTGCGACGTGGCTTCACAACGACGGCCTTCAACGCCTTTACCGGTAGTATGTTCGATCTTGAGTCCTGGTATCCCCGGGTCGGATTTCAGCGGATGACCTTCGCCGAACAACTCCTACCCAAAATGACCAGAACCTGTGGTGCAGTCTTTCGAGGGGCTTGCGATGTGGATGTAGCCAACGAGGTGGGACGCGCCTTGAGCGCTGGCGAGGGCCCCCACTTGGTCTACTGGCTGACGCTCAACACCCACTTACCAGTGCCTTCAAACGTGGCCAAACCGCGTTATCACTGCAATTCCCCAGCGGCCGATTACCCCGACCCGCAGGTGTGCTGGATGGCCGAGATCTGGACGGATCTCTTCGAGCAATTAGCCCAAATCGCGCAGGCCCCCGATCTCCCGCCGACGGCCATCCTGATCGTCGGTGATCATGCGCCACCGCTCTGGTCACGGGAGGGGCGCAAGCTCTTTCGCCCGGGTGAGGTCACATGGGCCAGTCTCTGGCCGCGGGCCACGGCCCTTCTGGGGCAGGGCCGGCCGGCGGCCACCTACGACCATGAGGCACTTCTCACCATGCAGCACTCCCCCGCCGGTGCCGCCGCCCCTCTCTACACCTATCCTTATCCACCCATGGCCCTGCTGCCCCGGTTACACGTCGGCCACCTGCTCACCGCCGACATGGTCGGCATCCGCGCCCAAAGATGACCACCACCGCCCTTAGCACTGCTCGCCTGCGACGCGTCACCCTAGGCCTGGCCTTGGGCCTGGTGCTCGGCTTCGTGCTGTATTTCTTCAGCGGCCAGCGGGAAGAATCCGCCTTTTATCGCGGCGATTTTCCCGCCTTTTACGCCGCCGCCGAGATCGTCTGGAGTGGACAGGGAGACCGGCTTTACGATCTCAACCTGCAGCGAGAGGTGCAGAATCGCCACTGGCCGGATTTCCATGGCGACTTTCTGATCTACGCCTATCCGCCCTTTTTCGCCCTGCTGCTGGCGCCCCTGGCCGCCCTGGCGCCGCTCGCCGCCAAGGCCCTCGCTGCGGGCATCCTGCTGGGCGCCTTCACCGGGGCCCTGCTTCTCGCCCGGCGTGCCAGCCCCTTCGTCCGCCAGCAGTTCGCCTTCGTCCTGGTCTATTTGCTGTCCTTCGTCCCCCTCCTGATCGCCATCGTCGGGGTACAGAACACCGCCCTCTCCCTGCTGATCCTGGCCCTGGTTTACGCGGCGGATCAACCGGACCGCCCCTGGCTGATGGGATTCACCGCCGCCCTGTTGTTGTTCAAGCCCCAGTTCGGGGTCCTCTTCTTCCTCTTCCTGCTGGCGCGGGGCAGGACCGCCGAACTGCTGGGCTGGGCGCTGGGGGCACTGTTGCTCTATCTGCTCGGTACCCTGATCCTAGGCCCGGCCTGGCCCTTCACCTGGCTCCAGGCGGCCAGCCAGTTCGGCACCCTCAATTTCACCATCAATGGTCACAACATGATCTCCCTGGCTGGTCTGGCCTATTGGGGGGGTGAAACCCTCTGGGGTAACGGCGCCGCCATCCTGCCTTGGGCCTACCTGGTGGCGGGGGTCCTGCTACTGGTCTCGGCCTGGTATGTACGCGGTGACGACCGGCGCCGGGTCCTGGCCCCCGCCCTGGTACTGCTGCTCTCCCCACAGACCCTGTTTTACGATCTCGCCATCGCCGTCTTCTTTCTGCTCCAGGGGCTGCGGCCCGGTAACCGCCAGGATCTCCTCATCCTGGCCGGCCTCTGGCTCTACGGCTTCGTCGCCTTGATGTTACGTGATGCGACAAGCTTTCCCCTCTCCGCTCCGCTGCTGCTGGCGGTGCTCTGGCTGCATGTCAGGCGGACCAGCCTCCAGGACAGCACTTAGGCATGGGCGAAGATCCAAGGCCAAGAATGCTCATCAAGTCCATCAGAACGGGAAGCTGGGTCACCCCACGGCGACTGCGCCTGTACCCGCTCATCTATCTGACGGTCTCCCTGGCCCTGATCCTTTACGCCGCGGGGCTGGGACGAGGGTTGCTGGACCCCGACGGCAAGGCCCTGGGCACGGATTTCATGAGCTTCTGGTCCGTCTCCAACCTCCTATGGCAAGGCCGGCCGGCGGCCGCCTACGACCACGAGGCGCTCCACGCCATTCAGCAATCCCTCGCCGGGGCCGAGGCGCCCCTCTACACCTGGCTTTATCCACCCATGGCCCTGCTGCTGGTGGCCCCCCTGGCCGCCATGCCCTATCTGCCCGCGCTCCTCGCCTGGCTTGGCCTCACCCTGGTCGGCTACCTCAGCGTCCTGTGGCGGCTCCTGCCGGATCGCCGTGCCCTGCTGCCCATGCTGGCCTTTGCCCCCCTGTTCATTAATCTGGGGCATGGGCAGAACGCCTTCCTCACCGTCACCCTACTCGGCTGGGGTCTCATCCTCCTGCCCCGCCGCCCGTGGCTGGCCGGGGTCTTGCTGGGGGCTCTGGTCTATAAGCCACAACTGGGCCTGCTTCTGCCCATCGCCCTCGCCGCCGCCGGTCACTGGCGTGCCTTCCTCACCGCCACCCTGACGGTGCTGGCCCTGGCTGGCCTGACCTATGGCCTGTGGGGCACTGAAGTCTGGTCGGCCTTTTTCACCCAGACCGCCTTCGCCCGCCAGATGCTGGAACAGGGCCTGGTGCCCTGGTACAAGATGATCAGCGTGTTCGGCGCCGTGCGGATGCTGGGCGCCCCGCTGACCTCCGCCTGGGCAATCCAGCTCCTGCTTGGCCTGGTGGCCGCCGTGGTGGTCTGGCGCATCTGGCGTGCTCCGGCCCCCCAGTCGCTCAAGATCGCCGTGGTGCCGGCCGCCATCCTGGTCACCGCCCCCCTGGCCCTGGATTACGACGGCGCCCTGCTCGCCATGACCCTGGTCGCCTGCGTTAGCGATGGCCTGCGCCGGGGGTTTCTGGACTGGGAAATCAGTATCCTGGCCCTGGCCTGGTTGACGCCCCTCTTTTGGCGCCCCCTGGCCCAGCTTGGGTACCTGCCCTTGGGGACCCTGATCAGCCTAGCCCTGCTGTGGCTGACCTGGCGCCGCGTCCAGGCAGGCTGCAGGCAGCAGGGGGTGTGAACGCTTGCGCCCTCAGATCTCCGGTATGGGCATACAGGATTCCTTCTGCAGCGCCATCGCGTTCAGGAGATCACCGATGGCCGCCAGCGGGATGACCGGACTATAGGTATGCTGGATCTCGATACAAAAATTGATGTTGCCCCAACCGGAGGGGTCCGCCGTGGCCGCGGTGACACGCGGCGTAATGGTCGGCGTACCGGGTATTCCCAGCCCATGCAAGCGCGCCAGAACCCAGGCCGCCATTCCAATATTTGCGCCACCTTCCGCCACATCCGCGACCATGCTGCCCCGGCGAGCGCCCTCCTGGGCAACCAGCGCGATGGTGTTGTACTCCCGGATCATCAAACTGGTTTCAATGATCAGGAACACGACAAAGAAAAACCACAAAGCAACCAAAGCAAACTCGACTGTCTCGCTACCCCGCTGGTGGGCCAGGATTTTCATGGTTAGTTGACTCGGATGATGGCATCCCGCACCAAGGGGATTTCATGGGTAACGAACGCGTAATCCAGGACGGTGGTGAAGACCCCTGATACCTGGACGCGGATGCACTTCGCCGGTTCATCCTGGTAAGCAGTCCCTAGTGGACAATCAGCCACTTCCGTATCCTCATCCACCAAAACTTCGAGATTGGAGACGATACTGTCAAGGTTGGGCGATACCGCCAGGACATAATTCAAGGCTTGATTGGTCTTGTCCTGACTATCCGTTATTTCCGTATCGGCGTCATCGGCCATGTGGTACTTAGTCACATACATCGCCAGCGCATTCGTTGCCGACGTGACGCTCATGGCGGCATAGAAGACGCGCCCATAGTCGAAGGCGATGACCAGCAGGGGTATCAGGAAGAAAGCGAGGACAACCACGAATTCCACGGCTGCCCCCCCCCGATGCTTGGCCAGGCCTTGCCAGCGGGTGTTCGTCATCATTCGATCCACTCGACCAGATGCGTTTTAATGGGGATACTCAGGTTATGCTTTCCGCCCAAATCAAAGGGCACGCCGGGGGCATAGATATGGCCGTAAATGGATTGCCGTTTACCCGGAATATCCTCATAGAGCGGCTTGACTTTTTCACCGTAAGAGATGTGACTTTCGAGACGTTTGAGGGGCACGGCGAGCGCCGCGGCGGTTTGGTCGCCAGACCAGGACCACGACAGGCTGAGGGAGTCGGCACCCGCCTTGGTGGAGAGGGCGGCCGACAGCGGGAAGTTGGAATCATTGGAATCAAAGGTCCCCACCCGGGTTTGCCCACCGCCATCGCTCAGGCCGACGGTGCTGCCGTCGGCATCGACACCGACCAGACCATGGACGAGCTCCCCGGTGGCTGAGGTAATACCCGTGAGCGTAATGGCGCTGCCCCCACCGCCGGTCACCACGGCCGTGGTCGTGCCCCCCAAGGGAGTATCCTGGTTGACGTTACGATAGGTGGTGGCGCCGGCAAAGACCAGAGCATCCACGTCGTTGGCAAGGCCCTTAGCCGTTACGATCAGGTTGGCTGGACCGACGGGAAGCGCCGCCTCCAGCATCTGGAAGAGATAGGCGCGGACTTCGACCTTGTTGGTCTTGTCCGTGGCGGCGGCCTCGCCCACCTGGGTCATTTTTACGCCATTGAACCTAACGTCACTGATTTTAGGAGCGTCGATCCCGGTGGGGCTGACGGCCCCCGTAACCACGCTGACCAGCAGCAGACGATTCTCCCCGGCGCCGGGTTCATAAGAGAAGGTCAGGGTCGGGGCCGCCTTGGTCACCGTGCCACTGCCAGAGGTGTAACTGGCCAGGGCGATATCGGGAGGGGCCTGCGCCCAGATGATGTAATCCTCATAGCCGGGCGCGCCGCTGCGCAGATACATACGTCCATCCGTGTTGATCCGGGCCCCGGCTTTCAGCATGAAGATCAACCCTTCACCGGAGGAGTTGGCGTTGGCGACGAAGCTCATCAGACCGCTAATTTTATATTCGCCACCCGCCAGCGTGCAGGTGCCATTGATATGGATGTTCTGATAAACGCCCGGAGTCAGTGAACTCACCTGCGTGTAGCCAGACTTAGCCTTAGGGCAGGAAACGCTGCTGCCACCACTGAACAGCGGAAAATTCCCGTCGCCGGGTGGCGTGGGTAAAGGCATGCCCGGGTCAACAATCGTCAAGGGTGAAAATATCGGGCTATATTGATTGGTCGCATAGCCTTTCGCGATCGCACCACTGATGGTCGTCAAGGTGCCGGAGAAATAGAAACGGCAGTACTTTGCCAGGACATTGGTATTACTGGAAAAAACGGCATCGCCCACGGTCACGCAGGGGCCGCCCTCGGCCCGCGCCTTGTCGACGCCCGCGACGCTGCGTGCCATGATTGGAAAAGATGTCATCCCCACCAGGTTCAGAAAGTAGGTGGGATGCTCCTGGGTGATGATGGCCTCGTAATAGTCCCCGGGTGCTGATGTCGTTACCTCCACGGGACCAGTGTTGGGCGGGGAATGCACCACGACCGCGACAGCGGCCACGGGATCATCCATAGCGAAACCGTTGATGGCGGCCAAGGCCTTGGCGGCATTCAGGTTGTCGGAAAGATCCGCGTCGTAGGGCGTCAATGCCGCCGCCAGCACTGCCGCGTCAGCCGCGATCTGGGCCTTCAACTTTTGATTGAAAATACAACCGAGGTCCACCGCCAGCCCGACGATCCCCAGCAGGGCGATCAGAGCGACGGTGGTCATCACCAAAACCGAGCCCTGTTGTGTATGGCGGCAGGTCAAAGACATGCGGCTTCTCCACGGCTTCCTAACCTAATGCGACAGCTTGTCAGGCGCGGATCTACCCGTACCTTCAGGTTACACCGCGGATGCTACCCGGCAAGAAACCAATTCTGATGACTTAATAATATAGCAGCTACGATCTTGCTCGAATGGCGGACTTCCACCCTAGCCGACAGTGTCCTGACCACATCTGGTGGCCAGATCATGCAGTTAGAGTTTTCTGGAGGGTTTGCTACACTTAGACTTTAGATGCCTACGTTAGACTTCGTCCTCATCTACTACCTTCCAAAAATAATAACTTTAAATCAATTGGTTGCGTAATTTAGATGGGTGCTAAGATAGGTGCTAATTAGAATCCCTCTGACTTATAGATAATGAATGAAATTTTTTTGATGAATCTAACAATATCACCTTATAGAAAACATCAAAGTGGGGCTTATCTTGTCTGGGCCGCCCTGCTTTTACCCGTCATGGCAGGCTTCCTGGCTTTGGCCATCGATATCGGTCTTGTCATGGGCCATAAACGAGAGGCGCAGATAGCGGCGGATGCCGCCGCCCAAGCGGGAGCATTGAGCATAGTTGCGACCAGCACACTGACGGACAAACAAGCCGCCGCCAGAACGGCTGGACTAGAAGCGGCGAAGGATAACGGGTTCAATGACGCCGATCCGAACGTAAGTGTGGTGGTGAATTTACCCCCCACCCAGACCCAAAGCCCGTACTACTACAATGCGACCAATGGTGATTACGTCGCGGCGACCATTACAAGCATATCGCCTGGAATTTTCTCCAGGTTACCACTTGTCAACATTGATAAATTCACGATTGTGACGAACGCCGTGGCATTAAGTGCGGCCAGTGCAACTACCGAATGTCCCGGGGTCTTTACCGACAGAATCGATACGCCCAGAGGCGTTAATCTGCAAAGAGGGGGGTTTACGATAAACAATGGTGGCATTTATGTCGGCGATATTCATTCCCAGTCTATTGGCGGTTCAGGCGATGGTTTTATGACGGCGGACTGGATCAAATTGGGGGGAGCCAATAGTGGAGGTATTAGCTACACTTGTAGAGAATCTCAAACCTGTCCCGAGATAAATGTCGTACCAACCGGGAAACCCGAAATGATCGGATTCGAGGACAAGTGCGATTATGAAAATGTTGTAGTATCCGTGAGTGGGGTTTCCTGTACACCCACATCCTCATGTAGGAAACCTACTCTAGATCCGAAAGATGCTAACGGTTTCTATGGTCTGCCGGCTGGATATTATTGCGTTACCAATTCTAATACTAGTAGGAATGCTCTCACTATCACGGGGACTAAAGTCAAGTTGCGTCCTAATGGTACCAACGAAGTTTTTGTCTTTAAGAACGGCAACTTGCTAATTCAATCTAGTGGTACAGGGGGTAGCGCGGTAGAAAGTCAAGTCATAACCGTTGGTAATTCGTTATCCGGCACAGATTACAGGGCGGGTGTAGTGCTCTATGCCGTGGATACTGCTGATATTCCTTATACCGATGATCCGGATTATGTTGCGCCCTCGAGTTATTCCGCAATATCTATAACCGGCACCAGTAAGGGGAAGAGCACCCTTTCCGGTCCGATGCGGTTGTTAGCCAACACCATCGTACTAAACGATGCCTTGTTGACGGTTGATGTTTTCAGCGATGTCGGCAGTGGTAGTTCCTTCACATCCTGTGGTGAATTCGGCACTTCCGGACTACTTCAATGATGTGCCAATCCACCCAGGCCATGATACGTCTACCTTCCCGCTCCATCGGGTTGCGGCTACGCGGTACAGCCATGGTCGAACTACTGATCGTTCTGCCCGTGCTACTGATGTTTTTGGTGCTTAGTATGGATGTAGCTCGTGCCCTCCATGCTCGTATAACGCTGATTGGCGCGGTAGGTGAGTCCGCAGTGGCGGGTGTCCGGGAATTAGCCAGTGGTTATTCTCCGGAAGGTGACGATACTATAAAAGAAAACATGGAAAAGGTGGCTAAAGCTGTTTTCTTCACTCCGTATGATCCAGACAGTATTGAAGATGATTCAGCCAGTTTTGAAGCGCAGATACTCTGTCGGTGCCCGGGGGGTACTAACAAGCTTGTGTGTAGTTCTGTCAACTGTGGGGCTTTGCAACCGGAAGTTTATGCCCAAGTGAGAGGTACTTTATCTTTTCCCTTGATCATTAAACTATCTTGGTTACCGACTACGTTTACCATCCAAACCAGTGCCATTATGCGGGGGCGATAAATATGTCGCGCCATCTGGCTGATAAGAGATTACCTGTCCTTCATCGCTCCCAGCCCATATTGTTGCGCCGTTACAATCAGTGGGGCACGCAAACGGTAGAGTTTGCTATCACGGTTAGCGTATTCCTCTTAATTGTTTTTGCTACCTTCGAGGGTTCCAGACTGCTTTACAGTTTTACCGTCACCGGTCATCTCGCCAGAGAAGCGGTGCGTTACGCGGAGGTACGTGGCAGTCTTATGGCCCAGGACAGTTACCGTAGTAGCCCACGCGACCATATGGCTACCCAAGACACCATCAAGGATTTTGTGACCAACAGGGGGCTGTTGAAGAGGCCGCCGGTGACGGCTTATGCTTGCTGGGGCAACAATCCCGTGCCTTGTTCCAATCTTGCTGCCACCTGCCCGGATTCCTTTGGTAACAACCAACCCGACTCGCCAGTCTTTGTGACCGTCGCCTACCAGTTCAAGTCGGCATTACCCTCAATTATCAATTTCTTACCAACGAACCTGTGCAGCACGGCACGAGGCACGATTGTTTATTGATTGATTGATGCAAGCTAGAAGTCGTCAGCACAAGGCCAGAACTAGGCAACCAAGTTGCCTGATTCATCTTGGCCGGTGCAGTTTGATATGCGTTCGCGCCAAGGAGGGTCGGGTGGCGTCTGGCGGGGGTGTCGCCAGCAAGGATGCTGGCGGCAAGCCTCCAGGGACGGATTCACGGCGTCCCCCGCCAGACGCCACCCGACCCGGGAGCGCCGCAGAGTGCTACCCGTTTACTTGCCCTTGAGCGTCTTCACCCGTATGGCATTCTCACTCGCCGTCGGGTAATACTCCGGCGACAGGCGCTTGGCCTCCTCGAAAAACGACGCGGCATCGTCCAGCCGCCCGGCGACCATGGCGATATAGCCAACATCGTTGTAGGCCTTGGGCAAATCCTGCACCTTCCCGAAAGCCGCCAAGGCCTCCTCATAGCGCCCCTGCCGACTGTACACCAGCCCCAGATTACGCCAGGCCATGGCATAGTCGGGATTAAGCTCCAAGGCCTGGCGAAACTCCTTGATCGCCGCCTTGTGCTTACCCGCCAGGTAATAGGAATAGCCCAGGTTGTTGCGCAAGGTCGGCGACCGCGGCGCCAGGACCAGACCCGCGTTAAAGTGCATCTGCGCCTGGTCATGCTCCCCCTGGACATCCGCCAGCACGCCCAAGGCATTGTGAGCACCGGCCAGCTTGGGATCCTTACCGAGCGCCGCACGCAGTTGCGTCTCGGCCTCGGCATAAGCGCGTTTGCGGGTGAGCAGGATGCCCAGACCGGTCAGGGTGGGAGCATGACCGGGGTCCACGACCAGGGTACGGCGGTAAGCGATCTCGGCCACGGCATCGTTGCCGCGGGCAGCGTGAATGGCGCCGATCTTATAGAAGGCGTCCGCCTGGTCACCCTGCGCGCTCAGCGACCGGATGTATTCGTACAGGGCGCGGTCACTGTCCCCCTTGGCCAGCGCCAGGTCGCCCTTGGCCATGGCCTCGGCGGCGGACCCCGCCGGCGGCTCGGTGGCATAGGCCACGCCGCTGCCGGCGCCAAACAGGCCGGCGTAATCCGTGTCCGAGCTGGTCGTGGTCGGCTGGTGGGTGCAGCCGGCCAGGAGTGCCGCCAGGAGGAGGAAGGCGGTCGCCCTCCCGCCCGTGCCCGTTCCGGGATGACGGCCCCCTTTCATGCCCACCCTCACCGCAACGCCCTCATTCAAAGGCCTTCATGACTTGCATGGCAATGGGCCCGATGCTGATCACCATGACCGCCGGCAGCATGCACAGGGCGATAGGGATCAGCATCTTGACGGCGACCTTGGCCGCCTCTTCCTCGGCCTTTTTCAGGCGGATGTCGCGCATCTCCGCGGCGTAGCTGCGCAGGGTGGCGGTAATGCTGGTGCCAAAGCGCATGGCCTGCAGCAGGGTCGAGACCAGGGAGCGGATTTCCTCCAGACCGGTACGCTCCACCATCTGCTGCAGGGCGCTGCGGGCATCCATGCCCACGTTCATCTGCAGCATGCTCTGATTGAATTCCTCCGCCAGTTGGCTGTACTGGATTTCGATCTCGGCGGCTACCCGCTGGATGGCGGCATTCAGGCCTAGGCCGGCCTCGGTGCAGACCACCAGCAGGTCCAGCGCGTCCGGCAGGGCCAGGCGCAGGGCCTTCTGGCGCGACCTGATGCGGTGTTTGAGCCACAATTCCGGCCCCAGCAAGCCCAGGGCCAGACTGAGGCTGATCAGGAGCAAGGCCAGCGGCAGGGACAGGTTGCCCCGCACCAGCACGACCAGCATGCCGAGGAGGGGCAGGCCGAGGATGCCCAGCACCTTGGTGCCCAGAAAGACCCCCACGGCGTTGGGCCGCCGATAGCCGGCATGGATGAGTTGCGTCGCCAGGCGCCGATGCTTGTCGGCATCCTTGGGTACCAGACCTCGCCCCATCCGTTCCAACAACCGTTGGGCGCGGTCCCGACCCGGATTGGCCCTGACCGTCTGCGGGTCCTGGGTCACGGCGTCGATGCGGCCCTTGAGGGGATCCGCCAGGGTCGGGTACAGATTCGTCAGCAGGTAAAAGACCAGGAGTGCCAGCAAGGCCAGGCCAATGACGAAACTCCAGCGCAGGGCGTCGGGGTCGGCCAGGAGGCTGTTGTACCAGTAGTGGAGGGTGTCGAACCAGTCCATCGCCGGGCGGGGTCAGACCTTGATCTTGGCCATGTGCCGGACCCAGAAAAAACCCACGACCACCAAGCCAATGGTCCACCACAGCACCTCCCGCCCGGCGGCCGATTCCAGCATCGGCGTGAGGTGCCCCGGGGAGATCAGTTCCATGCCCATGGCCATGAGCAGCGGCAGGAGCGCGACAATCTTGGCCGAGGTCATGTTAGCGGCGGTAAGGGTTTTCAGGTGACGCTGGAAATGAAAGCGCTCGCGGATGGTCTTCTCCAGGCGGTCCACCGCCTCCGCCAGGTTGCCACCGGTTTCGCGCTGGATGAGGATGGCGGTGGACAGGGCCATGACCGAGATGCTGGGGATCCGCTCCAGCATCGCCATCAGCGCCGTGCGCAGATCGCCGCCATAGTTGATCTCGTTGAAGATGATGCCGAATTCCCGCCCTACCGGGCCGGGGTGTTCCTGGGAGATGATCTGCAGGGCCTGGGACAGGGGCAGGCCGGCGCGCAGGGTGCGGGCCAGCATCGCCAGGCCATCCGGTAGTTGCGCCTCGAATTCCTCCAGCCGTTTGCGCTTGCGGTAGGCCAGCCAGCCAAAGGGCAGCACGGCGACGGTGATGATGATCCCGAGCACGAGCGCGGCGGAGGAGGCGAACAAGGGCGTGATCAGGAGGGCAAGCAGGGCGGCGCCCAGACTGAAGGCCACCAGCCGGTAGGCGGGCAGGTCGATACCCGCCTGCTGCAGCAGCTTGATGATGGGCGCCAGGGCCGGTTGCTGTTCCAGTTTGCGTTCCGCGGGGGTCAGACGCTCCAGGTAGGTCTGGCGCGCCAGCGAGACCCGCTCTTCCTCGACCACCTGTCGGGACAGGGCCGCGATGCGGCCACGCAGCCTGCGCCGGCTTGCGCGGTCCGCCCCGGTCAGGGGGGAGGTAAAGGCCAGCACCAGGACGGCCGTGGCGACGAAGATGGCAAGGACGAGAAGGGCCTGGTCGCTCACGGCGGGGGAACCTAGCGGAAGCTATCCGCATCTGGCCGGAAAACGGCCATGTCCAGATCGATGCCCCGACGGCGCAGGCGTTCATGGAATTGGGGGACCAGCCCGGTGGCGACGAATTTGCCGACGACATTGCCCTCGGTATCGATCCCCCGCCGGTCGAAGCGGAAGATCTGGGCGGTGGTGATGACCTCGCCCTCCATGCCCTGCACCTCGTCGATACTGGTGATCCGCCGCCGGCCGTCCTCCTGGCGCTCCAGTTGCAGCAGCAGGTCCAGGGCCGAGGCGATCTGATGGCGGACCGCGCCGGTGGGGATATTGAGGCCGGTCATGGCCACCATGCTCTCCAGCCGCATCAAGGTATCGCGGGGGGTGTTGGCGTGGATGGTGGCCAGGGAGCCGTCGTGGCCGGTGTTCATGGCCTGCAGCATATCCAGGGCCTCGCCGCCGCGGATCTCGCCGAGGACGATACGTTCCGGGCGCATGCGTAGGCTGTTGCGCACCAGGTCGCGCTGGGTGACCTCGCCGTGCCCCTCGATGTTGGGTGGCCGGGTCTCCAGGCGCACGACATGCGGTTGTTGCAATTGCAGTTCCGCCGAGTCCTCGATGGTGATGATGCGCTCGTCGGGTGGGATCTCGGCGGACAAGCAGTTGAGCATGGTGGTCTTGCCGGAACCGGTGCCGCCGGCGATGAGGATATTCAGCCGGCTGCGTACCGCCGCCGCCAGGACCAGGGCCATGGGGCGGGTGAGGGCGCCAAATTCGATCAGGCGCTGCATGGTCAGGCGTTCCGCCGGGAAGCGACGGATGGACAGGGAGGCGCCATCGATGGCCAGGGGGGGGATGATGGCGTTGACGCGGGAACCATCCGGCAGGCGGGCATCGACCATGGGGGAGGACTCGTCGATGCGCCGTCCGACGCGGGAGACGATGCGCTCGATGATGGTCATCAGGTGGCGGTCGTTGTCGAAGAAGACCGGCGCCTGTTCCAGCTTGCCGCGGCGCTCGATGTAGACCTTCTTGGGGCCGTTGACCAGGATGTCGGTGATGCTGGGGTCGCGAAACAGGGCCTCCAGCGGCCCCAGGCCCAGGATCTCGTCCTGGATGTCGCGAATGATGCGCAGGCGGGTGGTCTGGGGTGTGGCCGAGACCTCCATGGCCATGAAGCGTTCGCAGACCTCGTGGATCTGGCGGCGCGCCTCGTTGTTGTCCAGGTTCTGCAGCAGGCTGAGGTCCATGCCTCTGACCACCTGCTCGAAGATCTTGCGCTTCCACTCCAGTTCGGCGGGGGTCAGGCCCGTGACCAGGCCGGCGCCTCCCCCCATGGTACGGCTGAAGATGTCACTAGCCGGTTTGGCTCCCGCCGGCGGGGGGGAGAGGGCGGGGGTCAACTGGGTGGGTTTGCGGATCAGGGCCATGGCTGGGTTCGTCGCGGGCCGTGGTTGGTCAGGTTAGCTTTTCCACCAGCTCAGCAAGCCCTTTTTCTTGTCTTCCTGGCTGGCGGTGGGGGTCGTGAGGGGGACGGTGACTGATGAGGGGGCGCCAGGTTCGCCGTCCGCGCCCAATACCTTGGCCAGGCGCAGCAGGGCCACGCCCAGGGGGGCCTGGGGGGCGCTTTCGCAAATGGGCACGCCCAGGTTCAGACTTTCCGAGGCGCGGACGTAATCGCTGGGGATGGTTTCGATGGTCACCCCGGGGAATACCTCCTGAAAGTCCTGCAGCCGCACCTCGGCCTTCTTGTCATAGCGGTTGAGCATCAACAGGACGCGGTCCAGGCCGATGTCCAGGTGATCGCGCAGCAGGGTCAGCAAGCGTTTGGTATCGTGCAGGTGGGCCACCGTCTGCTGGGTGGCCAGGGCGATGGTATTGGCATGCTCGAGAATGGCGGCGATGGCCGGGTCGATGCGGTGGGGAACGTCGATGAGCATTTTGTCATAGGCATCGTTCAGCACGGACAAGAGTCTCTCCGTCCGTTCGGCACTGATGTCTTCGGGGACGATGATCTCCTCCATGGCCGCCGCCAGGAGATGCAGGCCGCTGTCATGGCGCAGGACATAGGCTTGCAAGGCGGGCTGGTCCAGGGTGTAGACGAACTCCATGGCCTTGATCAGGCCATCCCGGGCGACGAGGTTGAGGTAGGTTGGCAGGCCGCCAAACTGAAAATCGAAATCCACTAGCAGGATGCGTTTGGAAAACCGCGCCTGGTTGGCCATGGCCATGGCGACGTTGGAGGCGATGAGGCTGGCGCCACTGCCACCTTTGGTGTTCATGAAGGCGATGAGTTGCGAGCCACCGACCCCGCGGCGCTTACGTTCTTCCTGCACCACGCGCAACAGGGTGGAGGTGCATTCATCTGCGTGCAAGGGCATGGGAAAGACATCCCGCACGCCGATCCGCATGGCGGTGCGCAGACACTCCATGTCATTGGTCTGGGTGATGACGAAAAGGGGCGGTCGCGGGGGGGGGATCCGTTCGATCAGCTCCCAGATCCCCTGTCGCCAGGTTTCGTCCATGGCAAAGAGAATGGCGTCCGGAACGGGACGGATATATTCCGGCAGCAACATCTCCCCCGGTTGGAGATATTGGGGCTTCAGAAGGATCAGGGGATGACCGCTCAGGGCCTCCACCACCGCATCGATCATGTCCGGCGCGCGGCCTGCTACCAGGACCTGTAGGGAGAGGTACATGACGGCTTCATCCATTAAAACTGCGCGCTGAAAGCTTGGGGATCACGGCTGCCGCTCTTGATCCGGTCGGGTTTACCTGCCGCTACCGCCCGACTGGCCGCTAGTTCCTGACTGGCTGCTAGTCCCCGTCGTCACCGTGCCCAGCGCCATGGTGTCAACCGTTTTGGGGGTCGCCACATCCTGGCGGTATTGACTCAGGGCCAAGGCCATCTTCTGGCCATCGAGACCATAAGCGCTCCTGCCTGGGTTGGCGGTCTGAACGGCGATCTGGTGGCGTACCGTGCTGCCAAAGTTGGGGTCATTCAGGGCATGGTCGCTAGCGCAGCCCATCAGCCACGGCAGGGAGACGCAAGCCATCCAGAGGGAGGCTAGGAGCGGTGAGAGCAAGAGGCGCATGGATACGAACCCTCAGGGCAAATTGGCCAGGGTCTTGGTGAGGCGAACCCCGTTGCTATTATAGGTCGTGACCGAAGAGTCCTTCGCTGCCTTTTTTGTCTGGTGCCAGACGCTCGGTGCCGCCCCTCTTACCCTGGCTGGGCAGTTTGCCCAGCAGATAGAATTCCACGTCGGTGGGCTCGACGAAACCCTCGGTGGGCAGTTTGACCTGTTGGGGCGAGAAGCTATTGGCCAGGCGGGGGGTCACGAAGATGACGAGCTCTTTCTGCTCCTTACGTAGCTCGTTGCCCCGGAACAGGGCGCCCAGGACCGGGATGTTCCCCAGGCCAGGAAATTCATTGACGCTACCACTGCTCCTTTCGCTCAGGAGGCCGGCGATGGCGATGACCTGGCCGCTGGGGACCTCGACGGTGGCATTGGCGCCGCGGGAGAGGATGCTGGTGGTGACCTCGCCACCAGTGATCACTTCCGGTCCCGGCTCGGAGACGGAGACATTGACTTTGAGATTAATGACTCCGGAATCCATGACGAAGGGGATGAATTTCAACTTGATACCGTAATCCTGGAATTCCGTGTTGGTGGCGCCATTTTCATTGATCGAGGTGTAGGGTATCTGGCCACCGGAGAGGAATTCGGCCTCTTGACCGCTGAGGGTCGTCAGATTGGGTTCGGCGAGGATGCGGGCCTGGCCCTCTTCCTCGGCGACCTGCAGAAATAGAGCAGCGGAAAAGTTGCCACTGGCAATCAAGGAGGCGATCCCGGTCTCGAAAAGGTTAATGGGGACTTTACCACCTGAGGTCGTATTGTCTAGAAACCCCTCTGGTATGTTCCTTGATAGACCAATCTTTACACTACCCCCGTCATATATCCCCAGGAAGTTGGAATCTAGTGTTTTGGAGAGTGTGCGGTTTACCTCCGCCACCTTGACCTCCAGCAGCACCTGCTGGGCGCCGCCGACCTGCATCAGGTTGACCACCTTTGCCGATTCGCCACTGCCAGCACCAACGCTGGTCTCTTCATCACCGGAAAAGGCCTTGGCCACCCGCAGGGCGGCGTCCATGCGCGAGGGGCTGGATACCGTGCCGCTGAGCACGATCACGCCCCTGGCCGACTCCACCTTGATGCGCTCACCGGGTAGCAACCGGTAGAGTTTCTCCTTCAGCGCCTCGATGTCCTGGGTAACCTCCAGACCGATCTGACGGACAACCTGCCCCTGTTCATCCCACAGAATCATGTTGGTGGAGCCAATCGCCTTGCCATTGATGTAAATCTGATCGGGCTTGATGGGCAGAATATCAGCGATGGCTGGGTTGGCAATGGAAACCCGCGCGATAGGTTCACGCCAATCCAGGATGCGCGATTTATTGATGGTAACACTGATGATCTGCTGATCCTGAAGGGGCGCGGCGTTGACGTTGACAACCAAAGGCACCACGAGCAGTAGGCCGAGTAACCAGCCAAGTCGGTGGCTGAACCGCGCGGGTAGTAAGACACTCCTGGTCATTGCCCTGAAGGTGGTAGCCAGGTTGGATCCCGCCCTTGTCCTCATCACCGCTCCTCCGGGGTTGCCTGAAGATTCATGTCTTGATGCCTAGGTTCTGCCAGGGTGACGCGCTGGGGCACGATGCCCCGAATGACGATCACCGGGAAGGTCTCAGGTTCTTGCAGGTTCTTCTCTACCACCGAAGGGGGGGCCCTCGACGCATCTTCTGCCGCCGGCCCCCCGCTGGTGGCCGTCTCGGGCTCGGCGACATCCAAACCGGTATCGTCGTTTTGCCGGCGCAATACCAGCCTGATGCCACCCGCCGAGGAAATCTCCGTCAGAATTTCGGCCTGCTGGGGGGTCACCTCGACCGTTACCGTGCCGCCCTTGACCGTGCTGCCCTCGGCGATCAGGGTCTGACCAACGGCAAGGACCTTAATGTTCTTGAGCACCGTGGTGGCCTTCTGTCCACTCTGCAGGCTGATAATGTCCACCCGACTTCCAGGTAAGAGAAAGCCGGCGTGCCCGCTGATGTCGTCGAGGCGCAACGTCATGACCCGCATGCCACGGGGCAGGGCCTCGAGAAGGGGGCTAGACGATGAATCATCCACCACGCGCTTGCTCAGCAGAATTTCGCCCCGATAGACCGACTCCCTGAGCTTTTTTCCGACTATCGCGGCCGGATCCAGAACAGGATCGGCGGGAGTGAGTCGCCGTGGCCGACGGTCCAGACGGAGCTGGTTCGGGCTGATGGTGCTATAAGCCGGGATGTCAGCCGCGGCGACGACCACGTTGACCTCCTCTTCCTGGGTCTGATCAAGCCGGCTTTCGATCCAGGCGTTCCCCACAAAAGCCACCATGCCCGCCAAGGCCAGAGCCATCAGTAGAGTGAAAAGGTTCTTGAATCTCATTATAAATTTGACAGGGTTGTGGCGGTGACAGCAGGCCTCTTCGTGGCCTTGTGTGTTCTTAACTTTTTTAATTATAGTGCTTCAGACACCCGGTTGGGGACTTGGTGGAAGAAGCTTTGCTAAGTGCCGGAGATGATGACCTCAGAAGGATGCGCGGTGCATGAACGCTAAGGAGGCATGAACGCGCTGCCTTCAGCACGACCTGAGGGGGTCCTTGGTCTTGCTTGCTGGGGGATGATAGTCCTCCGGGGCGTTGATAATAGACGAGGGGTAAGGGCATGTAACGACCCTTCGCCGCGCCCGAGCTATCAAGGAAGCTGGAGGAAAGGGGCGGTAATGGCGCCGAAGGAAATGGCGGGGGCCATTGGTAGGCGTTTACCCATGGCCTCGCCAGGCTTGGGGGGGACATAAGCCACTCTGCCCGTCCGGATAAAGGTCAAAAGCATCGCCCCGTAACGGGTGAAAGGAGTCGTGGCCCCAAGTGCAAAATGGGCATAGGCAGTGAACACCACGGCCGAGATTAGTCCGGCAATGACGAATGAAATGAAGCCACTGAGGATCAAGGGATAACCAAGGAAACAGCCAACCATGGCCATCAATTTGACATCGCCAGCACCCGTGGTGTGAAGCAGGTAGCCGGGAAGGATGAGAGCGAAACCTAAAATAAGACCTATTAAACTGGATCCTAAGCTGCTGATACTACTTGTCATGAGAGTAATGGTAAGTCCTATCAAAGTCGCCGATACCGTCAGTATATTTGGAATCCTTTGGCGTGTAATATCGAATAGGACTGCTATAAATAGGGCCACCACCATGATGGTGTAGTTTATAATTGACATAGAGATAAATCTTCCTTGACCTGCCGGAAGGGAGAAGACCCTTGCCGGCAGTAAAGGGAAGGCGTTAGGTTATAACGGTGTCGAGTTTGTTGGCAACTTCGGTGGCTGTACTTGAGACCTTTTGACCTAACAAAGTGTATGCACCAATCGCCGCAATCACCACCAGACCGACAACGATAGCCCACTCCACCATCTCGGCACCCTCTTCATCCTTCCAGAGCTTAAGGAAAAAGTTTTTCATGGTATTAACCTCTGCAATGCGGAACTATTTAGGTATGTTTTAGCAGGCCACCATAAGTAATTGAATACTGTTGGCGGAGGTGAGTAAGGCTGTTCAGTGCTTGAGCTACCATCTTGCAGTAGCGTCTAATTGCAGTCATCCACAGAGCACGGCAGCCTCAAAAACATTATAAGTCGATCCTCGAGATCAGAAGTGACGAATTGTGATGATTTTTGTAAGGGGAGTGCGGTTTTCCCCGTAAGTACTTGGGACCGCTGGATCTTTTCAGAAAATCGCCGGGATTTCAATATAATCAAAGAAGTAGGTTAAAAAATGTGCTATTAGATCGCTGCAATGATTCATCTGTGTAACATTTTTCATCGCAAGTGCAAGCTCGGGGTCATTAAGTGGTAAGGTTAATCAGTTCATACGTCTTATTTTTGCTGTCAGCATTGACATTACTCGTTTTTTCAGGCTGCGCCAGCCAGCAAGCGACTAACGACCTGCCCGTCATCTGCGTGGATACGCCCCAGGTGGGTAAGTGCGCTGGTAAAACCCCAGGTTATTACTATGACTATCCCAGCGATACCTGCCGGCCCTTCCGCTACGGACCTTGCCATGGGTCGCTACACTTCATCAGCCGGGATGAGTGCGAGGCCACCTGCGTCGCCCGGGGTAAGTAAGGTGCCTGAGCTCGGCCGGCTATGATCGGCCGGCCGAGGTTGGCAGGCGAGCGTCTCGCCAGATCCTTCCACCCGCCATCGATCCCGCGCGCGGCCGGGAACCTTAACCTTGTCGACCACGCCCGGGTGTCGGCTAGGCAGCATGGCATCACGCGATGCCGGAGGTTGATGGAGGGTTATGACGGCCCCGCGGTTTCCTTGGGGGCATCCGGGCGCTTGAAGAGGAGGCCGTGGCACTTGGGACAGGGGGGGATGTGGCCGGTCTGTTGCATGTGTAGCTCGGCGCCGCAGGCGGTGCAGACCAGGGTGCCGGGGCCGGTGATCTCCCCGGCGTGGTAGCCGACGGCCTGGCGGGCCTGCCGCGCCCAGTTCTGAAGCTGGACGCTGGTCTGGTCGGCGACGCTGCTGAACATCTCCAGCATGCGCTCCTGCACCTGGCTGACGTCGAAGCGCCACCACTGGCGCAGGTCGGCGCCGGTCTCGGTCAGGTATTCCGCGGCCTCCTTGATGTCGCGCTCGACGTAGTCGGCCACCTTGGCCGCCTCCTCGCGGGTCAGTTCGCCCAGCTCCACCATGTTGTCGCGGGCCTTGTCCAGCAGCTCGCGCAGGGCGGGGAGGGTCTCCTTTTCCGCCTGCTCCATGGCGGCGTGGGTGCGTTTGAGCATCTCTTCATAGGCGTGGACCAGCCGGTCCTGGGTGGATTTGGTTTCGTCGGTCATGGGGGTCACCGGTTGGCGCAGGGGTGGGGGCGGTTGGACGGTAGCGAGGTCGCGTGGTGGTGTGGTCGTGTGGTCGGGTTGGAGCGGGGGAAACGGGGGGGAGCGTTACGATGGTAGTGGTGTGTATCGGGTCTCTGCGGCAAGTTTGACTGAACGGCGGGAAATGGCAAGGTGGAACCACCATTCATAACCCAATTCGAGACCACGCAACTCTATGCGGCCAAGGGCTTGATCAGGCTCACCTCTTTCTCGATGGCCTGGGCCGCGTCCCATAGGTCAACCGCCCGTTGTGCGTTCAGCCAGAATTCCGGAGAGTTCCCAAACAGCCGGCTAAGGCGTAGAGCCATTGCGGGCGTCAAGGCACGGCGCTCCTTCAGTAATTCGTTGACCGATTGCCGGGATACGCTCAGGTGTCGTGCGAGTTCGGCGATACTGAGGTGATAATCGGGGAGAAAATCTTCACGCAGGATCTCGCCGGGGTGGGTCGGTCTGCGTTTGATGCCGGTGTTCTCGATGCTCATGGTGCTGACCTGGTTAGTGGTAATCGCAGACTTCAACGTCATAGGCATCGCCATCCTCAAAACGAAAGCAAATCCGCCATTGGTCGTTGATCGAGATGGCGTGCTGGCCTTGTCGGTTGCCTGTAAGCGCATGCAATCTGTTGCCTGGGGGTACTAGCAAGTCCTGCAGGCGGACGGCGAGGTCTAGATACTCCAATTTTCGTGCCGCGCGCTTCTGAATAGCTGGCGGCAGACTCTTCAGCTTGCCCGTCGCGTACAGGGCTTGCGTTTCGCGATCGGCAAAGGTTTTTATCATGCGTGAAACTTAGGGTGTCACGTGACGCGTGTCAACGGATTGTGAGGTGGAGTTGGCTCCTCAGCATGCGGGTCTAGCTCGTGGGGTGCTCCGCCCGCTAAGGGCGCCGCAGCGGAATGCCATACATACTCCATCGCGCATCCGATGAGACCGCCACAAGCGCTTCGGTGCGTGCCTGGGCGATGATCAGCCGGTCAAAAGGATCCAGGAGCAACTTCATGACAGGCCGAAGAGTTCGCCGACTCCGGTATCGACTTGCTCAGAAAAAGCGGCATCTACATCCACGAAGTGCCCCGCCAAGGTGCCCCAATGGCGTAACCCTGGGAAGGCCGTGCATGGGATCAGCCGGACCTGGGCATGGCCATTGCTGGCGATGATGACCTCCTCGCTGGAGACGGTGGCCTTCACAAGTTTGGAAAGGTTATTTTTTGCTTGGAGCATATTGACTTGCATGATGTCGCCCTCCCCGAAATTTGTCTTACCAGGTTCCAGTGAGTAAATTTACTCAAGACATTGAGTAAATCGTCATGACTTATATAACTACCTATTTTAAGACACTTTTCCGTTGACTGTCGGAGACGCGCCGCTTCATCCAGGTGGTCGCGGGGCCGCGCCAGGTGGGCAAGATCAGGTTGGAGGCTTTTTTTCGACTTATCAGCGTGATCTGAGTCAGTTTAAGTTCAATCGGGATGAGGCCAATGAACGCTGAATGAGCAATTCGTTAGGCTTGTGGATATGGAGTGTCGATGGGGCGCTCTTGGTTGAAGTCCTTTGAAGAAGGCTGGGCCGGGGATGGCCGTGGGGCTGACACTTAGAGTTGATGCTGTTCATTGATATTA
>SACH01000181.1 GCA_009928645.1 Gammaproteobacteria bacterium | reverse complement strand
GACGGGGCGGACGCCGGAAGAGAGGCCCTCGCGCCCTCTGCTCCGCCGAGCTACGCACCCGGGCTGGGGGGTCGGCGCGCGTCCTGCGCGCCTTCAATGTACCAGATGGCGTCCGGCTGAATCACCCACCAGTCACCGCCGCCGTAGCTATGTTGCGTGTCGAGCAGCCGTTCTCCGTCCACGGCCATCGGCTGGCCATCAGCGGCCATTGGCCGCTCGCCCAGGCGCCTGAAGGTGTCGCGCAGAGCCGCCAGGGCCTGCTGCACCTGGGCCTTGGCCGCGCGCGCCGCTTGCGCCGCTTGTTCCTGGGCCTCCAGGGCCGCCGTCTCCTCCTCGGTCGCCAGCCGGTAGTAGCCGAAAGCGCCGCGCTCCCCCTCGTGGCCCAGCACCTGTGAGCCGTGGACGCTGGGGTCTTCCGCGCTGATGCGCAGGGTCTGGCCGATGCCGGTAAACACCACCACCTGGCTACCCAGGCGCAGCGCCTGCTGGAGGGGCGGCAGGTCCGCCAGGGGAAACAGGCGCCGCTGCGTGACTTCGGGCGGCCCCGCGAACGCCTGCAGGGCGGCGGGCACCGCGTCGAACACATACCAGGCGCGGCGCGCCGGATCCCAGCGCGCGCCATGGCGCTTGGCCATCTCGCGCTGCTCGTAGGGGACGTTGAGATAGAGCTTGTCGCCGCGCCGCGCCGCCGCGATCCGCGCCTGGCGTGCCGCTTCCCGGGCCACCGCCGCCGCCTGCTTGATGGCGCGCACCTGGGTCAGGGCCGCGTCCAGGCGCGACTGGAGGTCAGGATGCTGGTGGATACCCAGCTCCCGGAGCTGATCGACGCCGTTCTGGTAGAGATAGCCCGTCGGGGCCTTGTCCTCGACATAGCCCAGCCAGCGCAGGAGCTCCTGGCGGCTTTGCGCCGTCTTCCGGGCGGCCACCGCCTCCGCCGCGGGCGCGCGCTTGGCAAAATGGGCCAGGATGCGTTTGAGGCTGACCGCCTTGTCCGCTGGCGCCTTCCAGGTCTTGCTGGGGCTATCCCAGGCACCGCCCGCCCGCTTGAGACTGGCGTGCAGGCCGTCGTCCCACGGCCCCTGGATGCTGATGGTGGCGGGGCCGACCGTGATCCGGTAGCCAGGCGGGGCCGTAATGGCCTGCGCCGCGGCCTGATCCTGCTGGGTCTTGGTCGCCTGGGCGTCCAGGGCGGCGGCGACCTGGTCGGCGTATTTGCCTGCCAGGTACGCGCGCTTGAGGTCGTCACGGCTGATGCTGCCCGCCGGGCGCGTGGCAAAATCGCGCTCGGCCAGGCGCCGGGCCAGGGCGGCCAGGGCGGGGTTGGCGGCGTAGGTTTCGGGCCGGTCCAGCCCGTGCGGCGCAGAGGAGGTGGCCATGTCAAGACTCCAGGGGGGTGGGAGGCCGCCGGGCTCCGCCCCCGGCCGGCCAGGGACACGACTAAGCGGTCGGCTCCAGCTCACCCTCCGCCCGCACCGCGGCCACTTCAGCCGCCAGATCCGCACGGTGAGTGCAGATATAGTCGGCCATGGCCTGCTGCTTCGCCGGGGTATCCAGCGCCGCATCCTCGAAAAGCCGCGCCACGTCCACCCGGCGCAGCCGGGTGATCGTGTCCGCGACCAGCAACAGGTGGCGCGCCGGCGCGAAGGCGTCTCGCGCGGCCGAGCGGCGCGCGCGCGGGGTGGCGGAGGGGGAGCCGGGAGGTGACATGCGGGCGGTCCTGGGTGAAGGTCGGATAACAGGCAGCATAGCCCGAATAGTCGGTAATGACAAGCGCACGGCAGCGACCTACCGCCCGCCCCAGGGACGCCGCTCACCACATTTGCGGTTGTGTCATTACCGACTATATAGTAGAATAGGCTCCATGGTCGCGCGGCCGCGTGACCCGTTCACCCCGCTCTACCGTCCCTCCGCGGCGCTTTCATCGTTGGAGACCGCTCATGGTTTGCCTGGTGCAACTGCTCTATCCTGATAATTTGACCGCCGATTATGGCGTCGACCATTTTGCGTGGGATGTGGAAACCACGGCGGAAGTCGAGGCACTGCCGGATAACGAGCGGCTCGCCTGGATCGTGGCCAGCGCCCGCACGGCTGCGGTGGAGGCGAATCCGGGCACCCCGCCGGAGGATTTTCGCCTGTTCGCTGTGCTCTATTGCGCGCATGGCGTGGTTGAATACGCAGCGGATGCGACATCGGGCTTTTGACATCCTCCCCGCCCTAAAGAGACGGGGAGGATGTCAAGTACCTGCCGCCCCAGCGCCCGGACGGCGAGGTCGTGTGCTATCCGGGCGTGCTGCGACTGCTGGAGGCGGACGGGGCGCTGGACGTGTGGCGGGGGATGGCGGACCGCTAGCGGGGGCGGCCGCGTGGAAATGCGGCCCGCGTGGCCATCTGGGCAGGCAAAAAAAAAGGAACCACAACGGGTTCCTTAGTCGCCACGACCGCCGGGCGCTGAAGGGAGGCGAACGCGTGGTGACGCGTCGCGCTCCGCTTCATCCTCCGGCTGCGGACGGATGTTCGTGAGCTGGCAGCCGCCAAAGCTGATCGCCAAGGCGGCGGTCAGGTCAGTCGACGGTGGTGGCCTCCGGGCTGAATGCCCCAAAGACCTCGGGTTGGGCCAGGATAGTCTCCCCGTCCACCAGGCCCTCGCCGGGGAAGAACACGTCCGTGTCTTCGTGCAGATGCCCGGGGTGGGCGGAGACAAACTCCAGGCCGCAGTCCTCGTATTGGTGCGCCGCGGCGGTAAAGGCCTGTAACCCATCAGCCGCCAGGACGTGTACACAGACGATCTGGTACGAGTCCGGATCAAAGCCAATCACGGTGAACGGCTTGCAGGTCATACTGTTGGTCATGTGATGCTCCTCGGATGAGCGCCTGATGCTCGGTGGGGGAAATTACCGTGAGTCAGGCAGGACCCGTCGCCACAAGGCAAGGGTCATCACGGTGGGGAAAGCGCACGGGGTGCGCGAACGTGGTGGGGGCTGGTGGCGGCGTTGGGGCGGGGACGCCCGCGCCCAAGACCGCTGGCAGCGCCCGAACGGTCTCCCTGTCCACCAGGCCACGCCGGGGAGGGGAACCGAAGCGCCGTGAGTCGTCATGCCGACGACCGCCGGGCGATGAAGGGAGGCGAACGCGTGGTGACGCGTCGCGCTCCACTTCATCCCCAGCCTAGGGATAGGCTTTATACAGCAGAAAGCCGACGAAGATGATCGCCAAGGCAGCGATCAGGGTGGCGAGCATGCCCGCTTGCAGGGCCGCCTGGCTCATATCCATGGCCAGCGTGGCGCCCACGGCCAGGAAGAACACCGTGGCGATGGTCTCCTGGGCCAGCTTGGAAAAGCCGCCCGTACGGGGGGCGTGACGCAGCGCGACGGCAATGAAGCCGGCGCCGAGCGAGGTCATGATGATCACCTCGACATCCAACCCCAGCAGGGTGGGCAGGCCGGCCCGGCGGACCAGGATGACGGCCACGGCGGTGCCGAAGCACAGGCAGGCAACGCTGACGGCGTAGATGAACAACGCCAGGCCCTTGTTCTTGGGCGCGGGCTTGCTCGGGGACGGTGTCTGCTGTGGACGCGGCTGGCCCGGGTGAGAGGACCGGCCATGGGCACGGTAGCCCGTTTGGAAGGGGTAGTTGTGTTGGTTGTTAGCCATGTCATGTTCCTCAGATGAGCGCCTGGGGCTCAATGTTAGACAAAAGACCGTGAGTCAGGCAGGACCCGTCGCCACAGGGCGATGGTCATCACGGTGGGAAAAGCGCACGAAGTGCGTGGACGCTGTTTAGGACTGGCCAGCTACCAGGCGATCGGAGATCGCAGAAAACCTGGTCCGCCGGCGGGCGCGGGACGTGGGGCGCGTCACACCGCCGGGGTGGAGACGAACGGCGCCGCGCAGGGAACCGTTCTGGGGAGCGGAGCGGCGAACACCGCGGCACGCTGGCGTGGCGTGACCGGGCGGCGTTGGCCGCGCGCTGGGTGGGAAGGGCGTTCAGCTCGCGCCAGGCGCACGCCAAGTCCCGCCGGGGCGGCGGCACACGGGGCGCTTAAGCGGTCATATAGCAAGGCCCGCCGCGCCGGGTCAAGGACGTCTTTCCCGCCCCGGGCGCGGCGCCCGTAGGCTCAGGGCGGGGTCAATTCCAGGGCCGGGGTCAGCCCCCCCAGCAGCGAGCGGAGTTGATCGGTCAGGAGGGTGGCTTCGGTATCAAAGTTCAGCGCCGCCTGCTCGGGCCCGGCGGGCGGCTCCTCGGTCATGAGCAGGGCGTCGCTGAACCGCAGGTGCTTGAGCGTCAGCGACGCCTCCAGGGTGAAGCTCAGCTCCTCATTCCACACCAGACCCAGCGATGCCACCTGCATCCCGTTGTCGAGATGCGCCTTGAATTCCGGCGCGCTCAGGTCCAGTCCCCGGCAACGCACCACCGCCTGGGCGTCGGCCCGATCCCGCAGTTCGCAACTGTCATCGACCATGAAGCCGGGCGGGGCGCCGGTCGTCACCCAGGTGCTCAGCCGGTCGGCGATATCGATCTCGGTCGCCAGCGGTTTGGCCGGGAAACTGTCCAGGGTCTCGCGCAGCAGGGTCAGGACATCCTCCGCCGCCTTGTCGCTGCCGGCGTCGATCACCACGCCGCGCCACTGGCGGTCGAGGTAGGCGCGCACGAGGCGCGAACGGACGAAGGCCCGCGGGAGCAATTCCGCAAGCACCGCGTCGCGCAGGCGCTTGCGTTCGGGCTGGTTCACTATGCGCTTCTCCTGCTGCTCGATCACGGCGATCCGCTCGTCGAGCAGCTCCGTGATCACCGCCGCCGGGAGCAAGCGTTCCTGGCGGCGCATGGCCAGCATCAGGCAATTGTTG
>SACH01000180.1 GCA_009928645.1 Gammaproteobacteria bacterium | reverse complement strand
GGCAGGACACGGCGGACGCTTCCGCCGGGTGCTTCGGCACAGCCCGGATCGCCTGTGAAGTGAGCCTCGTTAGAGGCCAGCAGCAGGAACCCACCGAAGCGACTATTCGCGAGCTTGCTTGTGCGTAGCGCCGTAGGAATCCCCGTCTCTTTAGGGCGGGGAGGATGTCAAGAGTGTCCACCTGGAACCTGGAGACCGTGGGGACCCCCGGCAGCGCCCACTATCAGGCGGTGGCCGCCGTGCTGGGGCGGAGCGACGCGGATGTGGTGGCCATCCGGGAGGTGGCCGGCGCGACCGATGCCCGCAACCTCCAGACCCTCGCCCAGCAACTGGAGTATCCCTACGTCGAGATCGCCCCCGGCGGCCCCTTCGGCACCCAGCGCAATGCCCTGCTCTCCGACTTCCCCATCACCCGCAGCACCCTCTGGACCGCCGCTCTGCTGTCCGGGGACGCTAAAGCCAATGACCTGACCCGCTTCCTGCCGGAAATCCGGGTCGATGTCACCTGTCAGGGCCACCTGCTGGGCCTGGTGTCGGCCCATCTCAAGTCCGGCAGTTGGATGGCAGTCTGGCGACTCGCAAGGCGTCGGGGCGGCGCCTCGACAATCTGCTGACCAGCCCCGCCCTGACGAGGTGCGGCCCGGCGACCCGGGTGTATGACTGCGCCGACGAGGGCCGGCCGGGCGGCCTGCCCCTGTCCGGGGCGCCCCTGGCGGCGACGGTCTGTACCCTGGCGGCGGATCACCTGCCGGTGTTCGCGGATCTCATCGTCCCTACCGCCGTCGTGGCGCAGACCCTGCGCATCAATGACGCGGCGCGGGCCGAGGGCCAGTCGGGCACCAGCCCCTTGACCTTTACCCTCACCCTCAGCTCCAAGAGCGCCGGGCCGGTGACGGTTCGCTACGCCACGGCTAACGGCACGGCCCAGGCCAGCCAGGATTACCCCGCCGCCAGGGGCCAGATGACCTTTGCGCAGGGCCAGACGAGCAAGACGCTGGCCATTGCCGTCACGGGCGACCTGGCGCGGGATGGTAACAAGGTGCTGTTCGTCAATCTCACCCAGGCCACGGGCGCCAACCTGGCGGATGCCCAGGGCCAGGGGATGATCCTCAATGACGATGGGCCGGTGCTGGCCATCGGCGATGTCACCCTGGCGGAGGGCCACAGCGGCACCCGCACCGCCAATTTCCGGGTCGGTCTGTCACTCGCCAGTACCAGCCCGGTGACGGTGAAGTACGCGACCGCCAATGGGACGGCCCAGGCGGGCAGTGATTATGTCGCCAAGAGCGGGAGTTTGACCATTGCGGCTGGGCAGCGGGTGCAATCGGTCGGCGTCCTAGTGCGGGTGGACCGGGTTAAGGAGGGGAGTGAGAGCTTTTTCGTGGATTTGAGCGGGGCGGTGGGTGGTGGGGACGATTGGGGAGGATGATTAGGGGATCACAGCGGATTCGTGGGTCGCAAACGCGAATAAACGGCCTCGACGGCAAACTTATTCAGACCTGGATGTCATAAAATACTAACATTAGGCTGAAAGGGCATCATGGTTGTTAAGCAAATTTAACAGGGGCGGACCGGCCATGGACATCCAGAACTTGATGGGAGCGCGCGCCCTCAGCGCACGGGAGGCGGCCGGCCTGGCTCAGTCGGCGGTGGCGGAGCGGTTGGGCATCGCCCGGCAGACCCTGGCCAGTATGGAACATGGAAGGGTCCCGTTCGATGGCGTGCAGTTAGTGGCGATGGCCGATCTCTATGGGCGGCCGGTGACCTATTTCTACGACCTGCGGGAGACCGAGGGTCGGGCGCTGGCGTTCCGTGCGGATAATCCGCAGGCGGTCGATCTGGCGCTGAAACAGCACCTATTGGACCGACTGGCCGCCATCGCCGACCTGGAAATCGCTGCTGGGCTCGCGGCGGACCGCGGCCGGGGCCTCCCACCCACCGAACCCTTGACGAAGGCCGGTCCGCGCGAGTTGCAGATCGCGCGGACCGTGGCCCAAGAGGAGCGCGGGCGCCTGGGTATCGGCGATCGGGCCCCGGTGAGCGATCCCGTGGCCCTGCTGGAAAGTCTCGATATCCGGGTGATTCCCTTCGCCGCGGAGCCCGTGGCGGGCAACGTCCTGTCCGGCTTTTCCGCCTTCAGCGCCGCGTTGGGGGCAGGCATCTTCGTCAATACCCACCCTGGGTTGCCCATCGAGCACCAGATCTTCTGCGTGATGCAGGAGTACGCGCACCTGATCTTTCATCGGGATGTCTACCGGGAGCCGGGTGCGCCCTACCGGACCCGCGGGGCGGCGGCCACGCCGGAGGAAAAGATCGCTAATACCTTTGCCGGCGCCTTCCTGGTACCCGATGGCGCCCTGCGGCAGCATGCCGGCACCCTGGGGCGGATCACCCCGACCGATGTCATACGGCTCAAGCGCCTGTTCCGGGTCTCCTTCACCAGCCTGTTGACCCGTCTGCACCAGGAGGGGTATCTGAACAAGGCGGACAACGCGCGCCTCTGGGGGATCGTAAAACAGCGCGGGTGGGATCGGCAAGAACCCGAGCCCCTCCAGGAATCGCCCGCCTACGGACGCCGCACCGAGGCCCTGGCCCGGGTGGCCTGGGAGCGCGGCGAGGCCTCGCTCGCCTTCCTTGGGGAAGTGCTCGGGAAAGACCACCTGGCTATTCGCGATCTCGTCGCCGATTGGGAACAGGACGCCCAGGTCGATGCCGTTCAGTAGGACGACCGCCAGCGCGGACACCTGCGTCCTGTCCGGCTTCATCGCGGTCGAGCAGCCTGGCCTGCCCTTGCGGCTGTTTCCTGACGGAATCTGGGTCGATTAGCGGCCGTAGGCTGGCCAGCCCGGGGGGAGTGGGGGAGAATCAACGTCGCAGTGGTGCACAAGGTTCCCTGTGTCACGCGCGGTCTTGCACCGGAACTGCCGTCCGCTAACCACCCCGCCTAAAGGGGGAGCGGGAGGGAGCGTCTATGATCTGAGCCGCACTTGCCCTCAATAAATGTTGACATAAGGTTGCGTCAAGCTAAATTAACAGTATATTTCTGCAAACACATCGCATTTTCCTACTATGATGCTTGGTGATGGCGCCGAGACTGAAGCGATAGAGGCATTCGTCGAACAGCAATTTGGCGGCGATGCGGTAATACAGCTCAGGTCTATCAGGACTGGCGGTGACAACAACCAGAAAGGCGGTGTGTACGAAAATTTCTTTGCCGTGGCGAAAATCTGCGAAATCGTTGCGAGTGAAGACAACCTGGCCGACTTTACGTTGTCAGCCCAAGAGTTCAGCTACGTCGACGATCTCTGTCTGCGGCAACGGTCGAATAACACCAAGACCAATTACCAAGCGAAGAACTCATCCGGGGATGCCGCGCGATGGACGCCAACGCACGCAGAACGATTCGCCAGGCAGACCGTGATCGATCGCGATTTTCACAGAGTGGATACGAGCAACCAAGTGCTCGTGGTCTCCTGCCCAAGCATGGCCGAGGCGAATCGCCATAAGATTAGCCAATGCGGACGCGCCTCCTTCCGGTGCGAGTACTTTCCCTATTTTCCTGCCAGCGTGCAGCTCATATTCGGAGAGGATACAGTCAGAGAAAACTTAAAGGTGATCTGCGGATCGGACGATGTATCGACCGCCAACGCCGTGTTTACGCTTCTGCTCGGGGTGTGGCACTCGGCGCAGGCGGCTGCGCGATTAGATGACCTGGTGCGCCAGGCACGACACATATCAAAGCCCGATCTGTTCCTGGGCCTTGACCCCACGCCAGGGCCGCCCCCACCGTGGCTCACGGGCCTGTGCTCGCAGTACGCAGGGCTCGAACTGCACATTGAGGCCGGGCGCTATGTCGTGACCTACCGCGGACTATCGATCGCAATGAAGGTGGAGATCGAGGCGCAGATGCCGGCCGCGTTGGCAACGGCGCAAACCTTAAACCAGGTGCTGTCGTATCTGATGTTGCAGGCGGCGCCAGAATTGGCAAACTGAAACTTGGGTGTCAACCATGGGTACTCCAGAAGCGCACCGTAGATTCGCGTCTTGTGCCGACGAGGGCGCAAAGAACGCCCTGAACACTCTGCTGGAAAGCACCCGGGAGCCGAGCGCGTATCGCGCGTCCATGACCGATATCGGGCGCCAACTCGGTCGCATTGTTGACGGCAGCATACCCATTGGAAGCAAATGCCTCGTTGTCGCCACCGCGGAAGACGCCGATTATCTGGCGGCGGGCGTCATCGAATCGCTGCGCAGCTCACGAGACATCCTGGCGGCCATTTTTTGGAATAATCACTACCCCCTCAACAATGGTAGCATTGCGCCTGTCGTCCATCGTTATTTGCAACCTGGATACCAGGATGCCGACTATCTCGTCGTGGTTAAGTCGATTATTTCATCAAGCTGTGTCGTCAGAACGAATATTCTGGCTCTGATCGAACAAACCTCCCCGAAGAGGATTTTTGTCGTCTCTCCGGTGATGTATATCGGGGCTGAAAACGCTCTACGCGACGAGTTTCCGCCCGCGATCGCGGATTTATTCGAGTTCGTCTATTTCGCCGTGGACGATTACCGCACGAAAACCGGGGAGGTCCGGCCAGGCATTGGCGGCCAGGTGTACCAATTGCTTGGTTTAGAAGACCAGCCGGCACGGACCGGGTTTATGCCACAACTCGTGAAAACTTTGATGGCGCTCTGATCCTCTCAGGGATGCTCTGTTTCCTTACCCCTGTTTCATTCTGGCTACTGGTCCTCATCTGCATCATCCGCCGGCCGGCTGTCAACCGGATCCAGCGCGCGGCGCATCGTCTCGCGTTTTACGTCATAGACAGAGGTCACGATGGATAATTGCGGATCGAAGGGCGG
>SACH01000179.1 GCA_009928645.1 Gammaproteobacteria bacterium | reverse complement strand
ACAACTCACCCCCCCGCATACAACCGATTGATCAGATTCGTCAGGGTATAGTGCCCGGCGTCATTCACCGCCAGTTCCTCCCTGACCTGCACCAGGTTCATGAAGAACACCAGGATGGCGCTTTCCACCAGGGCGACCAGGGTGGTGTAGAAACTCACCCCCAGGGCCAGGGCGATCTCGCCCAAGGGTTGGACGCCAGCACTGGGATCGATCATGGCCAGGGCCAGGGAGATACCGATGACAGTGCCAATGAAGCCGACGGTGGGGATGGCCCAAGTGAGATAGCGTAACAGGTGGTAGCGCAGATCGACCCGGTGCATCAGCAATTCCAGGCTGGAATTGAGAACGGAGACGGTCTGGTCCACCGAGCGGCTGGCCAGGAACTGAAGGATGCAGAGGTCGATCAGGCCGGGGAGAAACCCGCGCTCCCCATCATGCAGGGGCGCCACCCGGGCACGGATCGGCGGCAGATCGTGGGATTGGAGGACGACGCTGTACTCCTCCGGCAGCAGGCCCTGGGTCAACAAGGCGCGTTCGTGGGCGGCGGCGCGCCAGCGGCGGAAGACTTCCCCCAGCCCCAGGAATAGCAGCAGGTGGGTCAGGTTCTGGATGGTGAAGGGGTAGAGGAAGGGATAATTCGGCGGTGGCGTGCCTTGATAGTCCAGGATCACCAGCGCCGCCGCCCCGCCCGGGGTCAGCACTTGGCTTAGCACCCCGATGAAAAGCACGGTCACCAGCACGGCGATCAGCAGGATGGCCCAGGCGCGGGGCCGGTCCCACAAATAGGCATAGAGGGGGTTCATCGGCCGCACTCCGGGCAGGGCGCATCGGCAGCTTTGATCCCGCCACAGGGACAACGCAGTAAGTGGTGCCCCTTGACGCGCGGCGCTTCGGGCTCGCCGGGCGGCACTCCGAGCGCCCCGGGCACCGGGATCGCGGCTTTCAGTCGCAACGCCTCGATCAGGTCACGCAGCGCCAGGGTCACGCCGCCCAGGCGAACCTGGTCCAAGGGGGACACCAGGCTCTGGCTGATGCGCCGTGCCTCACCGCCCGTTCCCAGCAGGAAGGTGCCGTTGGTGCTGCGGCAATCGGTCAGCAGCAGTTTGCCGTCCTGGAGAAATTCCAGTTCCGCATGGCGACTGCTCACGGAATCGTCGGCCAGGGGGATGTCGCAGGTCCGGTCCCGGCCGATAGTGAATTTGCGGTGCATGCTCATGGTCAAGGCGTTCTGTGCGGCGGGTACGGCGGGGGTGGATAGGGAGGAAACCGCCCTGATCCAGGTGGGGGTTGGACGGGATGCGCGGGCGTTGCGGCGCGCTTGTCCTTCGTGGTCCCGTGCTGATCGGCTCCCTCAAGCGGGAACTGGGCGCCCGGCTGATTCAGCGCCTGGGGTGAAGTCGGTTGCGTATCCTGACCGGCAGGATGAGCCTGGATGCCATCCTCCTTGTTCTCCGCCGGTGGTGAAGGCGCTGGCGTCTGAGACTCAGGACGCCCATCATCAGGTTCAGGGGGTTCTACGGGTACTGCCGGTTCAGCGGCTTCACCATTGACTGGAGAATGGACACCGGCGGGTGCTAGCGCGCCCGGCTCAGGCGCTTGCCCATCCGCCGCTGGTTGCACCGGTAAACCCTCTGGTTCCGCACGGGGCGGTATCTCAAGGGGTTGACTGATCCTCGCCGCGCCGGGCGAAGAGGATTTATCCGCGGGACCTTGCGGGGACAGCCCCTGCTGGGAGGGCTCTTGCAGGGCGTACCAGCCGCCAATCCCCAACAAGCCCGCGAGGATCAGTCCACCGCCGACGAGCATGGCGGTCTTTGCCCGCCTTTTGGCCGGCCGAGAAATCGGCGCCGCGGAGCGCCGGCGTGTCGGTGGCTCAGACGCCAAGACGCCAACCCCGGCGTTGGGCTCGGCGAAGGCGAGGATGGCGACCGTGGCATTGTCCTGATGGGGGCGGTTTTGGGCCTGGACCCGGGCGATGATGCCTTCGGCGGCCCGCTGGGGATCGCCCGCGAGGCTTGCCGTCAGGTCCTCCAGGCTGAGGGTGCCATCGACGCCATCGCTGCACAGCAGCAGCCAATCGCCGGGTTGCAGGCTCAGGGGCCGGACATTGCGGTCGATCTCCGGGATCGCCGCCAAGCCCAGGAAGCTGATCAGATGATCATGCCCTGGGTAGTGGGCGATCTCATCGGCGCTCATGCCGGCGTCGGGGGCCTGCCGCCACAGTTGCAGGGCCAGGTTGTGCTCCTCGTTGCAGGGCGTCAAGGAGCCATCTTCGGCCCGGTACCAGTAGATCCGGCTGTCCCCCGCCGCGATCCAGTAAAGCTGATTGCCGGTGATGACCACCGCGACCAGGGTCGTGCCGACCTCGCCCTCACCGGCGGTGGCGCAGGCCAGTTGATGGACGGCGCGGTTGGCCGCCTCGATGGCGACCAGCAGACACTCCGGGACCGGTTGCTGGGCGGGACGGGCCTGCCAGGCGGCCAGAAAGGCGGAGACGGCCCCCTGGCTGGCCGCCCGCCCCCCGCTCAGGCCCCCCATGCCATCGGCGACCACCGCCAGCACGGCCTCATCTCGGGCCTGGCCGCGGTCATCGAAACCGGCGAAGCCGAAGGCGTCCTGTTGCTCCTCGCGAGCGCCAATCCATTGGGCGTTGCCCGGCCGGGGGCTTGGCGCTTGCGTGGCGCCGCCCGCTGGGGCGTTCCCGGAGCAAGGACCGGGCGCCACGCCCGGCGCGGGGAGGACCTGGGTCTTGGGCATCAGGCCCCATCCCCGGCACTTGCCGCCTGATGGCCGATCCCGATGAAACGCAGTTCGGTTTGACCGCACTGCAGGACATCCCCCGGGGACAGGGGCGAGGGGGCGACCAGGCGCACGCCATTGAGCCAGGTGCCGTTGGTCGAACCCAGGTCCTCCAGCAACAGCCGCCGGCTCTGGATAAAGAACCGGGCATGGCGCCCCGAGACTTCGTCATCGCCGGCCAGGGTCAAGGTGCACGCCGCGGTCCGGCCCACGACGACCTCCGGGGCCATGACCAGGGGTACGGTGTCACCCCGGCGCGGGCCATTCATGAAGGCCAGGGTCAGGGTCGGACCGCTGGGCGCGGGCGGTGAGCGTCGGGTCGCCTCGGGCAGGGGCGCGGCGGGTTGCACCTGCGGGAGCGGGTCAGTCGCCACGGCGGGCACCACGGGTTGCGCGGGGACCGCTGCCAAGGTGGGCTGGGGCTTCCGCCGAGCGACCAGGGCGATGAGGACGATCACCAGGACGGCACCGCCCCCCACCAGCCAGGGCCACCATGCCTTGAAGAAGGCGCTGAACCCGGCGGCGGGCGGTGAAGAGCCCGCGGGGACCCCATCAGCCGTCGTTGCCTGTGGCGTGGCGTCTCCTGCATGCGGTGGAGAGGCTGCGGCTGGGGACGATGGGGTGGCACTCGCCGTGGGTGGCTGGGTAGCATCCACCGCGGGCGATGGGGTGGCATCCGCTGAAGGCGGTGGGCTGGCCTCCCCGGCGGACGACGGGCTCGCGTCCGCCGACGCCGGTGGGTTGGCCTCCCCGGCAGGCGCTGGACTGCCCTCCGCCGCGGGCGCCGGGGCAGGCGTCGCTTCCGCAGCCGGTGTGGTGGCGGGCGCGGCCGGTGTGGTGGCGGGCGCGACCGGGGCCGCCGTGGCCAACAGGGCGGGGTAAAGCCGCAGATCCACGCCATCGGTCAGGGTGCGGCCCGCATGCGGCAGGGCGATCTGCAACCGGTAGCGGTTGCCATCGGCAACGCAGTCGGCGCACGTGAGCTGCAAGCGGTCGACGGCGCGGATACACTCCCGCATCGCGGCATAGGCCGCCCCCGGATCGCCGGCGCTGGCATCGACGAACAGGCCCCCGGAACGCCGGGCAAAACGACCCAAGGCGGCCAGGCCCGCGTCCCGGGCGGCCCGGTCGCGCCCCTTGCTGAAGCCGATGGCGTAGATGGGCACCGCCGCCTCGCCGAACCGCTGCTCGACCTCTTCGGCGGTCATGCCCCCCGGGGCGTCATCCTGGCCATCGCTCAGGATCACGATCGCCCGCCGTGAGGGCAGGTCCCCCCCGGTCTGCTGGCCCAGGGTCAAGCCCTGGGCTAACGCCTGATGCAGGGCGGTCCGGTGGTCCTTGGGGCTCAACCCGGCGATCGCGGTATTCAGCGCCGCCCGGTCCGCGGTGGGGGCGACCAGGGTGCTGACCCCTTCCCCAAACGCGAGCAGGGCGGCCCGGTCCTTCTCACCCAGCGCCGCCACCCA
Source organism: Gammaproteobacteria bacterium (assembly GCA_009928645.1). Taxonomy (GTDB): domain Bacteria; phylum Pseudomonadota; class Gammaproteobacteria; order Chromatiales; family Chromatiaceae; genus M0108. Next base: position 610 of record SACH01000179.1, on the reverse strand, counting down.
GTCCTTGAGTGCCTGTCGCAGGCGCTCAAATTGGGCATTGTCCAGCGAGCGGGAGATGTCCACCAAGAAGAGGTAGAGCACCCCTTCCCCGGTGGCGGCAAAGGGCTGGGCGGAGACGATCTCGGCGACCTGGGTGCCGAGGGTGGCCTTGGCCTGCAGGAGGGTATCGCCACTGACCACCCCACCGGACTCATCCCGCACCGCGACGTAGGCGGTGAGGTCGGTGCCCTGCGTCAGGACCTGGGTGATCCGCAGGCTGGCGGGCTCGGCCGCTGCCAGCAGGCTGGTGAACAGGATCGCGAGCAGGCCCACCCAAGGGGACCGGACCGGGGATAAGGAGGCATCAGGTTTCATATCGGCCCCTCCAGGGCAAGCGTGAGAGGTTATGGTGGCTTTTGGCCCTGCCTACGCGGGCGGCTGGACCTCCCAGGTGAAGCGTTCCCCACAGAAGGGGATGAAGAGCAGCACCGTCTTCCCCAACTCGATGCGGTCGTAGGGCTTGACCTCCATTGCGCCCAACACCTCTTCGTCATTCAGATACACCAGGCCGCGACTGTCCCCCGGGGCCAGGCGGTAACTGTGCTTCTTGGGGTTGTAGCTGATGACGGCG